>PKYZ01000386.1 GCA_003132865.1 Bryobacterales bacterium
CTGTGCGATCGTGGCGGCCATTTGGGCGCGCGCCAACATGTATTGCGGCCATGTGAGCGTGCCGTAGTAGGCGTTCATGTTGGTCCAACCGGCTGCTACGTCATTGGAAAACAGGGTCTCATCGTCCACAATGAGTGTGAGACCGGCGGCCCTGACAGCCTGGGCCACCTGCGAATAGAAGGTCGTGTACGGCTGGAGAGCGGCCGCGCTGCCATAAAAAGGCTCATAAAGAACGGGAAACAGGACCGATACCGACACGGCCTGGATTCCCAAAGCTTTCAACTCCTGCAACTGGGTCAGAACAGTTTGCAAATAGTTGGGGCCGGATATCGACGGACCCTCATTGCTATTGGCCGACTGCAGATTGGCGCTGTATAGCGTGGGACCGCCCGGTATCGGCGTCCAGGTCGGAGGGGTCGCCAGTTGGGTGTTAAACGCCTGCAGATCGCCGTTTAGCTCGCTATAGATGGAGTTGCAGTAACCCGCAGGTACGGCTGGCGGCGCCGGCGGTGTCGGAACGTCTGCCTTGCAGGGCGCATAAACGAGCACCATCAAGGCCGCCAAAATACTGAAAGCGCGCCGTTTGGGTCCTGTCACTTGGCTTGTTTCGATGGACATATGCGTGGGTCTCGCGATGATCGATCCAAGGTCATCCGCGATTCGAGCGCGGCGACACTCTGTAACCAAATCTTACGCTATCTTGAAGATCTGGGTCAATGTTCACAATGGCAAATATGGCGAGTACTATAGCTACTAAGGAGACGCATGATAGAGTTTAATCATATCCACATCCGCGACGGGGAAGACTGGGTTTGCGGAAGAAGCATGGCATTTGAGGACCGCGAGCTGATACGGTGTGAAGCCCGCGACCCGGATGAAGACGAGTGCTGCCGCCGCTGCTCGGAGCAGATTCTGTCGTACTTCGGCGATGCCATGCACGTGCAATAGTAGGGATGGGGAGCCGCGGGAGATCTCTGTTGAAAGAAACGATTCTGGTCGTCGAGGATGGGGACGCCGTTCGCAACCTGGTGTGCCTGATGCTGGTGCAGAACGGATATCGGGCGCTGGAGGCGCGCGACGGACATCACGCCTTGCGCGTCTGTGAAACTCACCCCGAGCCGATTCAACTTGTGTTGACAGATCTGGTGATGCCCAACATGCAGGGCGCGGATCTGGCCGAACGCCTGCGCCGTGCGCGCCCGGGTTTGCGCATCCTGCTGATGTCGGGGTATACGGACGAGCCGGTGGTACAGCGTCTCGGCCGCGACTCGGTGGCGTTCCTGCCGAAGCCGTTCACATCGGTTGAACTGGTGGAGAAGGTCCGGCAGGTTCTCGACGCGCCCTGGAATAGCGTGCCCACCGGAAGGCGCCCGGGTGGTTGAGCCCCGGCTTTTCTCAATGCGCCAATTCTGGCACAGCCTGGCGGCGGTGGTGCTGGGCAATGCGGCCTACTTCAGCCTGGACCGCTTCCTGCCGCCGCCCGGCCGTCACGTGCCCTACAAGATCGATTGGGGACTGGCCATCGACTTTTGGTGCTGCCTCGTGTTCTACGGCCTGCTGGCGCGGCTGAAGTGGTTCCAGCGCCGGTAATCCGCTGACCTGCTCACGTGCAGGCCGGCCATCACACCTCCTCGGGTCTCACCGCTTCGACGTCTTTGTAACAGACAAAGTCTTTCGTGTTGAACGTTAGGATCAGTCGGATTCGGTGCACACTCATCGCTGCCACGAGCCTCGCGTCATGGACTTTCTTTCCGGACACCTCGTGGTCTGCGACCAACTCACGCCATCTTGCAAACAAAGCCGGCGTCTCCGGAAGCACGGTCAGGAACGATTCGAGAAAGCGGCAGTAACGGTCCGTCTCCGCAACGGTCTTGCCGAAGCCGTTGTCCTTTTGCGGACGCGTAGACACGTTCCAAAACTGGATTAGGTTCTGTGGAGCGACACAGAGATCATCGCCCCTCCGTAGCAGAGTCGCGATGGCATGACGCGCAGGCGGTCTCAGCGGGCTTGCAAGGGAGAGAATGCGTAACCAGACGTTCGTATCGACGAGATAGTCCATCCAGCCCAATCAGCGGTCCGGATACCAGTTCTCGCGTTCGAAGGCCGACTCCGGGAGCACGGCGCTTGATTCTAGCCCAGCAACAAAACTGTCAAAAGCCTTCACTCGCTCATCCGGGGTCGCCTGCTTCGGGGGGGACTGGGTCAAAGCCATCGTTTCCAGCACGCGGGCGGCAAACTGATCTAGCGACAAACCTTCCGCCTTAGCGCGCTGGAACAGCACGGCTTCGATATCCGGTTTGAGCACGACTTCCAGTTTAGTGTCCATGCCTGACCCATTATCGCAGAGCAGAGGCTACTCGTGGCGTAGTGCTTGCACCGGATCGATACGCAGGGCGCGGCGGGCTGGCCCGCAGGCTGCCGCGAGGCCCACGGCGGAGATCGCGAGCACAGCCGCCCCGATCACCACCGGATCGCGGGAACTGGCCTGATAGACGATACTCGCCAGCACATTGGCGCCGGCCGCGACCAACATGCCGGTACGGGCGAAGATCAGCCGCAAGACCTGCGCGGGCCGCGCGCCGATAGCCACGCGGATGCCGATCTCGCGCACGCGCCGCGATACCGTATACGCCGAAAGGCCGTAGATTCCAGTGATCGACAGCGTCAGCGCCAGCACCCCGAACGCGCCCAGCGCCACCACCGCCGCGTGCATCGGAAGATAAACCAGCCCGAACGTATGATGCAGGCTACCTACGCCGTTAGATGGCCAGGTGCGGGTCCACCTGCTCCCATTTCTCACCCTCCCACAATGTGAACCAGCTTCGCCACTGCCCCATGTGCGGCAAGGCCATTCTGCCGGCGGATCTGTCGAACCATCCCCGGTGCCATGGCTGTTCCATCCTTCTCGAACCGGAGTTCAACGGGAAGACCCAATGCCGGTGCGGGAAGTACCACAACGCCCCGGGCGTCGCCGATCTACTACTGCCGGTGCTGCCTGGGGAGGACATCCCCACGGGGGACGCCGAAGGGCGAGCCGGTCAGGATTGAAGCCGAAGAAGAAGATTAACGATTAATCAAGCAACCGTCACGGCGTTGAACCACCAGATTGCGGTTTGGCGCGCCGGGTAATGATGTCGAGGTGTTCCCGCGCATGATTTACACCGGCGGTGTCCGATTTCCGTGTTGCCAAATCTTTATGCAGCAACATGGCTCCCAGGCCTTTAAATATGCGCGCATCCGGCGGCCCCGCCGAGCATGGCGATCCAAAGCGACTCGGTGAGCAGTTGACGCACGATCCGGCCGCCGCCCGCTCCGATGGAAACGCGGATCGCGAGATCGCGGCTGCGATCGGCCATGCGGGCGGCCAGCAGACTGGCTAGGTTTGCGCAGGCCGCCAGCAGCACGAGTGCGGCCAGCAGCATCACACCTCCGGCAAAGGCGCGGGTTGGCTCGCGGCCTGCCGATCCCATCATCCCTGGTACTCCCAGCGTGAGCCGCATGCCCTCGTTGGAGGTGTAGTCGTGCGCCAGTTGCGCCGCGATTATACCGAGGTTGGCTTCCGCTTGCCAGACCGTAACACCCGGCTTCAGACGTCCCGCGACCCAGGAATTGTGGGAGTTTCGTTCGTTCAACCAGGAGTGGCCTTCAATTTGGGGCTGCATCATCATGGGCACCCAGATCTCGGACCAATAGAAGACTTCGGTGCCGTGGAACGCGCGCGGCGCGACTCCCCGTACGGTATAGGGGTGGCTGTTGATGCGGATGTCTTTCCCGGCGATCTGCGGGTCCCCGCCGAAACGGCTCTGCCAGCATGCGTAGCTGATGACGGCATAAGGGCTGGCGTTGGGATGCGTGTCCTCGGCCGGCGTGAAGAACCGGCCCAGCGCCGGTTTGATGCCGAGCGACTCAAAGTAGTTGCCGGTGACCAGGTAGCCCCACGCGCGATGCGCGCCCCGGTCGTCGTCGAGCGACATCATTGCAATGCGGTAGGCAAACAGCGATTCAAACACTGAATTGCGGTCGCGAATGTCGCGATAGTTGGGGAAGGATTGCGCGGGCCCGCCGGAGTTATTGACGAAGTAGACGCGCGCGGCGTCGGCGATAGGCAGCGCTTTCAGCACCAGGGCGTTGAGCACGCTGAACACCACCGTGTTCGCGCCGATCCCCAGCGCCAGCGACAGGACCGCGACGAGCGTGAACGCCGGACTCTTGCGCAGCACGCGGAAGGCGTACCGGGTGTCTTGCGCGAACGCTTCCAGCCACCCCCATCCCCACATATCTCTGCTCCTTTCCTTCAGCTCCGTTGGGTTCCCGAGACGGCGCATAGCCGCATAGCGGGCCTCTTGGGCGCCGGCGCCGTCAGCCCGGTAGCCATCCGCCTTCATCGCGGCGTGGAACCGCAACTCCTCTTCGATCTCGGCATCGAACTGCCGTCCGCGGCGGAGGAATACGATTCGCCGCCACAATTCACCCAGCTTTAGCCCCAGCCGTGCCATCGGCGGACTCTCCTTTACGCGGGCTGAATCACGTTGGCGATCGCCCGCATGACCCTGTCGAATTCGGACATCTCGACGCTCAGTTGTTTCTTGCCGGCTGGCGTCAGCCGGTAGAAGCGCGCACGCCGGTTATTTTCCGACTGCGCCCAGTCCGCGGTGACCCAACCCTTGATCAGCATGCGCTGCAGCGCCGGGTAGAGCGACCCTTCTTCCACTTGCAGAACGTCCTGGGACAACTGTTGGATATGCTGCGCGATGCCGTAGCCGTGCATCGGCCCCAGCCGGGCAAGGCTGCGCAGGATGAGCATGTATAGGGTTCCCGGCGGGATTTCGGTGCGCGCTAGATCTTTTCCCATAGGTAGACTACTGTAGTGTGCATCAGGTTGGGCGCTGCTGTCAAGTTCATGCCGCCGGAAGGCCGCAGGAACTTTCGCCGTGCGGCTCGTGTCGAATCAGGCGAGGGGTACGGATATGGCGATGATGCGCGATCGGAAAGCGCAGATCAATATGACTCCGATGATCGATATCCTGCTGGTGTTGATCATCGTATACCAGAACACGTAAAGAAACTACCGGAATGGCGTCGGCGGTCTAATCCGCGAGCCACGCGATGAACGAGAGAACAGCCGCACAGCCCCGACGACTCCCCATGTGATCGCCGAAGTGGGCTTTGGTGAGAGGTCAAAGAAAACGCATACCATCCCTCCCAAAGAAGGAGCTTCCCGTGGCAGCCAATACGACCAAATATATGGAGAGACCCATGGAAAAGACAAACGACGGCAGCGACTTTGCCATCTTCTCTGAAATCCTGAACCCAAGCCACGCGATACCAGCCGCGAAGAGTCCTGCGACTAGAATGTATATTGGGGCGTTCAACCCGACCTTTGCTAAGGTGTATAAGCCTATGCCGGCACCTATGCCGGCGCCCTGCCCCCGCGTTTGAGTCTGAGTCCCAGTACCGGGGTGATCGGCGGCACGCCTACCACGACCACGGGCAGTCCGTTCCGCTTTAGCGTCACGGTAAGCGACAGCGCCGGTGGCACCTCGGCGCCCGCAGCGTTCTCGCTGAGCGTCGGCCCGCATGTAACTCGAGCTGCCGTGAAGCTTTCGCACCAAGCCGTGCTGGGCGGCAACTCGACGACCGACAATAGGGTCATGCTCACCGGACCTGCCCCGCAGACGGGCGCGCTTGTCAGCCTGTCGAGCGGCAACCCTGCGGTGGCCACGGTCCCGGCATCCGTGGCGGTGCACGCGGGCCAAACGTACTCCCTGGTCTTCAATATCGCAACCACGGCTGTCGCGACGCAAACCCCGGTGACGATTTCGGCCACCTATCGCGGCGTGACCCAGACTGCCACGTTGACGGTGGACGCCGCGCAGCTTACGTCCCCGACGCTGTCGCCGGCAGAGGTAGTTGGCGGCGGATCTACGACCAACAATACAGTCAGGCTGAATGGTGCGGCGCCCGCCGGAGGCGCGGTGGTGACGCTGACCAGCGGCAACCCCGCCGTCGCGTCCGTGCCTCCCACCGTAACCGTGCCGGCAGGCGCGTCTTCCGTGACGTTCACGACTACGACTACGGCGGTAACCTCGAAGACCGTTGTGCCGATCACGGCCACTTATAGTGGCGTTTCGAAAATGGCGAATCTGACCGTCTGGCCGTAGCGGCAGCGGCGCAGTAGATATTACCGGCGCGGCCGCCGGGATCGGCGAGGCGATTGCCCGCCGCCTGGCCCGCGCCGGCTATCGTTGGGATCTCCGGCATTGAACTTGCCGCCGCCCGCGAGGTTGCGGCTCGATCCCTGGCGCGTTTCCTCTGGTGGTCAAGATCACGCAACCGGACCAGGTGCGCGATGCCGTGGCCAAGGGTGTCGGCGACGACCAGCCGCGGCCCCGAACACCGGCACGTTCCCGACGTCGCGGCTCGGTGTGCGGCCGTGTGCCTCATTCGGAGCCGCGACCGTAAGGGAGCGGTTCTTGGGTGGAGGCAAGTGTCACTGTATTAAGCGAGGCTCAATAGCTCTTGTGGCGCACGCAAGGGCCCGGAGGGCACCCCGTGCGCCACGTTAACCGGCGCGAAAGTAGTCGAGGGTGACACGGAGGCCTTCTTCCAGCGGCACGCGCGGTTCCCAGCCGAGCAGGCGGCGCGCTTTGGAGATGTCCGGCCTGCGCTGCTTGGGGTCGTCTTCCGGCAGCGCGCGATTCACGATCGGCGATGAACTGCCGGTGAGGCGGCGGATCTGCTCGGCGAACTCCCGTATGGTCATTTCATTTGGATTGCCAAGATTGACCGGATAGCGCTCATCGGATTGCATGAGCCGGTAGATGCCGTCCACCAGGTCGCTCACATAACAGAAGCTGCGCGTCTGCGATCCATCTCCGTAGATGGTGATGGCTTCGCCGCGCAGGGCTTGGTCCAGAAACGAGGGCACCACGCGGCCGTCATCCAGCTTCATGCGCGGCCCGTACGTGTTGAAGATCCGCGCGATGTTGGTGCGCAGGCCATAAGTGCGATGGTAAGCCATGGTCAGCGCCTCGGCGAAGCGCTTGCTCTCGTCGTAGCAGGAGCGCGGCCCAACCGGGTTTACGTTACCCCAATAGGTTTCGGTCTGCGGATGCTCCAGCGGATCGCCGTAGCATTCCGAAGTGGAGGTGAGCAGGAAGCGGGCGCTGGTGGCGCGCGCCAGTTCCAGCATGTTGCGCGTGCCCGCGCTTCCCACATCCAGGGTGGCGATGGAGTGCTGCAAATAATCCTTGGGGCTGGCGGGCGACGCCATGTTCAACACGGCGTCCAGCGGACCATCCACCGCAAGGGGCTGCGTGATGTCGTGACGGATGAGCCGGAATTGCGCGCAACCGTTGAGATGCGCCACATTCTGTTCGGAGCCGGTGAGGAAATTGTCAACAGCCACCACCGCATGGCCCTCCGCCAGCAGGCGATCGCACATGTGCGAGCCGATGAATCCGGCGGCTCCGGTAACCAAAATGCGCAAGCGAAATACCCCGTTAGATTGATTTGCAGCGGACTTCGCGGACCGCTGTGCTACATTCAAAGGTTACCGCATGGTCCACCCTTCCTGGCTGGAAATCGCGATCCTGGCGATACTGTTGTGCATCTCCGGATCGCTTTTCTGGCTCCGCTTCCGCAAGCCGGTGGATGTAATCCGCCGCTCGCGCGATAATCCCGATTTCCAGCTTCGCCCGCTAGGGCCGCGCATCCGGCAATTCGTCTGGGAAGTGATGCTGCAAGGGAAGGTGATCCGGGAGCGTCCGCTGCCCGGCTGGGCGCACGCATTCGTCTTCTGGGGCTTTTGCGCGTTCGCGCTGGTCACGCTCAACCACATCGCAGCCGGATTCGGTTTCCCGTTCCTCAGCCGCGAAGGCGGATTCGGCAAAGCCTATTTCGCTTTTGTGGCCGTGTGGGCCGTGGCTGTGGCGGTTTCGATCGCCGGCCTGGCCATCCGCCGTTTCGTGGCGCGCCCCATCTGGTTGGGCAAAGTAGCGCCGGAATCGGGGGGCATCGCGCTACTCATTTTCATCTTGATGATCACATATCTGGCCGGGTTAGCGATGGATGAAACTACCACGCCGGCGCGCGCGAACTGGTGGTTGCACACTTTCACGCTGCTGGCGTTTCTGCCACTGATTCCGCACACCAAGCACCTGCACCTGGTGATCAGCCCGGCGACCGTGTTCTTACGGCGGGCCGGCTTCAGCAAAATTCCGCCGCTGGTGGGCGACGAGGATTTCGGCCTGGACACCGGCAAGGACGTAACCAAGCTCGACGCGCTGCAAGCTTACTCGTGCGTCGAGTGCGGGCGCTGCACGGAGCACTGTCCAGCCTATAACACCGGAAAGATTCTCAACCCGAAAGAGATCATCCTGGGGCTGCGGCGTTATCTGAACGAAGAGGGGCCGGGCAACGAAGAGCCGCTGCTGGGCAAACACATTTCGATGGAAGCGGCGTTCCAGTGCACCACCTGCGGTGCCTGCGAGTTCCAGTGCCCGGTGGGTATCCAGCACCTGCCGGTGATTATCGGGCTGCGGCGCGGCGCGGTGAATACCGGCAAGTGGGAAGACGATTACGGCGGCAAGATGTTCCTGGCGATGGAGCGCACCGGCAATTCGCTGGGATTCGCGTCGAGCGAGCGGCTGAAATTCATCGAGAAGAACGAACTCCCGATTTACGACGGCACGCAAGAGTATTGCTTGTGGCTGGGTTGCATGGGATCGTACGATCCGCAGGGCCGGGAGATCGTGCTGTCGCTGGTGCAGGTGTTGCGCCACCTGGGCGTGACGTTCGGCGTGCTGCGCAAGGAGAAGTGCACGGGCGACCCTGTGCGGCGGTTGGGGAACGACCTGCTGTTCCAGCAGATGGCCGAGGCGAACATCGAGCAACTGAAATCGGCCAAGGTGGCCAAGCTGCTATCCATCTGCCCGCATTGCGTGCGCACGATCGGCGAGGACTGGAAAGAATTCGGCGCGGCATTCCAGATCGAGCATCACAGCGAGCTGCTGGCGAGAATGCAGGAGAAGCTGCCGCAGCGGACGGACGGGCGGGAGCGCGTGGTCTTCCACGATCCGTGTTACCTGGGGCGCTACCGCGGCGTTTACGACCAGCCGCGGGAGGTGATTGCGCGCTGGGGCGAGGTGGCGGATCCGCCGCGCGCGCGGGAGCGGTCGTTCTGTTGTGGCGCGGGCGGCGGGCAGATGTTCCTGGGCGAGGAGAAGGGCAAGCGCGT
>PKYZ01000398.1 GCA_003132865.1 Bryobacterales bacterium
CCTTGCGCAGGACCGGATCGAGAATCCACACATGCGGGACGCCGAAGCTGAGGTAATCGTCGACACGTTGCCGAATGCTGCGAAGGCTGTCGTCTTTGGAAAGTACTTCGATGCAGATGAGCGGCGGCGAGGTGAAGACTTGTTCGATGGGCTGGTTCCAGTCGATTACGCACACATCCGGAATGCGGAAACGGCCGGAGCTGACGCGAAGCCGCTGCTCCACCACCACGCGAATTCGCCAATCGCGTTCGTGTCTTCCAAACCAGATCGCCATCCGTGCTTGCAACCTGCCGTGATCGTATTCCCCCACGTTGCGCTCCCGCACCTCGCCATCGATATAGTCGCAATCCGGCCGGTAGCTGGAGGAAAGATATTCTTCGATTGAGACAACTGCGGCGGCGGCCATCCATCTTATTTTAACCCAGCGCGCCGGAACCCGCGCCACGTTGTAACATATTCCACATGCACCCGGAGCGAACTGTCCTGCTGATCGCCTGCCTAGCCCTGACGGCCGGCGCCGAACCGGTCAAGTTCAATCGCGATATCCGGCCCATCATGTCGGATACTTGCTTTCGCTGTCACGGGCCCGACAAGCGCGCCCGCATGGCGGGCATGCGTCTGGACCGCCGTGAAGAAGCCCTGAAGCCCACCCCTTCTGGCGCCATCCCGATCATGCCCGGCGATCCCGACAAGAGCGCCATCGTCCAACGCATATTCGCCACCGACCCAGCGCGCCGGATGCCACCGAAATACGCTGAAAAGGTTCTCACCGGCGCGCAAAAAGAAACTATCCGCCGCTGGGTCGCCGAGGGCGCCGTCTACGAAGGCCACTGGGCCTACCAGGCGGTGAAGCGTCCGCCCGTGCCCCCAGTTGCCGATGTTGCGGACGCCAAAGCGCCCATCCGCAATCCCATCGATAACTTCATCCAAGCGCACCTGGCCCGCGAACAGTTGGCGCCTTCCCCCGAAGCCGACCGCCGCACGCTCCTCCGCCGCGTTACCCTCGACCTGACCGGAGTCCCACCCACCCCGCAGGAAGCCGATGCGTTCCTCAACGACCGGTCGGCCGAAGCCTACGACAAGCTGGTTGATCGCCTGCTTCGCTCGCCAGCCTACGCCGAAATGCGCGCCATGCACTGGCTCGACGCGGTGCGCTTCGCGGATACCGCGGGCTTTCACGGCGACAACATCTGGCCCGCGTGGCCCTATCGCGACTATGTGCTGCGCGCCTTCCGCGACAACCAGCCCTTCGACGAGTTCACGCGCGAGCAACTGGCCGGCGACCTGTTGCCGAATGCCACGCGCGAACAGGAGGTCGCCGCGGCGTACAATCGCCTGAACCGCGCTTCCGCGGAGGGCGGCCTGCAGCCGAATGAGTATCTGGCCAAGTATGGCGCGGACCGGGTGCGCACACTGAGCACTGTCTGGCTAGGCTCCACGATGGGCTGCGCCGAATGTCACGACCACAAGTTCGATCCTTTCACGTCGAAAGATTTCTACGCCATGAAGGCCTTCTTCGCCGACATCCGGGAAACCGGCCAGATTGCCGACAGGGGCCGCGGCGCGTGGGGCGAGAAACTGCCGCTTCCGACCGAAGAACAGCGGCGCCGCCTCGCCGCGCTCGACGAACAAATCACCGTGGCGCGCCGTGGCCTCGACGCGCAGGCGCAAAAACTGAAGAAGCAGCGCTGGGCCTGGGAAGACCGCCTGCTGCCGGATTTCGAGGCGGGCAAGCTAGCCTGGACCTACCAGCGGCCCACGGCGGCCTCCACGGCCTACGGCGCGAAGCTCACTATCTACAACGACGAAGCCGTCGAGAGCAACTTCTATCTGAATGGCTCGCTCAGTTCCGAGCGCAAGCGCGGCGAAGGCCTGATTGTGGCCTCGGGTCCCAATCCCGATAACGAGACCTATACCGTCACGTTCAAGCCGGGCGAAGGCGCATGGACCGCGCTAGGCATCGACGTCTTTCAGGACGAGAGCCTGCCGGGCACGCGCTTTGCCCGCGGCGCGGACCGCTTCGTGCTCACCGAGGTCGAGGCCGAACTTACCGAACCCGGCGCCGCGCCGCGCAAGCTGCCCTTTGTGCTGGCGACTTCCGGTGGCATTGGCGAGCGCGTGGAAAACCCGCCCACGGCCGCCATCGACGGCGATCCGAAGACCGGATGGGGCGTCACCATCGTCGAGGAGTACAATCCGTTTCTGGCGCTGCGCTTCGCGGAACCTGTTCACACACGGGCCGATTCCGTCGTGACCGTGCGCCTGCATCACGACTCCGATCTCCGCCGCGCCACCATCGGGCGATTCCGCCTGGCGCTCTCCGCGGCCACGTACTCCTGGCCGGAGGACGGCGAATCCGGCTCCAAGACGAAAGCCAGCCCGCCCGATAACCCATCGCTCACCTTAACCGTCGCCGCCGGCCGCGGCCTGCCACCCGATCTGCCCAAGATCCTGCGCCGGCAAGAGGACGAGCGCAGCCCCGAGCAAAAGGACGCCGTGCTGGATTACTTCGAATTTTCGACGCCGGAACTCCAGCCGGCTTACGTGCGGCTGGCCCGCCTGCGCGCCGAGCGCGATTTGCTTTCCGCCGAGGTGCCGCGCGTGATCCTCACCGAATCCACGCGCCCGCGCATCACGCGCATTCTGCCGCGCGCCAACTGGATGGATGAAACGCACGAAATCGTGGAGCCGGCCGTCCCGGCGTTTCTTGCCAAGCTGGAAACCAATGGCCGCCGCGCCACGCGCCTGGATCTGGCGAACTGGATCGTCTCCCAGCAGAATCCGCTCACCGCGCGCGCCTTCGTCAACCGCTTGTGGCGCGAGTTCTTCGGCACGGGTCTTTCCAAGGTTCTGGAAGATCTCGGCTCGCAGGGCGAGTGGCCCGTCAATCCGGAGTTGGTCGACTGGCTGGCCGCGGAATTCATGCATCCGGAATGGGCGGCACAGGGCGCACACGATTGGGACGTGCGCCACGTTATCCGCACCATCGTCATCAGCCACACCTACCGGCAGGCGTCGTTGTCGAGCGCGCGGATCGACGAGCGCGATCCCGACAATCGCCTGCTGGCGCGCCAGAACCGCTATCGCGTGGATGCGGAAATCGTGCACGATATCGCGCTGTCGGTCTCCGGCCTGCTGGTCGAGCAGTTCGGCGGTCCCAGCGTGCGCCCGTACGAGCCGGAAGGCTATCTGGCGGCCATGAATTTTCCCAAACGCGAGTACTCCGCCAGCCGCGGCACGGATCTTTACCGCCGCGCGCTGTATACCGAATGGCAGCGCACGTTCCTGCATCCCACGCTGCTGACCTTCGACGCGCCCACGCGCGAGGAATGCACGGTGAACCGCGTCAGCTCCAACACGCCGCTACAAGCGCTCGATCTGATGAACGATCCGATCTTCGTCGAGAGCGCGCGCGTGTTTGCCGAAAACATCGTGCGGCAGGGCGGCCCCGCGTTTGACCGGCAATTGGACTGGGCCTTCGAGCGGGCGCTGAACCGCACGCCGGGCAAGGAGGAGCGGCAGATTCTGAAGGATCTGTATCGCAAGAATCTGGCGCGTTTCCGCGCGTCGCCGGAATCGGCCGCGCAACTGATGAGCGTCGGTGAAGCGCCGCACGCGGGCGCCGCAGAACCGGAGATGGCCGCCATGGCTCTGGTGGCCCGGGCGATCTTGAATTTGCATGAGACGATTACAAGGAATTAATTCTACAGATTGTGGGGCAGTCTCCCAGCCTGCGCGGAGCTCTCAGCTCCGCAGTGGCAAGGGCGGGACTAAGAGTCGCGGCCCAGAGGGCACCCCGGCTGGGAGCCTGCCCCACTAAAGAGAATCCAAATGCTTTCTGAAACCAACGATTGTGAAATCTGCCGCCGCACCTTCCTGCGCAACGGCCTCGCCGGCGTAGGCCTGCTGGCCCTGAATTCGCTGCTCGACCGGCGCCTGCTGGCTTCCACCGGCATCGTCAACCCGCTGCATCATCCCGCCAAGGCCAAGCGCGTCATCTTCCTCTACCAGGCCGGCGGCCCCTCGCATTTGGAAACTTTCGACTACAAACCCAAGCTCGCCGAGATGACGGGCAAGCCCATGCCGGACTCCTTTACCGCTGGGCAGCAGATCGCGCAACTCCAGGGCCAGCGCCTGACCTGTTTCGGCCCACAGCATCCGTTTCAGAAGTTCGGCAAATCCGGCCAGGAGATGTGCTCCTTGTTTCCGCACATCGGCAGCGTCGCCGACGATATCTGCATCGTGCGCTCCATGTGGACCGAGCAGATCAATCACGACCCCGCCCATACCCTGATGAACACCGGCTCCATCATTACCGGCCGCCCCAGCATGGGATCGTGGGTGTTTTACGGATTGGGCGCCGAAGCGGATAACCTGCCGGGCTTTGTGGTGCTGATGTCTTCCGGCAAGGGCGGCCAGATGCAGCCCATCGCCGCGCGACAATGGTCGAGCGGCATCCTGCCCAGCCGGTTCCAGGGCGTGAAGCTGAACTCTTTCGGGGATGCCGTGCTGCACGTCCGGAATCCGCCGGGCGTGAGCGACGCCGCGCAGAGCGAATCGGTCCAGGCCGTGAACGCGCTGAATCGCCTGGAATACAAAGCCACCCAGGACCCCGAAATTCTCACCCGCGTCGCGCAATACGAGATGGCTTTCCGCATGCAATCGAGCGTGCCCGATTTGGTGGACATGAGCAAGGAACCCGCCAGCGTGCTCGAGATGTACGGCGCCAAACCCGGCGACGGATCGTTTGCCTCGAACTGCCTGCTGGCGCGCCGCCTGGCCGAGCGCGGCGTGCGCTTCATTCAGCTTTACCATCGCGACTGGGATCACCACTCGGGCGTGAAGGCCAACGTCGTGATCAAGGCCCAGGAGACCGACCGGCCCACGGCGGCGCTGATCCAGGACCTGAAGCAACGCGGCATGCTGGACGACACGCTGGTGGTGTGGGGCGGCGAATTCGGCCGCACGCCCATGTCGCAGGGCGATGGCCGCGATCACCATATCAAAGGCTTCAGCTTCCTGCTGGCGGGCGGCGGCATCAAAGGCGGCCTCACCTACGGCGCCACCGACGAGTTAGGCTACGCCGCGGTCGAGAACGCTGTGGCCGTGCCCGATTTCCATGCGACGATGTTGCACCTGCTGGGCATCGACCACAAGCGCCTGACCGTGAAGTTCCAGGGCCTGGATGCGCGGTTGACCGGCATTGCGGGTGATGTGGTGAAAGGGATTCTGGCGTAATAAATCCTGCGCAAGTGGGGCAGCTCCTTTGAGCTGCGGCGGGCTCTCAGCCCGCTCGGGCGGCGTGGGACGCCGCCGCAGCGCGAGGCGCCGCCCCACGGGGCGCAGGATTTATTCATAACTGTATTTCCGAAAATGTTGCATCCCGCCTTGAGCCTCGGCGACATCCCGAAGCGCCAGCATGAACACATCCATGTCGCCGTCATCGAGAAACGACTCCAGTAGGTTCTCTTTATAAGATTCAGTCTTAACCATCGAGGTAATCCTTTGCTTTGAGTCTGCTTGCCTCCGCCGCAAAGCAGTATCACCACCGGAGATGCGTGCCATAGCCATCATCATACTCTCGCTGCTCCGCGGATCGTGGCATCTCTTAGACAGCCGCCGGCGCGCGGTAAAGAAACCGCACACCCAAGTAAGTGCCCAAAGCCTCCGCGAGAAACAGTAGGCAAGCAGTGACGACAAACGTGGTCCCCCACAGCCCGGCAACCTGCGCCCCAACGTGGTCCGGACCCATGGCCACAAAGTGATGGTACAGGCCGAAGACCAGCGATCCCGCCATCGTCAGCGCCAGCAGACCGAGTCCGAGGCGCTGCCACGGCGTCCACAGCAACGCCATGGCCAGCAGCGGGCCGGCGAGAATCACCACCGCCACGAAGAGCTTTTCAGCCGCGCTCAGATCGATATGCGATTCGCGGTGGGCCGCGCCATGCACCAGATTGACCAGCAGGTGGACGAGCACAATGGCCGTGCCGTAGCCGGCGGCGCGCCGGTTTCGGCGAGAAGAGTCCATGGCAGCTATTCTAAACGATACCGCGTGACCCTACTGACAACGCTTGGCGGTGAGTAACTCTTTTTGTTCGTCCAGCAGCCAGCAGCCGCCCGCGGTGGCGTTGGCTAGTTCGGTACCGTTCCAGTTGATCTTGGCCGGGAGCCAGGACTCGGGGAGAGTCAGCTTCATTTGAGCGATGGCGCGGCTGACCACTTCGACTTCCTGCAACTCCGGCAGATACTGCGCACGCACGCGCGCGGTGACTGGCTCGGCGCGCGGCGCCATCTCGATCTTGGTTTCCAGGCGGAGATGCTCCTTGCCGCGCCGAACCATTACCACCACCGGCTTCTCGTCGAACGTCTGATATAGGATCTGCGCGAATTCCGCGCCGTTCTTCAGTTCCTTGCCGCCCAACTCCAGGATGCGGTCGTTGAGCTTGAGCGGCCCCGCGTATTTTTCGGGGAGCGATGCGACCAAAACCCCCGGCCCCGGTTCACCGGGATTGTATCCGAACGAGCCGATCGCCAATACGGCGCCCGATCCCAGCGGTGGCACCCGCGTGGAATCCAGCACATCGTTGCTCTCGGCGGGATCGAACTTGGTGACCTCCACCCAATAGCAATGCGTGAACAGCGGGCTGCCGGTTTCGCAATCCGCGGTGGTGG
>PKYZ01000277.1 GCA_003132865.1 Bryobacterales bacterium
CATCTCCGCGACCGCAACATCCCGCTCGAAGTCTGCATCACCAGCAACCTGGTCACCGGAGTCGTCAGCCTCCTCGAAGACCATCCAGTCAGAAAGCTCTACGAAGCCGGCGTCCCCATCCCCCTCAATACCGATGACCCCGCCATGTTCCGCTGCACCCTCGATGGCGAATTCCGCCTCGCCCACGAACGCCTGGGCTTCTCCGAAACCGAACTCCGCCAAATCGCCGCCAACGCCTTCCGCTACGCCTTCGCCCCAAGATAGTCTCTCGCCGGAGGCCTAGGCAGACCATCGATACGGCGACTCGCGTCGTCGAAGCGATTGTGGAGGACACCAATATCAGACATCCTGATCTCCAAGGAAATTAGTTCGAGCCAAGTTTGTACACGACGCGGAGGTCAGTGCCCGGAAAGAGGGTCTCGGTAGCGTTGAGATGATCGCAGAGGTGGCTCGCCGCAACGTCGTGCGCATTCTGCGCGAGATGATGCAGCCGGACGGTGAGAGTCTTGGCCGGAAGATCCGGCGCCAGGTCGACCTCGGTGTGAAAGATCTGGCGCAATAGGGCGCGGGCATCGTCGTTACGAGCGAGTTTCTCTCGGATCACCGAGGCCAAGCTGGTTTCAGCTCGGTAAGCGATCATCTTGATGGTGTCGATGAAATGCTTACGTTCCGGCAATAGGCGCTGGAACCGTTCCGCCTCGGGAAGATCCTTGATCTCCACGTGCTTGGGCGTCGTTTTCCGTTCGAGCTTCAACTGGTCCAGCTCCTTCCGGAGAACGCCGATCTTCTCCTGCAACTCGGATTTTTGCGTCTGGTAGCGGACCACGGGAGCGGCCTCCAAGGCGCCTTCCAAAGACAGGGCAGCGAATTGTGCGCCGCAACGGCCGAGCTGTGCGGTCAACGTGCGGAGGCTGGAATCCAGCTTACGGCGCGCCGGATTGACCACCGAAACGGCAGCAGGAACAGGACCGACGGCATACTCCACCAGGCGGTCTAAGCCATAGTGCTCGCGCATGTACTTATAGAAGTTTTCCTGCGACCATCTGGCGAACATCGCCGCCGCTAAGCGCCCCTTCTCCAGCATCCGGTTGGTGGCCAAAATCGAAACCTGATGGCCGCTCTCGCTACGCTTGCGGATCTCCCTTACCTGCAGCCCATTGCTCAGCACGGTGACCCGCTCAGCCAGTGCCATGGCCACCGTCTCTCCTCCTGCCAGGGTCACCTCACAGGCTTGAAATTCCTCCACCGGCCAGTCCGCACCGGCGAACTTGTGGTACGACAGAATGGCGATCCGTTGGGTCTCCATCTCCTTGAAAAAATCGGGACTATAGCCTTCCCGGTCGAAGATGAGCGTGAACAAGGGTTGGCTTGGATCGGCTGCCATTCGCGCCCGATGTTCGGCCGGGACCGGCGCATTGGTCTCCAGCCACGGAACCAGATCCTGACGCATCGTTGCCAGCAGTCCGGGGTCGGCTTCCCGGTTCACGTAGAAGAACGGTTGGCCGTCCATCGCATTGATCCAGTAGTCCGTGGTCGCGCGCAGACACAACCGTTGCCGCGCCACGTAATGCCGGGGCAGTTCGGTCTGCGATCCGTGATAGACCCGAACGTGGCCGTCGATGTAGAAAAACATCTCCCCGCCGGGAAGTTCTCCCATCCAATCCTTGGCCAACTCCGTGTTCCACTTCGCCGCCTGCCCATCCTGCCGGCTCAGCAGCGCCAGCTTGCTCCGCAGACAGCGCACTTCCGGAACCCGGTCCAAACCCAGTAGGTCGCCCAATTCCCCCGGCGGCACGTAGCGCAGTTGCTCGATCGAGGTCAGCCGCGCCAAAGCCATCATCGCCAGCAGCAGGAAGATGCTGTCGATGCCGTAATACCCTTTGGGCAGCTGGTAGAAGTTGGGCGTATACCGCAACAGGCCTGTGGCCAGCAGTGCTGGCAGCGCCAGCAACACGCCCCCTTCGGCAATGTCTACCGCCGCCTCGAACCGCACGGGCGCCGAGTCTAATTCCCCCATCGCCGCCGCCACGCGCTCCAAGCTGCGGGTAGTGCCGTAGCCCATGGGTGCTTGGCTGTCGAGCTCGGTTCGCTCGCTTTTGGTGGTGGCTGGCTCGGCGGACGGCGTCAGAGCTTTTTTTTAACGGCCAACCGCTGACTCCGGATGGCTTTGTGGAGCGTCGTCGGCAGCACGTTCAAGGCGCGTCCCACTTCCGCCACATTCTTGCCCTGTTCCAGCAACTGTTGCGCCTGGTCTTTGATCTCACCGGTAAGCTTGGTCTCGCTCCTGCGCCGGGGACGCCGCTCGAAGAAGCCCTCCGCTCCCCGCTCTCGATACAGCTTCACATATCGCTTCACCGTTGCTAACGGCACGCCAAAACCTTCCGCCACCTCTCTGGCCTTCAAGGTCCCGGCATCCACCAGTTGGCTGGTGAAGAAGCGGAAACTCTTCACACTCTTTTCATCGTGCTGGAAGACTGGCAACTGTCCATGGAAATACGCCACTCTGCCGTCTTGGCACTGGACGGCCATGTTGCTGTTGATCTCTTTGGCTCCCGCCGGAAAGATTGGCAATTGCAGTTGGGGCATGGGAATCTCCAGTCTTGCTCGCCTCCGCCCCCTGCGCAACTTCCCTCCAGGCTCATTCCACTTTCCGGTTTCCTCCGAAAATTCCAGCTCAGATCAGGATGTCTGAAG
>PKYZ01000006.1 GCA_003132865.1 Bryobacterales bacterium
GGACTTCCTCAGCACTGAAGAACGAGATAAAGAGAGCATAAAATCCTTTAATATGCCGTTTGTCGCGTGGCGCGCGAGCACTGCGAACCATTTCCGGACATCACAGTGGCCCGAAGTGTCTTGCGTATTTCCCGGCGTCTGTCATAGATTCAGATGTCAATATCCGAAACTTCGCGAATTGACCTTTCGCGTGGATAGCTCAGGCCAGCCATCGGCCGGCTGGCAACACACATCTCTTCCTGGGATAAAATTAGACAGCAATTCGGCAGCCGTTCGGATTTCGGGCGAAGATTTACTGAAAGTAAAGGATTTCCCAGCCGGGCATGCCGGGCCGGCGCCTATAAGGGGCGACAATTTTTCCGGGAATTCTTACACGGCGCTGCCCGCAGTCGGCGGCGTCTGACGGCGGATGTGCTCTGCGGAAATCGGTTAACGCATTTCCAGATCTTGCAGGCTATACCCGAAAGCGCGTACCCGCATTTCATAGCGCGCAATCCATTCCTGGATGGACGCGCTGGTCTGCGGATTCGTCGCCATTTCCAGCCATTGTGCGAAATACCTCTGGTTATGTTCCGTGGTGGCCGCGAATGAAGTTTCGTGAGGCGCCACTCCCAGAAACGCACAGATCTTGCGCAGCGTAGCGGCCGGCTCTTCCACGAGGGTCTCGTATCCGACCGTCATGACACGCTGCAAATGAGGGCGATCCGTCTCAAATGTCTCATGTGCTGCCAGCCAGTGTTCGATCAGGGAGTCCAGGCTCCGGGTGCTCCATTTCGTGGTGGCCAGCGAGACGGCCACCGGATGCCGCACAAGGATCACGAAAGAGGAACTCGGAAATGCGCTTTGCAGGAAACGGGTCATGAGCAGGTGCGGGGGAGATTTTTCCAGCAGATAGCGTTTCGAGAGATCCCAGTAAGGAAACCAGTCGACGGCCAACTGGGCCTTATTTCCCGGCGTCAGCAACTCCGAGGACTCCGTGAGGTGCGCCTCGGGCGCAAAGGCAAAGCTGCCGGGTCCTCCGTAACACATTGCCGGGGGATATATGCCTTGCAAAAACTGGCCTTCATCCTCGAGCGGAGCCCATTCCGCGGCTACCTTATTGTTCGCAAAACCGGTCATCTCCGGATGCTCCCGAAGCATCCGGAAAAGCAGAGTGGTGCCACTGCGATGCAGTCCGCATAGAAAGACGAAATGGTGCGACTGCGCAATTTCCCGTGCCTGACCGAAACTTAGCGAGCTGGCAGGGTCTGTGGTAGCCGTCAAGATGGGTTCTGGGGATTGCTGCTGCATTCACCCAAATTATCACGAGGTTCCGCGGAGATGTTGCCGAAGCGGCCCAGGGGCGGCCGGATGGGAATGCGCCGCGAGCGATCGCGCGAGGGGGCTCCGGCCCGTCTGGCGCGCGCCATGCTGTAGCACGGCTCGCGTATCCGCCAAGGCCGCCGGTACGGCTGGCGAGACGTTCCGGGCGAGCAAGGTGTTCGATGGTTGAATCTCAACCGCCTGCCAGTGGATTCCTAACCACAGGACCCGATAACCGAACTCCTCCCGCGAATGATCTGCCATCGGTGGCCGGCCTACGAAGAGCTCCTCGACCGGGCACGATTCCGGGCGGCGCGACAACTCGCACTGGCTAGGGGCGTTGCTATGCTGGGGTTGTGGTTTCAGGAGTTGGAGCAGGGGAAAACGGGTGTTCCGGAAGGCGGCAAAGCGGCGGCGAGGATGTGGAGTTGAAGCCGCCCGCCATGGAGCCGGCGATGTACGCGACGTACGCAAATTGGGCACGTGGACGCGAGCCAATGCTAAACTTGTTCCTTTGGGGGACGGCGAACCGCGAGATCCCCCTGGCGCGCGGACGGGAGCTTTGCGAGAAGCTTGGCGCGCCAGACTTTCGAGGCGATAGAAGGCCGGGGCCACCTGGTCATGCGCGGACGGCCCGGATCGATTAACCAAAGAATAGAGGAATTAGCGCTCTTCACGAAATAGCCTGGGCGCCTTCCGGGCCCGGCGGCAGTAACTGCGGTGCCCTGCGCGGCGGTAGCTTATTCGACCTTAAAAGACATATGTCAAGATTCTTGTTAACCTGCTGGTCCTTCACCGGGCATCTTTTCCATGGCATCAATATTGGACGCGCTTTGCGCGAGCGCGGGCATGAGGTCGCATTCTATAGCGGTCCGCGAGGCGCGCAGGTGTTTGCCGACGAAGGCTTTACCTTGTTCCCCTTTGAGAAGCTGGATGAAGAGGCGCTGTACGACTTCGTGCTCAAGCCCAACCGCGAGCGGTCGGTCAAAGACACGTTGAAATTTACCCAGATGTTACAGAGCTTGCTGCTGGGCACCATCCCGGCGCAGTTGGAAGATCTCGAGCCAATCCTCGCCAGTTGGAAGCCGGATGTCCTGGTGACGGACGGCACCATACTGGGGCCCATCCTGATAATGCGGGAAAAGTACAACATCCCGGTGGCTACTTTGGACTATTTTTGCTGTCTGGTCCCGGGGCCGGACGTCCCGCCTTTCGGACTGGCTTTGCCGCAGCCGCGCAACTGGTACACCCGCCTGCTGGCGCGGTCCGTGGCGCTGGGCACGCATCTGCTGACCGCCGGCATCCGGCGCAAGGCCAACGAACTACGCCAACAACATGGCCTGCCGCCATTGACGATGTCTATCAACGAATTTTCCGGCAGCATGCCGCTGCACTTGGTGCTCAATACGCCCGAGTTGGATTACGACCGGCACGACCTGCCTCCCACGGTGCGCTATGCCGGCCCTTGCTGCCTGTGGAACAGGCCCCGTCACGAGCAGTCCGCAGACTGGTTGCAGCAGTTGCCGCGCGACAAACCCTGGGTGCACGCCACCGAGGGAACCGTGCACGTGACCGCGCCGATCGTGCTGCGGGCCGCCGCCCAGGGCCTGGCAAACCTGCCCATGGAGGCGATTCTGACCGGCGGCAAGCGCGAGCCTTCGGAGCTGGATCTGGGCCCGATCGCTCCCAACATTCACGTGGTGCGGTGGGTGTCGCACATCGACCTGCTGCCCTTGCTGGATGTCATGATCACCACCGGCGGCGCGGCCAATGTGAAGTCCGCCCTGGCCGCCGGCGTGCCCCTGATCATTGTCCCAACGGAATGGGACAAGCCGGAGATCGCCCGCCGCGTCGAGCAGAGCGGCGCGGGCCTGCGCCTGATGCCGCGGCATTGCACGCCGCAGCGCATGCGGGAGGCCGTCGAGCGCGTGCTGCACACGCCGTCATACCGCCAGAATGCGCAGCGCATCGCTGGCATTTTTGCCAAATATGGGGGCTCGGCCACCGCCGCTAAATTGCTGGAAGAACTGGCCGCGAAGCACGCGCCGGTGCATTGATTCGTGGCGCAGGCAATCCAGCCCATTGTGGGGCAGGCCCTCGGCCTGCGGCGGCCTCTCAGGCCGCCCCGCACGCGCTTTCTGGTGCCAGAGAGGTTCCTGGCAGGGACACCCGCCTGCTCGGCCGCCCGGCGCGTGCGGCTTCCGCCGCGGCTGGCGTGGGGTTTCCGCTGCGGCCGGCGTGCGGGAGCGCTCCGTTACGTGAGTTGGATCTCTTCAAACACGCGCTTTGTACAGGCGGTGGAGGACCCATTTAGTCCGTGTACATCGCCTGTCCCACGCAGGCTTGCAATCCAACGAGAAATATAGCACATTATGAGTGGGACAAATTCTGAATATGCTCCGCAAACGCGCTCACGTCATTCTGCCCGCAGATCTCCTCGCCGAGGTGGACCGGCTGGTGGGCGAGCGCGGCCGAAGCGCCTTCCTCTCGGATCTGGTACGGCGGGAAATCCAACGCCGCAACCTGCTCGCCGCGCTCCGGGAGGCCAAGGGCTCGTGGAAAACGCAAGAGCATCCTGAGTTAGAGGAAGGTTCCGAAGCATTCGTCGACCGCTTGCGCGCCGAGAATGAAGCCCGTCTCAAACCCCTCCCGGATGCTTGATGCCCACCTTTCTGCTAGACACGACCTTTATCCTCGATGTCTTAAACGACCGCCGCGGCCGGGCCGATCTCATGGAGCGGATGATTTTGGAGCAGCATACGCTGGCTTGCTGCGCCATCAATGTCGCCGAGGTGTATGTGGGCCTGCGCGCCCCGGAAGCGGCCAAAACCGAAACCCTCCTGCGGCAGCTCGCCTACGTTCCTATCCGCTGGGAGGCGGCCAAACTCGCGGGCGATTTGAAGCGCGAATGGGCGCGCAGAGGACACACACTCACCTTAACCGACACCACCGTGGCCGCGGTGTGTTTGATCGAAGGGCTCACCCTGGTGACCGATAATCGCAAGCATTTCCCCATGCCGGAGCTGGCGCTCTATCCCTTGCCCGAGGGGGTAATGGGGTGGCGGGCGCCATCAGTGGGTTGAGTGGTTTTGGGCCATTATGCCGGATTGCGCCCTAACGTATGCTGGGGTCAGCTTGTCCTGGCAGGCTTCAGCCAGTGACATATCCCGCACTGCCCGGTGCTCGCTGAAAACAAACGCCACAACGCAATCCGTCAACCGCATTTCCGTCGCCGCCATGCTACGCTTACACCGGACAGTGGGGCGGACGCCCTCGTCCGCGCGCGACCCCCTGGTCGCGCTTCCCTTACCCTCGATCTTTTGAAATCTGAATATAACGATCCGGGTGGCTCGCAACGGGTTCCCCACCCCCGATCCCTGAAACCCGAATATACGATGGCGCGGCCGGGAGGGTTCCCCGTGACGAACCCAAAATCAGATTACGAAACGAACCCAATCGGTCCTTTGTTTTCAACAAAAGCTCAAAACGAAAGCCAAATTCCAGCCAGGGGAGACGGTCCTGAAGCCCGCTCGGCCCCGCCGATGGGCCTTTGTTCACGGGGTTGGCCCCACGCGGGGACGCCGCGCACAACACAGCGGAATGTTACAGAATGTTACGCAGAAAACGGCTTCCTGTTGCGTGCGCCGGGTGCAGGCCGAAAGCCGGCGGTCAACCTAAAAGGCTCGCTGCGGCGCCCCAGGGCCTCATTTCAGCGCCCAATCGCCTAAGGACCCGCTCCGCGAACTACTAAGACGGCTAGTACCGTAGCTGGATGCGCCTATGGACACTCGAAATGGGGAAATGCTACTGTTGGATGGTTCGGGATTTGAGAGGAAAGTTCTTTTTTTTTGCAACGGGCAGCGGACCAAAGTGCCGCGCCCTGCCTGGAGGAAATTGCATGTTACCGTCCGTTGGTTTCCATAAGTTTAGATTTGGAGTCTTAGGCTTGGCCCTCGTGTTTCTGCTGGGGCTAGGGGCGTTTCCCACGCAGGCAACGGCGCCCCCGTCCGCCCCGCCAGTCACGGCCGACAGCGTCCTGCCTAACCTGTTTTACGGTGCGACTCTGCCGGGTGCGTCGAACGGCCCGGTGTTGGTATTCGTGCACGGGTTATCGGGTAGTTACGCCGACTGGCTGGAGTCCGCCAACTGTCCGCCCTCCCCTACTCAGTGCGGGCCGAAGGGCGCTGGTATCGGAACGGGAAACGACATGTACGACTACGCCTACGAAGCCGGATTCCGTACGGCCTTCATGAGCCTGAGCGCGAACAACCAAAGCAACAGCGCCACGATCCAGGCCAATGCGGCGATGCTCGAAACGATCTTTCCCAGGATCCAGGCCAATTTCGGGGTATCGAAGGTTTATTTCGTCTGCCACTCCAAAGGAGGGCTGGATCTGCAGTTGGCCCTCGCCACTCCGCAGTGGATCGGCATCGCCAACGCGGTGTTAACTTTTGGCACTCCAAACCAGGGGGACGCGCTGGCCGACTGGCTCTTCCTTACCGCCAACGGACAGGCGGCTGGACAGGCTTTGGGACTGCTGACCCCGGCGATACAATCCCTGGAAACCGCGAACGTACTGAATTTCCGAAAGCAGTGGGACCCCATCTTCCAAAATGCTCAGATTCCCTTTTATACCGTAGCAGGCGATGTATGCTCGGAGACCGCAACGATGAAACCCAGCCAAGCCTGCATGCAGGTTCCCGCGGGCACGGGGACTCTTCTGCTGTCGCTCACCGGTGGGACTAAATCCCCCGCCAACGACGGACTAGTGACAGTGCCGGAAACATATCTCCCCTCCAGCTATGCCATGGATCTGGGCGTCGAACTTGAGAATCACTATCAACTGCGCCTCGGCGATTACTCTTTTAGCATGATCTACGGACGCGTGATGGCGCAGGAGAACCAGCAGCCCGGCTTTAACAGAGTGGCGACCAATGGTTTCGGCGACGCAGCCAACACCGAGGCTTGGTCGATGGCCTGGTTCAATGGCCAGTTGTACGTGGGGACGGGCCGGGATGTGTATTGTGTTACCTGGGCCACCGCGGCCATTCAATCCCAACTGCCGGGGCTTTATCCCCCAGCCATCGGCGATTGTAACCCGGATTATCATCTCCTGGCGTTGCGGGGGGAAATCTGGCAATACACTCCGCAGACCAATATATGGGTAAGGGTCTTCCAATCCCCGAACTCGCTGACCACCACCAGCAATGCGGGCGCGACGGTGGCGACCGCCCGGGAAATGGGCATCCGGAGCCTGACGGTAGTTACCGAACCAGGCACCTCAACGTGCCCGTCCCCTTGCACGGCCTTGTACGCAGGCACTGTGACTTCCGGCGCGATCTTTGAGCTCGATCACACGGTTGGCGGGTGGCCTCCGCCCCGTATCTTGCGTTCCCAGGACGGCGTGACTTGGGGCCCCACCGCATCCTGCCCGAATTGCGGGCCTCTTCCGCAGGATCCCGGGACTTTCCTGGGCGAACTCTCCTCAGCGGGCACCCCTGTGGCGTGCCCCAGTTGCCCCGGGAGCAGCCAATCGTTCCAGAATGTTGGCATCCGCTCGGGCGACCAACTGAACGGCATCCTGTATCTGCAAGTCGGAGACTTTGCAGGGGTGGGCCGGGTGATCGCTTCCGTACCGGGGACCAATCCGAACGGCGGTAACAACAACTACCAATATGTCAGCCCGCCGGCGGGTTGCGATACCCCGGGCACTGCCTGCTCGGGCCAACTGCTGCCCGTCTGGATTCTGCAGAGCTTCAACGGTTTCATGTATGCCGGCACCGGCAATCCTTACAGCGCCCCGGGATCGCCCACGCAGTATGGCGTATGGAAGACAGACGGGACGGGCGCCGCACCCTATACGTGGACGCCGGTGATTAACGAGAACGGAGCCTACGCGCAGACCCTGATCGCCAATTACGCAATGAGCACACAGATATTCGCCGATCCAACCGGTTGCCCTGCGACATCGGGTACAATCGCCGGCGGCGCGGGCGGATGCTTGTATGTGGGCACCGACCAACCTAGCGAAATGGTTCGGATTCACCCCGACACGACGGGAGCGGTGCAGGTGGATGCGACGGATAGTTGGGACTTAGTGGTGGGCAATCCCCGGACCATCCCTCCGGGAGCGCCGGGCGCAGGTCAATCAATCTCTCCCATCAGCGGAATCGGGCAATACTTCGACAACGGGTTTACCGGACACTTCTGGAGAATGGGCGTGAACGGGGTTGGGGGCCCCACGTCGGGCTTGTTGTACATGAGCACTTACGATTGGAGCGGCGAGCACTATTACCAGAATGGATTCGCTGCGAATTGGGCCCAGGAATTCGGAACGGATCTGTTTCGAACCAACGACGGGATCCACTGGACGGCGGTGAGCAAGATTGGCCTGGGAGACGGCATTAATACGGGCGGCCGGACTTTCCAATCCACCCCCTACGGGCTCTTTTGGGGCACGTCCCGGCCGGCGGTCGGCGGAACGCAAATCTTCATGATCGACAACAGCACATTGGACTTTAACCGCGATCGCGTCATCGATCAGAAGGATGTGAATCTAATGACGGCCAGACTGAACACTAAGGCGCAGCCGCACGATCCGATGGATCTGAACCAGGATGGCAAGATCACCAGCGCGGATCTCCAACTGCTGAAGACGCAATGCACCTATAAAAACTGCGCAGTGCCGGCGTTCCGGCCTGCGTCCACCACGCTGGGTGTGCCGGTGCTGCACTCCGCGCCGGGCCCCTTGGGCGGCACCGAGATAGTGTCGTTGGATTGGCCCGTCATCCCCAACGCGCAGGACTACCTGGTCTATCGCATCAACATGTCGCCAAACGACACCACGCCGCCTCCGGGTTTTGGCCCGCTGGCGTCCGCCTGCACCAACCCGGCAGTGGGGGTTCTGTCTCCCTGTTACTCCGCGAAGGCAACTCAGGCGACGACGACGCCTTATGGCTTTCCGGGAGCCCCTAATTTCGTGACCCGCGTCACCGCTACTGGCTCGACTGCGACGTTTACAGAGACTGCTCCTTCGACTCTGCAATTGCTGTATTTTGTGCGGGCGGAGGATGCCAACGGTAACCTTTCGGCGCCTTCCAACCTCGTGGGGGGCCCGTCGCTGGCCGCGCAGTAAGTCAACACAGCGCAGCGGAGAGTGAGCAGTGTGCCCCACTCTCCTTCGCCTAACAGCCATGCTCGTCAGTACTGGTACCGTTAGGCGGTGCGCGTTAGCTCAAGGGCTTGATTTTAGAAAATATAGCGATCTAAACTCGATAAGTACTCCATTCGTGGAGACATAAAAAGGAGCAAGAATTCAATGGTTGTAAAGATGCGGTCTATCGCGATAGCGGCAGCGGTAATATCTGGTTTTGCCGCCTCGGAAAATCTGGTTGCAGCATCGCCGTGTTCTAGCACGGTGATCGTTTACCAAGCTTCAGGACAGTTTGGGAACAACGTGGTCAGCGGAACGGACAAATTCAAGCTGGCAGGCGAGCCATTCAGCATCACTATCAATGCCTGCGAGTCCGCGACGCCGGTAAAAACGGGCCCGAACTACGCCGCCTATTCTCCTCTCTATATGACGGGCACAGTCACATCTGGCCTGACCGGGCAGCCGACAACAATTGGCTCGCAGAGAATGACTCTCACATTGGTGCAGCCAGCCACCGGTCCGGACACGATCCAGTTGTCCGGTCCGGTACCGGAAGAAGGGGCTGTGATCAGTATCCACGGTAGCCTCGCATTGCCGAGTGGTACCCTGACTTCCACAAGCATCGCTCCTTTCGCGAGCGTCTCGACCATCTCAGGCAAGTCGTCCTTCAGCTATGTGGTGACTCATCCGGCGTGGGCGCCTTCCACCGCATATACCCTTGGGAAGGAGATCCTGGACCCGTCTGGGAACGTGCAGGAGGCGACGACCGCCGGGACCAGCGGGACCACGGCTCCGGTGTGGAGCGAGACCGTTGGAGCGACCACCAGTGACAACTCGGTGGTGTGGACGTGCCAAGGCCCCCTCGTAACCACTACTTTGGCGGTCTTTGGAAAAGTGGCTGCCACTGTCCACACGGCGGCTGCCGCCCATGCTAGCGTGCTTCTGCATGCCGACGCCGTGCGGGTAATCACGGCCCATGCAGACGGGACGCAATCCGTGCGGCCGATGTGGGCGGCGCCGGTCGATCCGGGAGCGTCATCGGACACGGTGATGCTGCAGTTCTACGCATCCGGCGTGCGCGACGCGTCCGAGGTTCACGTGCAGATCGCGGGACAAGACGTACCGGTGCGATATTCCGGGGCGTCCGGCCATTTCCCGGGATTGGACGAGGTCACCGTGGACCTTCCGCGCAGCCTGGCCGGGACGGGTGACGTGGACGTGGTGCTGACGGCGGATGGCCAGACGGCCAGCCCCGTGCATATCCACATTCAATAACCGTTATTAGCGTGGAGCGCGCCCCCGATCGGACGGGGGCGCGTCCTCGCCTTCTGCAGCGATACCGCAGGACCCCCCCCGGACGGACCCGCTGGCTTACGGGCCTGTTGGGCTCGGTTATAATATTATGGAACAATACAAGGCCAATCCTTCATGCCGGCAACAGCGGACGTAAAATCCCTCGTACTCGACTATCTCAAAGCATTTGCCTCGCGGGATATGGCACGCTGCCTGTCTTTTTGCAATGAAGACGCGACCTTTCACTTCATGTGGCGCTCGTTTCGCGGCCTGAAAGGAATCGAAAAATGGCACCGGGATCGTTTCGCCGCCGATCTCCGGGTCGCCCGCGTGGCGGACATCTCGGTGGAAGGGAATACGGTCACCGTCGATGTCATCGTCACATCGAACAGGCTCAAAGCGCGCAAGGTGAACCAGGTAGGTGGGCGCATCACGCTGCGTCTGGAACGGGGCGCATTGAAGGATGTCAAATTCGGCCTCCGAAAACCGGGCAAGCCGGGTACCGAGGAATACACCGACGCATCTCTCTACCGCACCTATGTGGGCCCCCCCGAAAACTACGACGTGGCCGCCGCCATGCAGTTCAACCTGTTGACGTTCCTCGGATTGAGGGACAACCACTATCTGCTGGATGTGGGTTGCGGCTCATTGCGCGCCGGCCGGCTTTTCATCCCCTATCTGCGGCCCGGCCGGTATTTCGGAGTGGAGCCCGAACAGTGGTTGATCGAAGAGGGCATCAAAAACGAAATCGGTCAGGACCTGATCCGTATCAAGCAGCCCAAGTTCAGTAACGACCCGGACTTCACGCTGACCGGTTTCCGCCAGCAGTTCGATTTCATCCTGGCGCAATCGGTTTTTTCGCATACCTCGCAAACCCAGATGAGGCGGTGTCTGTCGGAAGCCCAAAAGGTAATGCAGCCCTCCGCGATGTTTGCCGCCACGTACTTCAAAGGGGATGCGAACTATACGGGCGAGGAATGGGTCTACCCGGGCCGTTCCAGCTTCCGGCCTGATTTTATGGATCGCGTGGCCGCGGAGCAGGGCTTGGTGTGCAAGCATCTGGACTGGCCCCATCCGCACGGCCAGAGTTGGGTGGTATTTGCGACTAGCAGCGGGGCAAGCGCCGTGCCGGATTTGACCGGCATCTGCAAATACATTAACTATGCGGGCATAGAGGCCTTGAACGCGACGGAGCTGGCTGGCTCGATCTGACGGGCACTCTGAGATCTCGCTTGGTGTAAGCTTTTGGAACAACCTGGAGACCAATGTCGATGCGGTCTTCTTCACTGCCGGCGCGCACCCTGTCCTCCCCAGGGGAACCCCGGCTGACACCGTCTACAGGGACCGGCGCCTGGGCTGGCGCGTTTCTGCATACGGACAGCGGACAGGTGATCACGTCGCCTGAAGACGGAACCCAATCCGCGCGGGCTATGCCTTGCAGCGGCGGATCTAGCTAGGAGCGTTGGAGGACATATTCCGGGGCGTCCGGGCTGGCTGCCGTCGCGGCAAAACAAAGATGTGCCGGCCGGCATGCCGAGACTGGTTGCACCATTCGATGGCGTGGCTCACCTAAGTTCCGTGCGGATGCTGCGGTTGCTTGGCCTCCTAAATCTCAATCCCAGCCGGGCATGTTCTCTGCGAGAATGTTTCTTCCATGGCGAACTCACATGCGGGCAGGTCCAGGGGCAGGCAGTGACGATCACAGGCGCGTCTTCCGGTATTGGCGCGGCGTTGGTCCCGGAGCTCGGCTGCCCATTACCGGCAATGTCACTGGCGATGGCGATCCGGAGCGGCCGGTAGATCTGGCCCGGAGTCACGGACCTTGTTCGCCGCGCTCCTCGAACCCGGGCGCGCGCCACCCCATGGCTGCTGGCTTCCACGGCGCAAACGGCCCGTCAGATCGTCTCGGCCGCCTACCGCTCCGCAAGCGCAACCGACTTCCAGCAGGGCTGGTTTACTTCGCCGGCTATCCCGAAGGACGGGGCAGGCCTTACCTGTTGCTTCCGCCAAAGCGCAGGCGCTGTCGAGCCAGCGGGCCGCTCTAGTACTATAGTATCGTATACCCAAGAAAATACCCATGAAAATCGCCTTGATTGTTTGTTAATTATTTCTTATACTCGATTTGACAACACTAGAGTTTACAGAAGTCGATTTGCAGGAAGGAAAAGAAAAACCATGATGAGCGTAATAACAAAACTATTGAGCCTGGCGCTTTTTGCATGTTTGATTGCCCCCGTTATGTCCGCAGGTCCCATAGCTCCGTGCCCTACAGCATCTCTAGCCGTCTACGTGGCGGCTGGTGCGCCCTGCCAAATAGGATCGTTGGAGTTCAGCGGTTTCGCGTATGCCAATAACTATTTCCCGGATCTTCCCGGACCTTCCGCCAGCAATATTCTGGTCACCCCCTCGGGCAATCCGGCCGATCCCGGTTTGGACTTCTCGAGTGCGTGGAAGGTGGCCGGCGCTGGGGACGGTATGGATTCAGAAATCTCCTATGTGGTCATGACGGCCTCGGGAGCGCCTACTATTGACGAGGCGGTTCTCGGGATGACGGATACCGTCAACAGCATGCCGCTCTCGATAGAATACTCAGAATTCTTTTGCTTAGGCAAAGTCGTAACAGGGGCCGGACAGTGTCCCACGGCAGACCAACTCGATCTAGTGCTCCAGGGCCCCACTAGCGGCTTTCGGCAGACGTCCGCCGCATTCGCGCCGGTGTCCGAGATGACCATACTCAACGACATTTTTATCGAGTCGCAGGGAGCGAATGGGTGCGGAACGATCTCGAACGGCAGCAACAACTTTCCAACTGCAACGCCGGAACCGGGGACTCCCTTGCTGGGCCTCACGGGTTTGTTGGTGTTGTGGCAAATGGCGAGGGTGGGGGCCCATCGCCGGCGCCTGCGCCAGGCGTGTGACGGAACCGTACCGGCACGCTAAATCCGGTTCACACCGATCGATGCGAATCGTGCCGGGGGGTGTCTCCGCTTTGGCAGGCCCGGAAGGCACGCGAATGAATTTCCCCCGTTGAGCTGCCGGGCGAAGTGCCGGTCGTACCTGCCGCCTCGCGAAACGCGCGGGGGGATGGGGTTACTTCAGGCTATCAGGCGCCCATGTCCTCGCGAAGCATATTGATCGGGTTCGACATGCGCGCAGCCAGCTTGCCGCTTTTGATTTTGCCGTCCGCGAAGCGCATAGTGACTCTTCCGCTAATCGACTTGACCTTCCAGGCAGCCAGCCGTTTGGAGGACGCCACCGCATCCACGACGACCGTGTCGTCATTGACGGAGATGTTGGTCAAACGGACCATTTTCAGGTTCGCCGCGAAGCGGTCTTTATGCCAGCCGGCAATGGCTGGGAGGCCATTATAGTCGGTCTTGTTGAAATCGATGGTGGCGTCGTCGCTGAAAAACCCAAGGCAGCGCTCCAGATCCTGCGCGTCAAAGGCCTCCAGATAGGCTTGGGCGAGGGCCTTCAGATCCGCTTGGGATGCGGCTTTATTTTCATTTTCCGTATCGTTCATGATCGGTGTCCTAACCAGATGCTCACGGCGACGGCGCCTTCTTCTTTGACGGGATCTTTGGACTTTCCCAGCGCCTGCAGCCGGTCCGCAAGCCAGGCTTCCAGTTCCGTCTCCAGGCCGGCCGCCAACTGCGGCTCCTCGCCGGCCAGGTTATGCTCCTCCTCCGGATCCGCCGCCAGATCGTACAGTTCCCGGTCCGGATTCCCCAGCAGATCCGGTTGGCGGGCCAGGATAAATTTGTAGCGGCTATTGCGCAAATAGTATTTTGCCTGCCAGGTGGATTCCAGTCCAATCACGCGGTCATATCCGGAGGGCTCTTCCTGGCCCTGCAACTGCTGCAGAAAGCTGCGGCCTTCAATCTCATCCGGAACCAGACTGCCGGCCGCCTCCAGCAAAGTGGGCGCCACATCCGTCAACTGCCGGAAAGGCGCGAGACGGCTGCCCGCCCGCAACTTGCCAGCCGGCCAGCGCACGATGGTGGGCACGCGCACGGTGCAGTCATAAAGGCCATAGTGGTCATAGCAGATGCGGTGGTCGGTCATGCTTTCGCCATGATCCGCCAGCAGCATGATCAGGGTATTTTCGGCCATCCCCATCTGTTCCAGGGTAGCCTCCAGCGCGGCTATGCCCTCATCCAGATAACGGATCTCGCGGTCATAGAGTGACGTTACGTATTGCGGGTCCGTGATAGTGCCATTGGGGGTGCGCAGCCAAGTGTCCCGGGCCATGGCGCCGATCGGATGATCCCACCATTCGTCCAGGGCATGGTTGTTCGGATCGGTGGGATTGCCGCCCTTGTAGAACAGGCCGCGCATGCGTTCCGGCGGGACGTAGGGATAATGCACGTCCCAGTAATGGATGAACAGAAAAAAAGGCCCCTTGGGAACGGTCTTGATCCAGTGAATGGCGCGATCGTTCAATTCCTCCTGGGTGACGGAGGCATAAAAAACATGGTGCAGGCTCGGGTCGATGATGTACTCATAGCCGCGCCCGAACCAGATGCGTTCCCGAAACAGGGTATCCACGGCGCACGTGGTGTAACCTTCTTCCAACAGAATTTCCGGCAGGAAGGGCGTTCCGCGGGTCAGCCTGGCTTTGCCGCCGTGCGCCACCACGCCATGCGTGACCGGGTGCTGGCCGGTGAAGATGGTGGTATGCGAAGGCTGGGTGGGAATGCCCGGAGCGAACATGTTTTCGCAGAGCACTCCCTGACAAGCCAGTTTGTCGATGTGCGGGCTGGTGGGGAGCGGATATTGATAGCATCCCAAGTGATTGGCGCGCAACGAATCTGCGCTGATCAAGATAATATTAGGTTTTGCCTGCATGGATCGCCGATTCGCCCCTGGGCGGAGTTTACTCGATATAGCCCAATTCCCGCAGCCGCTCGGCAACCAAGGCCTCGTCTTCCGGCCGCATCACGGGCGCGGGGTCTTCGGGCGGCGGGGTGGCCGGTGGCTCGGGGACAACCATATCCTCCGAGGCTTCTTTGTGGGGTTTCTGCTCCATATTCTTCTAACTGCTCTTGTTACGATACCATACGCCACCGGTCGAAGACCATCTGCCCGGGCGGTTTTCCATAGCGTAATGGTACTGGTGAGGGGCGGTCCGGCGCGCCCTGAAAACGATCCTGGCCGCGGGGCCTCGGGCAGGTTTTAGGCGCGATCGCCTGCACGGCCTCCAAGTTCTGGCGCCTATTGACAGCGTACCTTTGTTGGATCTTCTTGGCTCCGGAGATGCGAGCGTGCCGGCCTGGAAGCAGCGCCGGTACCATTGCAGCCAATCCTGCGGGGTGGTGGAGATCGAGGACTCGGGCCTGATTACGGGGTCCGGGTGCGGCAGTATTTGGCTGCCGGCTTTCCGTCCGGCGTAGGCCGCTCTTTTGATGCCGGCGCTTGCCCGTGGCGGCGAGGGAATATGACGATGTTTTGGTGGCTGACCATGGTCCTTTCCCGTGCTATTCTACAGCACATATGATGCCCGCAAAGGCCGCCATTCGACGCCTATCTTTCCTCGGTCACCTGGCGCGCGCGGGCCTGACGACGCTGCTGCTTCTGGCGTGGGTCTTACCTTCGGCAGGCCAGGAGGCCAACGAATCCCGATACATAAGCTCGCTGAATTCGGCATTGGACAACTTAATTGCCAAGCTCTCGACACTTTCCCAACAGCCGGTTATGTTCAGTGCCAACCTGCTTCTGGCGCACGGAGTGGGGGTGAAAGGCGTGCCCACGAAAGTTCTGCTGGAGTACATCGACGCGCTGAAAGCGGCGGGCGTCCAAAAGATCGAGTTTAATCCGGGTGTGACGAGTGTGGATAATCCGGAAGTCATGGGGAAGTATGATGCGGTGGTAAAGCATATCCGCGAGTTAGGCCTGCGGGTTGAGATCAATCTGGTATACGCCAGAGTCGGCGACCGGAACGCCGACATGCAGGTCCAGCGTTTTCAGGACTATGCGGCTCCCGCTGTGAAGGCGTGCGCGCAATTCGCCGCCCGTTATCACCCAGACTATCTGGTGCCCGTGCATGAGCCCGTTACCATGGATGCCCGCATGGGTATCCGAGCCGGGCCAAACGCCTGGGCAGCATACCTCGACGCCGCTATCCGGGCCATCAAGCGGGCCTCCCCGAACACCCTTGTGGGCGCGGGCGGATGGTATGGTGAGCTGCCTTACTACCAGGCTTTCGCCGCTATGCCCAACCTGGATTTCCTGATCATGGATATCTACGACCTCACGCATCTCAACATCTACGATCAGATGGCGCAAATAGCGCATGCTGCAAACAAGCCTGTCTCCATCGAGGAGACGTGGCGCCCGGCTTTCACCGGCCCGCTGCCACCAAACGCTATTGGCACAGGGCTTGAAACCCTCACCATAAAAGGAGCGGGCAATGCGGATTTCGAAGACCTGGACGCGAAGTGGATGAAAGCCCTGGTGCTTTACGCCTCCACGCATGGGGTGGAAGCCGTTACCCCCATGTACAGTCAGACATTCTTCGCATACGTAACCTCGGGGCCGGACCGGCCAAGCGATCGCGAATACAACGAAAAAATCGTTCAAGCGCTCGCGCAAGGGCAGCGCACGAAAATCTTTGAGGAGTATCGCTCTCTGCAACAGAAGTTTGGGAGACCGAGTGCCGGCCCGCCCAGCTCGCCGCGCAATCCGTAACGGCAGGTCCTTTCCGCAAGCGCCTGAAAACTTACTTCAAGGATGGAAGCCGTAAACGTTCGGTTGGTTGCAGAAGGTGGCCAGGTAACCTTGCCGTTGACCACCGTGGGGACGCCGGACTTGGCCAGCATGCCGGAGTTGCCGGGCCGGGCGAAAGCAGCGGCTGAGTGCTGAACAGTTCCGTCGCGAAGCCGGTCGATTCAGTGCCGAAACCTTCCTGCGGTTTCTAAGCGAGTTCGAGCAGCGCAGCGTGGGCGGGGGCCGGAGGGTAATCGTCATCGGCGACAATGCCAAGCACCACCACGCCTGGAGGGAACCATATGCGGCGCATTTCGCTCTGGACTTCCTGCCGCCGTGCAATCCCGAAATTGGACCCGATCAAGCGGGCGTGGAAGCTCACGCGCCGACCAATCGCTACTTTCAGACCCTCGAAGACGTCATTGCCGCCGTCGAAGAGCAGTTCGGCGCGCGGGCGCCCCCACGACTTGCCCTCAACGCACGAATTGCACCAGAGCCCCCGACAGGCATGCGGTACTATACTAGTCCACTAGTCCTGTAACAGTTGACTTTGGAGCGCGCATCGGCACAGAATTCAGGAAGATAGATATGCAGAAATCTTTAACGACGGCCGTTTTAATCGGCGCGCTGTTCGCGATACGCATGCCTTGTGGGGCCGCAACACCTTCGCTGACTACGCTATACAGCTTTCCGGGCCCCAATGGAGCTTTCCCGGAGGCGGGCTTAGTCCTCCACAACGGCATGCTCGTCGGTACGGCCTACACCGGAGGGAATGGGTGGGGCACGGTGTTCGAGTTGTCACCGCCGACGCCCCCGGCCACAGCCTGGACTCCGACTCAGCTTTACGCGTTCACCGGCCAGAACGGTGATGGGGCGAATCCTCGGGCGGGTGTGATCTTCAGCTCGCATGGAGCGATTTTTGGCACCACGGAACAAGGCGGGGCTTCGGGCTATGGCACGGTGTTCGCGCTGACGCCCGCGACCGGCGGAACGTTTACCCAGAAGGTGATCTACAGTTTCACGGGTCAGGGCGGCGATGGGGCGAATCCCGAAGCAGGTCTGGTCCTAAGCCCGAAAAGCGGAGTGCTTTATGGCACAACCAATGCCGGTGGAACTGCGGGTTACGGCACAGTGTTCTCGTTGACGCCTGTGGCCGGCGGGACTTGGACCGAGAAGGTGCTGTACAGCTTTGCCGGCGCACCCTCAGGGTGCGGCACGACCGGCAACCCGGCTTGCGACGGAGCGAATCCGTTAGGCGTCCTGACGCTTAGCAGCAGCGGAGCGCTCTATAGTACGACCTATGGCGGCGGGAGTGTAGGCTGGGGCACGGTGTTCCAGTTGACGCAGGCGGCCGGAGTCTGGAGTGAGACGGTGCTCTACAGCTTTAACGGCGCACCCTCAGGTGTCAACGGGGGTACTGCCTGCAGCACGACCACTCAGCCACCTTGCGACGGAGGTGCTCCAGCCGGGAACGTGGTGCTCAACGCGGCGACCGGAG
>PKYZ01000239.1 GCA_003132865.1 Bryobacterales bacterium
CTATAGTGGCATAAGGCGGCGGCGTGGGACTTTATTCCCGGGTTCGTCAGAGCCGCGCTCCAACGCGGGTGACAGCGGCATGGCGCTGCCCCACAACTGCGGACCGCTCGCCTCGCTGCTGCTCCTAAACTCGCGCCGGGCGTTTTGGTAAACTGAAAGGGTCCTTACGGCGGCTTTAGCTCAGGTGGTAGAGCGTCGGATTGTGGTTCCGAAAGTCGTGGGTTCGAATCCCACAAGCCGCCCCATACCGTAGATGATCCCACCTTGCCCGTAACCTTGCCCGTGGCGGGCTGTTTGAGGCAATCTTCCATTCGGTGCGCGGCGTCGGAAAGATCGCGGCTGTTGACGTTTCGATAGCGCAGGAACATCGCCTCGGTTTTGTGACCCGTGATCTGCACGATGACGCGTCGCGACACCCCCGCGCGATCCACATTCATCGCGGCTGATCTGCGCAGATCGTGAAAAAGCAGATCTGGCACGCCAGCGCGCTTACCGGCTGAAGCCCACGCTTTTCGAAAGGCGCCGATCTGCTTTCCGCCGTCATCAAAAAATACCCAGGGGCACGCGGCGAATTTCGCATCGTGCTCGGCCTTGGCCATTTCGAGCCACGCGCGCATGTCACCGTAGATCGTCAGCGTGTGGCGCATCCCGGTTCTTCGTAGTGCGCCGCGAGACGAAAATCTCGTTTGCCTTCCAGTCCACCTGCGGCCATTGGATTTTCTTCAACTCCCCGGAGCGAACGCCCGTGTGGTATCCAACCACGAATAACGGACGCAGATGAGCAGGAAGTTCGGCGAGGAGTCGCCGGTAACCTTCCAGGTCCAGAAAACCCTCCCTCACATTGTCCTCCGGCAGCTTGGGGATGTGCGGCATTCGTGCAACCACTGGCGCATCCGCCGCAAGCGCCAAATGAAACCCGCAACTCACGATTGCGAACTCACGATTGATCGTGGAGTTGGGTGCCTTTTCACGGCGTCGCCGCGCGATGTATTGCTTGATGTGCCACGTGCCGAAGTCGGCCGCGCGCACTTCGCCGAAAGCTGGAAGCAGGTGCTTCTTCAGCCGGATCTGCACATCGCGCAGACTCTTACGCTGGTTTTCTTTGTAGTCGTCCTTGACAGCCTCAAACAGAGTTCGCATTCTGACACTCTGGGCCCGTGCCCGTAAATCTTCCGGTAACCACGTCGCCGTTGCGGCGCTTCAAAAAGCGATTGGCTTCCTCCCAGTCATCCGTCTTTGCGGACTCGCGAATTGGAACACCATTCCGGTAATACTCGACCCACCACACTGCTTGTTCAACAACCGTGCCGTCCGGTTTGCGATAGGTGGGCCGGTAGATCGAGCCCGTGCAGTGAGAGCAACGGCGACGCGGTTTGCAGGCGCTGCGGATCTCACGTCTGCGAGGTGATAGCGGTTAAGGTGAATGGCCTGCCCTGGGACTACTGGGAGTGGCCGGTTTGCGGCAGCTACTTCTTCGCACCGTTCTTCTTCGTGCAGGAGGCGTATTGGAGGAGGGGTATTATCGCCAGCGATCAGCACGCTGCAAGCTGACGGCTGCAGGCTGGCGTGCCCGAGCTTGACGCACTCGGGCGGGCGCCACGCTCCGCCGCGCCGAGAACCCGCAAGGCGCGCCATGAAGCATGGCCGGAGATCTCAGACGCGAAGCGTCCCGTCACTACACCGACAGCTCCGGCGTATTCGCGTGCCGCGCGGCGACTGTCGCCTCCAGCGTGAATCCGCCCGAAGAGCACCCATCAGTGAGCGCCGCCACCTCGGACCGGCGTAGCGCACAGCCGAGCAGCACGGCGATGATGGCGCGGTCGCGCAGACCCTTTGGTGGTCGTGATGTCCGGCGCGTTCAGCAGCGCCTGCGCCTGTTTCGTGCGTCACCCCGATGGACTTCGAGATCTGCACGCGGGCGATGCCGGCCGCGAGCTCGCCTGAACCGCGATACTGGTAGCCATGCCCATCACGATTTTCGATTCCGACACCATCCCACGCGATCGCAGGGCTGAACTTGAAGCGCCGTGGTTGCCGCCGGCAGGCATCTCAAAAAGCTCTTCGAAGGCTGGATAGCCGCCACTCCAGACCGCCGGAGGTTCGCCGTGCGGATCACGTCATACCCAGAGGTGGATATTTCGGTGCCGTTCGACTGGAACGCGACCGCGGCCGAGGTCACCGAGCGGGTGCGCGCGGCGATGGAAGATTGACGTACGCGGGCTGGAATCCGTGCGCGACTTACAATGGTCCCATGACCGCTCGATCGCGACGCATATTCCCGTTGCTGGCTCTGGGGCTCCCACTTCTGGCCGGGGCGCAGGGGTTGCCTCCGGCTCCGCACGCGGAGGTGCACGATCTCACCCCCGAGCCCGGATTCTTTAGCGAGCCTTCCATCGCGATCAATCCGGGCGATCCGCGGCAAGTGGTGGCGGCGTTTCAGGACAATGCGCACATCTCCTTTTCGACCGACAGCGGGCAGCACTGGCAGTCTGCCACCGGCATCGAACCGCTGAACTATCGCGTTTCCGGCGACGTGTCGGTGACCTTCGACAATCGCGGCCACGCCATCCTCTGCTACATGGCGTTCGACAGTCTGGGCCGCTTCAACTACTGGGCGTACGGCGCCACGCGCAGCGGTTTGTTCGTGCGGCGGTCGCTGGATGCCGGCGCGACTTGGGAAGCGAATCATATTCCGATCGTCGAGCACCCCAGCGAGCCCGGCATTCCGTGGGAGGACAAGCCGTATATCGTCGCGGACGATACCAAGGGCCCTTATGGCGGCAATCTTTACGTAGGCTGGACGCGATGGACCTTGACCGATTCGCAGATCCGGTTGTCGCGCTCGACCGACGGCGGCCTGACCTGGTCCGCGCCAGTGGAGATCAACGGCCAGCGCGGACTGCCGCGCGACGACAATGGCGCGCTGGAAGGCTTCTCCGGCGCCGTGGGCAGCGACGGCACGCTGTACGCGGTCTGGTGCGCAAACAGCAAGCTGCAGTTCACGCTGTCGCGCGATGGCGGCCGGACGTTCGCTCCCGCGCGCGATATCGTGCAGACCGGGCCCACGATGTTTCAACTACAGGCCTTTTCGCGCGCCAACGGGTTTCCGCAGATTGCGGTGGACCGGCGCGCCAGCAAGTCCGGGCGTGTGTACGTGACCTGGAGCGACTACAGCAATGGCGGCGTGGATGTGTTCTGCGCGACATCCGCCGATAGCGGGCGGACTTGGTTGGCGCCCGTGAGGGTGAATAGCGATCCCATACATAACGGTTCGGATCACTTCTTTCAATGGCTCGCCGCGGACCCGGTGACGGGCGACACGGACGTCCTGTTCTATGATCGGCGGGCTGATCCGCGGAACCGTGCGCAGACAGTGGCGCTGGCGCGATCCACCGATGGCGGGCGGTCGTTCGAGAACTATGCCTGGACCAACGCAGCGTTCCAGACGAACGACAGCGTCTTCATGGGTGACTATTCGGGCATAGCGGCTTACGACGGGCGGGTGTACGGCGTCTGGACGGAGAAACCAGATTCCAAGACGCGGGGCACAATTGTGCGCGTGGGCGTCGCGGATTTCCGCGCGGGGGCTGCGCCTGGAATGGCTGCTCCACGTTAGGCGGTCCGCCCATGTCCTACAATGCCCACCCAGAGGGGAGTCCCCTGAAACAGCGCCATACGCGCGATGCGGCCGGCTGCATGGACGGCAATGCGCAGAAGCGCCCCGTCGCCGGGTCTGCTAAGCACTCTTGTCTTGCGGCCAATATCAGCCGCACCATGACCGATGGCTGGCACCCGGCCACGCGGACAAGGTTGCGTTCGAGTGGGCGGAAGGTGCTCGGCCGGATCCCGGCAGCCGAAGATGCCGACGCGATCATCTACGACAGCGCATCGAACCGCATCTTCACATTTAATGGCGACGCGCACTCCTCGACGGCGATCGACCCGCGGGCGGGGACGAATACGGCGCGTCCGCCGGCGACGGCAAGGTGTACGCAAATCTCACCGACACGAGCGAGGTGGTTGAGATCGACGCGAAGACAGCGACCGTGGCGCGGCTCTGGTCCACCGACCGTGCAAGCAGCCGGTCTCGATAGCCATCGACACCGCCCACCATCGGCTGTTCAGCGGCTCCCGCGGCGGCGTGATGGCGATCTCCGACTATCAAACCGGCAAGGTAGTCGCAACGGCCCCGATTCGGGGCCGGCGTTGACGGCGCCGGGTTCGATGCAGCCTCAGGCATGGCGTTTGCCTCAAATGCGGACGGCACGCTCACCGTGATTCATGAGGACACTCCGGACCAATATCACGTTATCGAAAACGTACAGACGTTCCCCGCCGTTCACCGGCCTCGGAAGCCAAGGCTGCGAACTGGGAATTGAGCCAGCTCGCTTGATCTGACGAGTACATTATAATGCAATGTACAAAAACTCACTCATCTCGGCATGACCCGCAGACCGGTGGCCGGATCGGCTGCATGTCGCAGGTCTTCCCGGACGGGCAGTACGTGGTAACCACCACGGTCAGCCCGGCCTCGATGGCTGAGTGAAGAGCAACTGTTCGGTCACCGCAACGAGATGGATCCCAGGTCGTACCAACCATCCTGGCTGCGGCCTTCGATTCCCAGTCTGATGGCTGGCTTGCGGGTGCGCGGGTCCAATAGCGCCACGCGCAGGCGGTATTCGGCGGTTTTCAGGCGCGGCACGTTGATGTCTTCCTCGACCACCGCGTCGCCCGGCAGCCACTTCCGCACATCGGCGGGAACGTCCACTGTTTCCTGCTCATCGCCGGAAGCAAACGCCAGCGTGAGTACATACGGGCGATAAGGCGGGGCCACGCCCGAGTTCACCCACCACATCTTCACGGGCGCGGCGCTGCCGCTTCGCACCGATCCGGGATACTCGATGCGCCGCAACTCCAGCCGGTATCCCATCTTCCGTTCGAAGTCTTCGAACGCCGCCGCGAACTCGGGCGGGATCGCGCTCGATTTGACGTTCACCGAAGTTACATGCCAGCGTAGCGCCTCGCCGAGGATATAGTGCACGTCCCAGCCCTGCTCCTTCCAGTAGGTTGGCACCCAGCAGGTCTCCAGCGACACCGGACTATGTTTCCATACATCCTGAATACCCGTGCGCGCGATCTGCTCGGGATAGAAATCCCGCATGTGGGCCCACTTCGGCCGCAGGTCGCCGAGGCAGTCGAGCCGCCAGCCCGCGCCGCGGCCGGTGCCATACGCCAACGCCTGTGGTTCATCGAAGTTCATAAGGAGCCGCGTTGCCGGGAAGGCATCGAACCAGATGTCGATCAGCTTTTTCTGATACGGGAAGGCCGGCATGTAATCGCTCCAACCTTCGCCCCAGTAGCCGACCGAAGAGATGTCCACGGTATCCAGATCCGGATGGCCGTCAAAGCGCCGCCCGGCTTCCTTCACCAGATCGCCCCAGTACTTGAGATAGAGCGGATCGCTGAAATCCGGCTCCCAGATTGGCGCGCCGCCGGCGTTGGTGCGCTTGGCGCCCGACTTTTGATACCACACTGGCAGCGGATGCTTCTGGTCGTAGGGCATCAAGCGTATCGCAAGCGCCTGGCCGTGGCGGTGGGCTTCCGCCAGCGCGTTCTCGATGATATCCCACCGCACGCGGCCTTGTTCCGGCTCCAGCGTTTCCCAGAACCAGCGGCAATAGGCGATGGTCGAGGCGGGGAAATTCACGGCACCCGCGGCGGCCAGCGGGCCCGTGGGACCTTCTTCCGACCACTTCAGGGCCGAGTTCAGAGCATCGCCGTTGAAGCGCTGAAACGTCTGAATGCCCACCCCCGGATTGACCAGCACATCGTGGATCAGCTTGGGATGCACCACCACAGTTTGCGCCGCAGCGGCGGATGCGAACAAGAGAAACGTAACGATCTTTGGCATAGCTTACCTTCCCGGCTGCATTTGGGGCGTCACGATATCGACCGCCTTATCCGCACCGTCTACCCGGCCGTGCCACACACTCCCGCCGAAGGTCGTAATGTAAACTTTCCCAGGATCTTCCGGATCGGGAATCACGCGGTGGCCCCACTTGAAATTGAAGCCGGGGATGCGCGTCCACTGCTCGCCGCGATCGGTCGAGCGCCACGCCGAGGATTCAAATCCCGCCGCGTAAAGCAGGTCGGGATTGCGCGGATCGATGGTCACGTCATAAACATGGCGGTCGCGATCCAGCACTCCTCGCCAGCTCATTCCACCATCGGTCGTGAGGTAAATGCCTCCGTCCTCGCCGTGCGTACCGGCGGCGCGCGCCCACGCGGCGAGATACATCCGCCGCGGATCGCGCGGATCGATGGCCAGCCCGTTCGGCCCGTTAACGCCCGCCGGCAGCGCCAGGGGAGACCACGTTGCCGCGCCATCCACCGATTTGTAGACCGCGCCATCGGCGGCATCGCCGATGCTGCCGTGCTCGCTGCGCCGGGCTAGCAACACATACAGAGTTCCGTCCGCGGCCTGCGCCAGCCGCCACGCGAACGGCTCCTTCTGCGCGATGCCGGTGTTCTTCGCCTGCCAGGTTTGGCCGCTGTCGGAACTCTTATAAACTCCCCGGCCGAACGCTGCAACATACAGCACACGCGCGGCTTTGGGACTCCGCCGGTCCAGCAGGATATGGGTGGGAGCGGTCTCCGGCATACCGGCGTTCGACACCTTCCACGTGCGGCCGCCGTCTTCGCTGCGGCACACACCGCCTTTGTACGAGAGCACGGAAGCGTGCCGCCACATCTTCGGCCGCGGCAGATCGTGCGTGTAGCTCATGACGCCCCACATGCGGCCGCGGACTTCGGGATCAAGCTCGACCCAATAAGTCGTGTTGGTCCACTCGCGCGGCACACCGTCCACCGAGCGGGTCCAGGAGCGTCCGCTATCTTCGCTGCGGAAGAGCCCGATATCCGTGTAGGTGATGAACCGCCGCTTCAGGTCGAACGGATCGAAATGGAGGCCGTAATTGGTGGTCACGTCGAGACCCGTGGTGGCGAAATCGCCGCCCGGCACGCGCCGGCTGTAGACCCCGTCCCAAGTCGCGCCGCCATCCACCGTGCGCATGGTTCGGCCGAAGTCCGTTCCGTAACACATCTTCGGATCCTGGTCGGCGACGCCCAGCGCCAGCGGATTCTCGCCCCAATTGGGACCCATGCGCTCGGTGATCCAGGCGTCGTGCACGTTCGGCGCGGCCTTGTCCGCCTCTTTCCAGACCAGGGTCCACGCGCTGCCCGTGTCGCTTGTACGCGCCACGCCGAGCCAGGTCCCGGCTTCGAGCTTCAGTTGCCCGTATGAGAGATAAGCCGTTTCCGGATTATGGAGGCTGGTTGCCACGGCTCGCACCACGGCGCCGCTGCCTGGCAGTTGGATCGCGGTCCAAGACGCGCCGCCATCCCGCGAGACGAATGCGCCCTGCTCCGATACGCCATAAAACACCGGCGCACCCTGCGCCGGGAATCCACCCGAGATATCCGTGAAGGTGATCCTGGCCGGGGCCGGGTGCGGCGACACCTGGCCGCCGCGCACTTCCGCGACGCCATGCGGGCCGGCGCTGAATACCGTTCCCGCGCCGGCCCAGATGCGCCGCGGAGTTTCGGGCAAGCGAGCCTGCTCGCGCCACGTTGCGCCGGAATCGTGCGACACAAACAGGGCCGTGCCCTGATCCTGGCGGCCCGCCGCGAACAGCGTTCGCGAGTCTCCCGGATCGATCGCCAGCGCCACGATTTCACCGAGCGGGTCCGGCTCCGCGATAATCTGCTCGTCGGCATGATCGGAGTTCATCCGGATAGACTGAATCGCCGCGGGCTTGGGCCAGACCAGGTTCCAGGACTGTCCGTCATCCGTACTGCGCCACAATCCGTCGACTGCCGCATAGATCGTGTTGGCCTGCGCCGGATCGAACGCGAAGAAGCGCACCGTCCCCCGCAAATTGAACATGCGCCACGAGCGTCCGCCATCGTGTGTGATGTAGGCGCCGGTCATATCGCATGACACCAGCACGGTCTGGGAGTCGTGCGGGCTGATGGTGGGATTGAACATGGCGCCGCCTCCACCGGGTCCGATCACGCGGAAATCGCCGGGACGGGCGGCTGTGGCCACGCAAGCCAGGGTCGGGAGCGCCACGATGAGCGCTAGGACGCGGGTCATAACTCTATTTTCCAGCATTAGCCGCAGTGTAACTCACAACGTGATTCGCAGCTTGCGTGAGCCGTGCCCACAATCCGTCCGGAGGCCGGAATCGAAAGAGAACTCAAGTGCTCCGGTGAGGGGGACATGAGTGAATGTTGGCCCGAGCCGGTCCAGGCAGTTATCGCGAGCCGGCGCCGCCGCCGGATCCAGCGGAGTCTTCATTTGCACCGTCACCAGCGTCTCGCGGCCGGGCGGTAAAGGGGCCAAGCCGTACCAAGCCTCGAGATGCGCAAACAGCAGCACCATTGGAACCGCCAGAACGATCGCCGGCACGAGCATCAGGCCGATGTAGCGTGCATTTGCGGCGAGCAGCCCGGCCTGCGCTTTCCAGACGAGCGACGGCTCATCGGTGAACAGCCGCATCTCGTATAGGCAGGCCTCGACGCGGCGCTTGGCGGCCTTGATGGCTTTCTGGTTCGACCAGCGCCCGAACACCCAAAGCATGGCCACGCCGAGCAGCAGGCCGATAGGGATCAGCGTCGGCATCACTCCAGATAGCCCAGCCCCTTCAGCTTCTTCACGATCTCTTCATCGGACTGCGCGTCTTCCAGCTTCGCCAGTTCGCGTTCGAGGACATGCTCGACAAACTCTTCGGGTCCGGAGTAGCCGGCTGCGGCCGAGCAGCGCTTCACGCGATCCCACAATTCCTTTTTCAGCTTGACCGCCGGTTGCCTCAACATAAACTCGTTCCCATCAGAAAATCACGCGCCCGCGCATTTCCGGTGGCTTGGCGACACCGAATTCGTTCAGGATGCCGACGGTGATGTCAGCCAGGCGAAGCCCGCGCCCGGTCCGACATACGCAAACTGCACGCGCGGATTTGCAGTGTGCAGGCCGATCCAGACCAGAAGAAGCAGAATCGGCCGCCGCCTATCGAATCTTCCCTTCCACAAACGGCACTTCCCACACTTTTTCGTGATAGATCGGTCCGTGTCCGAAATATCCATCCTCACCGAACAACTCTCCATGGTCCGACGTAATCGTGATGTACGTGTTTCTGGGAACCACATCGAACAATTCCTCCACCACCTTGTCCAGATAACCGACTGCCCGGACCTGGCGCTTCCGGAGCTTTTCCATCTTGGCATGGTCGAAAAACTTTTCTTTGCTCTTCACCAGCTTGCCGCCGACCACCTGCTCGTCCAGATGTTTGAATACGCCGTGCACGCCGCTGATGCGCGGCCATTGCTCCTCGGGCTCATCCGGCAAGGCGTAAGGGTAGTGCGTTTCGCCGACGTTCAACAGGTAAAACGACGGCTGGTCATCGGAGAACTTGAGCTGCCCGACCATGGCGCGCATATCGTTGTGCCGGTCCATCAGCTTGTAGCTGTCGAAGCCCTGGTTCAGCACGGTCTTGGGATTGAGCACGGGCAGGGAAACCATGGCATGCGTGCGGTATCCCAGGGTCTCCTGCAGGAACACCGGCAGGTATAACCGCGGCACGAGGGACTTGAACTGGATATCATGGCGGCCGAGGCGTTCGTTGAATTGCAGGAACTCCTTCTTGTAGTATTCCGACGCGTACACATGCTTCGGGCTGACATGTGGCATCAGCCCGATCAGCAGATTGTAGTGCGAGGGCGACGTCCAGGACGCATACGACCAGCGGCGCTCCACCTTGCCGAGCTTCTTCATTATCTTCGGCCGGGCGCGCATGAACGAGTCATAGCGGCAACTGTCGAAGACGACGAGGATGTAATTGTTACCGGACATAGCTCAGGCTCCGTAACCGCTCCAGTTTCCTTCGACAGATGCAAGCTGATGGACGCAAGCGAAGGCGCCCGGTTGTTACTCTTTGACCTTGCCGGGCAGCGGCACGAGCGTCACCTTGTTCGCCTCGATCGTGATTTGCCGCTTGAAGTCGCCGAACAGCGGCGAGACCACATGCAGATCGTACGTGCCGGGTTTCAGCAACAACCCGCCTCCGGCGTTGTTCAGTTCGTCCACATAGCCGTAGTACTTCTCGTTGATGTAGACCGCCCCCGTATCTCCAACCACCGACAGAAACGACTCCGGCTCACCGCCGCCCAGCCGGAATCTCCCGAAAGGCGGTTCCGGCACCGGCAGCTTCTTCAAGCTGTAATGGATCTTGGCGGTCTTGCGCGCCGTGACCGTCACCTTCGTGGTGTAGTCTTCATAACGCGGCTCGCGCAAGGTCACTTCGGCTTCGCCAGCCGGCGTGGCATATTTCTCCGGCACGGTGAATCGGGAAGCCGGTCCTATATACTTGCCGTCGATGAATACCGCCGCACTGGCGGGCTTGCCGCGAGCTTTCACGTAGCCTGTGTCTTGCGCGTACAGAACCGCGGCAGGAACCAGAATAGCCAGCACGGCTCCAAATCGTCTCATCGTGTTCCTCCAATGTCGTACCTATTGAACGTATCATTTCTCTCGCAGCCAATGAATCCTACGTGTTCGAAATCCTATACAGACCCGCGCCTGCCACGCGCGGCAGCCTGAGGTGCTTCCGCCCGCCGCCGAGTAGACTCCCAGGTCCGCGCTCAGCACCGGGGTGACCTGCACCACGCTCTCATCCACGTTGACGGCCGTGCCGCGTCTGTTGCCGCCGCCCAACCCCAGCGGCGGTTTGGAGATCCGGGTATCATTGTTGTCGAACAGCGTCAGGGGCCCTGCGCAGTTGTTCTCCAAGCCCACCTCGTGCTGGCCCGAGAACCAGTGCCAGGGATTGTTATTGATGTTGTTGAAGGTCATTGAGGCTGGCAATCGGCTATCATTGCGTCTCCATCAGTTCCTTGCGCACCTGCGGGATCACCTGGCCGTATTGCTCGGGCGAGGCCTTCGCCAGGAATGCCTGGAAGCACTCCCGCGCCCGCGCGCGATCGCCGGCCATTTTATAGATGAGTCCCAGGTTGAGGTCCGCATCGGCCAGTTCCGGATCCAGTTGCACCGCCTTTTCGAAATAGCCGCGCGCAGTCGCCGTGTCCCGCCGCTGGATCGCAATCACACCCAGGCCGTTATAGGCGGTGCCGTACCCCGGGTCGATAGAGAGCGTCCATTTGTAGACGCGCTCGGCATCCCCGAGACGGCCTTTCTCCAGATACGCGGTGGCAAGGTTGGCTTGGCTTTGCAGGTCGGAGGGGTTGAATTGCGCTGCCTTCTCATACTCGGGAATGGCTTCGTCCTTCTGGCCGGCGCGCACGAGCAGGTCGGCGAGCCGGGAGTGCAGCCGCCCGCTCTGAATCCCGCTGGCGATCGCGCTGCGATACAACTTCATGGCATCCGCCGGCCGCCCGGCCCTCTCGTATGCGGCGCCGAGTTCATAGTAGATGTGCGGATCGGCGGCATCTTCGGCGAGCGCCTGCCGCAGCAACTCGATACGTCGCGGCATGGGAAGGGCGCCGCTTTCCACCGTTTCGAGCAGTTTCAGGACGCCAGTGCGGTCTTTGGGATCGATCCCCTGCCCGTTCAGGTCGTAAGAGCGCGACACAAATCCGGAGACGTAACCGAGCGACTTCAACTGGCTCAGAGTGCGCTCGTCCACCACGCTGGTCCGGACCTTCTCGACGCCGTCGCTCCCGATCACCGAGTTTAGCTTCACTTCGAATTTGCGGACTTCCGCCGCATGGTCCTGGATCACGTTGTGCGTTTCGCCCGGGTCCCGGGAAAGATCGTAGAGTTCCGGCTTCGGCGCGCGGACGTATTTCCACTGGTTGGTGCGGAGGGCGCGCAGCTCCGCCCAGCCCATATTGATCTTGGGATAGAGCGTCTCGGCATAGGAGACCGTGGCGGGGGCATCGCTTCCGGCGAGGTATGGCGTCAGGCTCACGCCTTGGACGGCGGCGGGCGCCTGGCCGCCCATCAGAGCCAGGATCGTCGGCAGGAAATCGATCGCGCGGGCCTGCGGCTGGATGCGTGCGCCGGCTGGAACTCCGGGACCCGACAACAGGAACGCGATCCGCAGCGTCGCATCGTAGAGAAAGACTCCGTGCGTGTACTCGCCATGCTCGCCCAGGCTCTCGCCGTGATCCGAAAGCACGGCGATGAGCGTTTTGCCGGGCGATTTCTTACGGACGGCGTCGAACAAACGGCCCAGTTCATGGTCGGCATACGCGATCTCGCCATCATAGAGGCGATCTTTGTACTTCTCCCGGAACGGCGAAGGAGGCTGGTAAGGGGCGTGCGGATCGTAGATATGCACCCACAGGAAAAAAGGTTTGCCGGATTGCGCCTCGAGCCAGCGCACTGCATGGTCCACCGTCTCGCCCGCGCGGCGCTCCGCGTCTTCGTCGAACTCGTGTCCTTTGCCGGGCTTGGGCATCTGGTCATCGTAGACCGCAAAGCCCCGGTTGAATCCGAAGAGCTTCTTCAAAACCGCGGAACTGATGAACGCGGCGGTATCCCGGCCCTGCTGCTGCAGAATGGTGGCCAGGGTGGCCGTGGAGGGTTGCAGGACGAATCCGCCCGTGTCCCGGACGTGATGGGCGGGAGGATTCAGGCCGGTGAAGATGCTGGCATGCGAGGGGGGCGTCAGCGGCGTCTCGGTAACGGCGTTCTCGAACAGGACCCCATCCCGCGCGATGGCGTCCAGGTTCGGCGTTTCGATTTTCGAATAGCCATAGCAATGCAGGTGATCGGGGCGCACCGTGTCGATGGTCACCACCACCAGGTTCAGAGGACGCAACGCCGGCGTGGTTCCGGCGCCGCCGCTGCTCTCCGATCGTTTGCAGGATGCCAGGAGCGCGGCTGCCGCGACGCACACGCAGCATAGAAGAGGTCTGTAGGTTCTCATGGACACTGCCTGTGGGGCAGACCTCTAGGTCTGCGCGGGTCCTCCAGGACCCGCCCTTCGCGCAATTACGAACAGGCCGGCGTGGACGCNNGGACTGGAGTCCTGCCCCACATCAGAATGTGAATCGCAGCGCTACCTGCACCTCACGCGGGCCGTCGGCGACGTCCAGAATCCGGCCGAAGGTCGAGTCGCTGAGAGTCGTATCGGGATCGGCGCGCCCCGCCCGGTTAAAGGCGTTGATCAGGTCGCAGCGGGCCTCCAGGAACATGCCCTCGCGGAAGGGGAATCGTTTGAAGAACCCGAAATTCTCCATGGGTTGCCAGGGGCCGCGCAGGTTACCGAATTCTCGCGGCGAATTGCCCAATGTCAGCGCCACACCGTTAGGCGTGGTGGGCGGCGCGGCGAAGGCTGCTGGGTTCAGATAAGCCTGGCCGGTGCCTCCCGCATAATCGAACGTCCCTCCCGAAGGTAACTTCAGGGGCACACCGGATATCACATTGGCGCGAACGTCGCCAAGGACATTGAATAAGTAGGTACCGGCGCCAATACCGGCGTCGATAGATAATGGGTCGCCTGACTGGTAGGTCTGGATACCGGTCGCGGTCCAGCCGCCCAGAATCTGGTTCACAACACCGCCGCGGTTAAGGAACTGCCTGCCCCGCCCAAAAGGCAGCTCATAGATCCAGGTTACCTTGAGCTGCTGCGGACGATCGAAACTGGCAACCGATTTCTCCAGCTTCCGGTTGTAAACGTCCTGCGATCCGTTGGTGTATCCGTACAGGTTGCTGTCGGTCAAGCTGATGGTCTTCTGAAAGGCATAGCTGACCAGGAAGCTGAGGCCCTTGCCGGTCCGGTGATTGACTACCACTTGCGCGGCGTTGTAGTCGGACGTTCCAAAATAGGGATAGTAGTTATACACACCGCCGGGAGCGTACTGCGGATACGGAAGCAAGGCCTGGGCCACCGTTCCGGTAAAGCTCGGATAGGGCAGCGGTATATTCGGATGCAGGCTGACATCGTCCAGCAGTTCGTCGCCGAGCGAGAGATACTTCGGATTGAGCTGGTTCAGGTCATTCAAGCCGGATGCGCCCAGATGGGTTCCCTTGTTGCCGACATACGACATCATCAGAGTCGTACTCTTCGGTAATAAGAACTGAAAACCCAGTGTGTAATTCTGGGAGTAGGGCTGGTGGTTTGAATTACTCGGAATGTAGGCGATGCCTTGGCCGTTGTCAAGGGTCGGGTTCAAATCGGGAAGGGTGAAATTGTAACCGGGATAGCCGTTGTCCCAATACATAACGGGATTGAGCGAACTGGCTGAATAGCTGTGGCTGCCGTCGTACCCGTCGATGTTCGCGTATCCGTACTGGTTGGCGATAGGCGGCGAGTACATGATACCATAGCCGCCGCGCAGCACCATCCGCGAGTTGATCTGATAGGCAAAGCCAAAGCGAGGACCGAACTCCTTCCAATAGGTATTCTGGAACGAGCTCTGGTGCAGATTGCTCGTGAAAATCAGTGCGCCGGGATAGCCGTTCGCTCCAGGATTGGGCGTGGTCGGGCCCAGACTCGAGGAGAGGCCCTGGTTTTCCGTGATGGCGCCCACGATATCCCATCGCAATCCGATGTTGAGAGTCAGCCGGCGGCTGACCTTCCAGTCATCCGCCACATAAAACGCCGGATTCCAGACATGGGAGCTGGGACTTACCGGAGATTCGGCCAGGGCCGTTTTTTGGGGCGCCCCTAACAGGAAACTGGCGAAGGCGTTGCCGGTGGAGGCCAGTGCCGACGGGTCGGCCGTCTGGTCCGGGCTAAAGGTAAATGTGCCCGATGTGCCGCTGCGATAGTCTTGATCGTAGTAATACTTGCGAACCTCGACTCCGAACCTGATATTGTGCTTGCCATGGATCCAGGTGGTGTCGTTCTGCGCGATGTAACTCCCGTTCGGTTCGACGCCGGCGTTGTTGCGGCCCAGCGGATTCAGCGTTCCGCCTTGATAACTTGTACCTGTAAATTGAAGCAGCGGGAAAGTAGTTTCTTCGACACCATTCAGGCCGATCTTACTCGGCCAATCCTGCCCCAGCGTAACCGAGCTGTTCGCGTTCTTAAACCGGTTGAACCCGAAACCTAAGTGGTTCAGGAATGTCGGACCGATGACCCAGTCTTCGGTCACCCGGATCATGGTTCCGAGGATATCTTGCAGCGCAAAGTAGCCGCTGGCGCTTCCGGGAATGGGCTCATAGCCGTGGCCTGCCCCGTTATACCTCAGGCGCTCATTGGAGTTCACAAACACGGCCATGCGATTTTTGCCGTTGATTACGTGATCGAGCTTTCCGGTGTAAGTATTCAAGTCGAAAAACGGCTGATTGGCGACACCCGGGTAATTACGGAGCATGGTCGGCAGCAGCGGGTTCGGAATCGGGGCGAGTGTCAAAATACTCTCGGAAACCTTGCTGATATCCGACGTGGGAATGATGTTTCCCGGAAACGGAGTCCGGGAGTAACTGCCGTCCGGCAACTGGGTAGTGCTGTGCGGATCGTAAATGGCTCCGAAAACCGCGGGGTTGCCACCGCCATCGGTTATGGCCGTTCCCGAGCTGGGGTTGCCCGTAAATGCGGGATTCAGCAAGGCGGAGAAATCGCCGTTCTTAAACGCCGTGGTGGGAAGCGTGCGTAGCGCGGTCGGGCTGTAATTGCGCTTGCGATCGCCTTCATAGCTGAAAAAGAAGAACGTCTTGTTTTTGCCGTTGTATATCTTTGGCACCAATATCGGGCCGCCGATGTCGGCCCCGAAGCTATTCTGGTTGAAGGGCGACTTACCGGCGCCAAAAGCGTTATTGTCGAAGGAATTCGCGTTGAGGGCGTTGTTCACAATGTAGTCGTACGCGGTGCCGTGAAATTGGTTGGTGCCGGACTTGATATTGAAGTTCGCCACGGCAGTCAAACCACCGCCGTACTGGGAACTGAGCGCACCCGTTTGCAGCGTGAATTCGCTGATGGCATCCACGCTGGGCTCAAATTCGTCCGCGTCGCCGGCGAGGTCGGCGCGCCCGAGCGACATGCCCTCGATCAGGATCTCGTGCGAAAACTGAGGCCCCCCGTTTATGCTTCCCTGGAAGGAGCCTCCGATGGTGCCGGGGAGGCTGTTAAAGATGAAAGCCTGGATCTGCCTTTGGCCGTCGTCATTGCTGTCGATGGGCCAAGCGTGGTAATCCTCGGCCGAAACGGAGTACCCCAACTCGGAGCTCGCCGTTTCCAGGTGCGTGGCTTCCGCGCTGACCTCCAGGCTCTGGCTGACCGCCCCCACCTCCAGTTTGAGGTTCGCGGTCACGACCGTGGCGACCGGTACATCCACGGGTTCCATCACTTCCGTTTTGAAACCCGATGCCGTTGCCGAGACGCGATAGGTGCCTGGCGGCAGGTACGGAATACGATAAAGCCCCAATTCGTTCGTCACAGCTTTGGATTCGACTCCGGTTTGCTTTTCCGTGACGGTAACGTCCACATGCGGAACGGCCGCGCCGCTGGCATCCGTGACCAGGCCTGTGATCGCGCCGCGTTCGCCCTGAGCAAAGAGCGACGCTGCCAGCCAGAGCAAACCCACCGGTAGAACGGCAAACCGGAATAACGGATTCTTCATACGTTTCGTCCTTTCGTAACAGCGTGAATTAGCCACGACATCCGCGTGGAAATCAGGCACGGCGGCACAAACTGAATCTATCCCGATTTTCCAAAGACCCCACCAGATCTGATTCCCTTTATATATGACCACAATACCGATGTCAAGGCCCTCTCAGCCCGGCCCTATATCAGCCAAGCATGCCGGGGTGTCCGCGGACGCGCCGGTTTAGAATGGTCTGGATGCGCTTGACAGCCGGAATCCTCTGTGTGGGAATCGTATTGGCGCTGGCCGCCGCGCAGGGCAACACCGCACTGGAAAAAGGCGTCGCAAAGTTTCAGCGTGGAGATTTCGCCGGAGCCGCGCAGGCGCTAGGCCGGGCCGCGCGGGAACGGCCTTCCGACGCGCGCGTCCTGACATATCTTGGCATGGCGTATGCCGCGCAGGGCGACTACAAATCAGCCGAAGATCCGCTACGCCGGGCCTGCACGCTCAACCCGGCGCAGGACAATGCGTGCTACTTTCTGGGCCGGACCTGGTACAGTCTGAGCCGTTTTGAAGAAGCCCTGGACGCGTTTGAAACCGCCCTGCGGCACACCGGCCGGCCCGGGCGCACCCGGAACGGCATGGCGCTGGCATGGGAAGCATTGGGCAAGGATGCCGACGCGGAACGCTGCTACCAGGAAGCCATTCGGCAGGGAGAAACCCGCGCGCAAGTGGATTACGGCATGTTCCTCTACAAGCAGGGTCGAACCTCGGAGAGCGTGGCGGTGCTCCGCAAGGCTCACGCGGAACCGGAGTTGGCGCGCGTAATGGAAGCCATGGCACATCAGCCTGCCGCGCATGCCGCCGCCTTCAAGCCTTCGCCGGTAAACTTCCAGGCGAGCACTCTGCCCATGGTTCTGAAGAACGGCGCCACCGGCTCGAAATATCTGCCTGAAACCATGACCGGAGGCGTAGCCATCTTCGACTACAACAACGACGGTTGGCCCGATATCTACGTGGTGAACGGAGCCACCTTGCCGTCCGGCGAAAAAACCGATCCATCGTTCTGGAACCGGCTGTTTCGCAACAATGGGGACGGCACGTTCACCGACGTGACGGAATCGGCGCGCGTGGCCGGTCATGGCTATGCGATGGGAGTGGCGGCCGGTGATTTCGACAATGACGGGTTTGTCGATCTGTTCGTGACGGGTCTGGGATCCAACACGCTCTTCCGGAATAAGGGCGACGGTACCTTTGAGGACGTGACAGATCGCGCGGGGCTGGGCGGGAATCACGGCTGGTCGGTATCCGCGGGTTGGTTCGACTACGATCGCGACGGGCGGCTGGACCTGTTCGTGGTGCGCTACGTGGTATGGGATCCGTCCACGGAAATCTATTGCGGAGAGCGGCAGCCCGGATATCGCAGTTACTGCCACCCCAAATACTATCAGCCGTTGGCGAACCTGCTGTATCACAATCAGGGCGATGGCACATTCCGGGACGTCTCGCGCGAATCGGGAATCGCGGCCCACGCGGGCAAGGGGCTGGGCCTGGCTTTCGGAGATTACGACGGAGACGGGCTTCCGGATGTGTTCGTGGCCAACGACAGCGTGCCCAACTTTCTGTTTCACAACAATGGGGACGGCACCTTCGACGAGCGCGGACTGCAGGCCGGCGTGGCGTACAACGACGATGGAAAGGCGGTCTCGTCGATGGGTGTGGACTTCCGCGACTATGACAATGACGGCCGCGAGGATATTTTCGTCACTGCGTTGTCGAACGAGACCTATTCGCTCTATCGCAATCTGGATCTTCTGCACTTCACCGATGTGACGTACTCCAGCCGCATCGGCGCCCAGAGCTTGCCATGGGCCGGCTGGGGCGCGGGCATGTTTGACTTCAACAACGACGGATTCAAAGACATCTTCACGGCGAACAGCCACGTGATGGATAATATCGAGCTGACCACCAGCCGCCATTCCCGCCAGCCGAATAGCATTTTTCTGAACAAGGGCGACGGCACATTTGACCTGGAGGTCCTGGGCAGCGAGGCTCTGCACCGGGGCGCCGCGTTCGGCGATCTGGACCGCGACGGGCGGTTGGACGTGGTGGTCACGCGCCTCAACGAACCCCCGTTGGTGCTCCGCAATGTCTCCGCGGGCACCGGACATTGGATTGCGCTGGATCTAAAAGGCACGCGAAGCAATCGCGACGCGATCGGAGCGCGAGTGCACATCGTCACCGCGCAAGGCGAGCAATGGAACCGCGTCACCACCGCGGTAGGCTATGCATCGTCCAGCGAACGCACCGTGCATTTCGGATTGGGCGCTGCGCAGCGCATCGACCGCCTGGAAGTGGATTGGCCGTCTGGCACGAAGCAGGTTCTCGAAGGCTTGCCGGTCGACCGGTATTTGTCAATTGTGGAGCCTCCCGCGGCGCGCTGACCTTCGCCATAAGGCATGACCGGCCGCCGCCGGGAACACTTCACCCGTCATGGGGCCGGGAACCAGGCCAGACTGCCGCTGAGGATCCGAGCCTGCTAACAGGCTAAGAACAGGCTGCACAAACATTGAAGGCGTAAACCCATAAGTTATTGATGCTATTGGGAAATTCGGCCACACGGGGTAGTTGGAACACCACCTGTCCTAGCAGACCTGTGGGGTCCGGTCTTGGGGTTGTTGGGCCCGCCTCGTTCGGGGCGCATTTTCCTGTTGGGTGCAGCAGGCGAGCAGGAGGACAACGAATTTGGAGTGTCGCTGCCGACCCGGGCGAGGAGTTCACCCCCATCATGCCGGCCAATGTCCTCAGTAGAAATTAACTCTTCAAGGGAGACATTTTCACCGACAGGGAGGCTCCAGTGGGCAGGCCCGCCACCGGCCCGGACGGCGTCGTCGTGCTGCTGCTCCCCTCCTTCTTCACTTCTACCCACTGAGCCTCGACGAGTGTCACCTGGACTTCGAAGGCTCCTGCCTCCGGCGGGCTATAGAAATTGTTGAGCGCCAATCCGCCCGTTTTTCCGGGCTCAATATTGAGCACGTGGGTGTACAGCTTGTACGCGGGCGCCTCCTGGCCGTCGATCTTCACGTTGAACCTGCTGGTGCCCACCGGTGAGTCGAGATCGGATTGTGGTTCTGAAAGTCGTGGGTTCGAATCCCACAAGCCGCCCCATAAGACTCGGCCGCTGCCTGCCTGCTACGGTTTTGGCGGATATTTCTTCAAGGACTTCCCGACCATGTCGTCGATCTTACCTTCGACCTTCATGGCATCGCTCTTTTCCACTCTGGCAATGGCGCGCCAGACCAGGGAATGCGTGGTGGGGTCCAGCAGATCGACGACCAGGGTGCCCTCGGCGTACGGCACTCTCACGACGCGCGTGCCCCAGCCGCGCCATCCGGCAGGATAAGCCTCCGCCTTCATCTCGCGGGCCGCCCCGAACGTGTATCGCACGTCGAGGTCGGCTGGCCCAGGCCCGGGCACCATGGCCAAGCGCCTGGCGCTGAGGTCGCGCGCGATGTCGGCTTCTATGCGCTTCTTAACCAGTTCGCTATTCAGCGCGGGGTTCCGGCTGTTTAACTGGCCATCGCGGATGGCGAAAGTCCGGTACTTGGCGAAGGTGGCGGCCGGGTCGAATTCGATCGAGACTTTCTGGGCGAATGCGCCCGCAGTGGCGAGCAAAGCTAGGAGAAGGATTCTCATGCTTCCGAAGTTATCACGGTCAGACTTCACATGGCCGGGCGCAGTGTACTCAACAGGACACGACCGAGAAAGGGCGCGCATGGCTCGCCGAGCGGGTCCAGGGGAACCCGCGCAGACCAGGGCGCAGAGCAGGGGTCTGCCCCACTGGAATGTCCAGGCGACGGCTCAGGTCAGTTCTTCGCCCTTGGTTTCGGGCAAGAGAAAGATCAGCGCGCCGCCCGCTGCGAAGAACACCGACGTGAACGCCAGCGCACTGCCGATGCCGAAACGGTCCGCCAAAGCGCCGATCGTAAATGGCGCGAGCGCGCTGGCGGCGCGTCCCACGTTGTAACACAGGCCCTGCGCCGTGGCTCGGATCGCGGCGGGAAACAACTCGGCCAGCATGGCGCCGAACACGCTGAAATAGCCGTGCCCGAAGAACCCGATCAGCGGTCCCATCAGCATGAGCGCGGTCTGATGCCGTCCCCACTGGCCGTAGACCGGAGCCAGAACCGCGGCGCCCAGCACGAACGTCAGAAACACGGGTCGCCGGCCGAAGCGGTCCGCCAAGAAGCCGAATAGCGTGTATCCGAAAAACGAACCGATCTGCATGGGTACGATCCAGCCGGAGGACTGAGCCAGGCTCATTCCCGCGCCGCCCCGCGCCACCGGACTGGAAAGGTAGCTTGGAATCCAGGTGAACAGTCCCCAGTAGGCGAACAACACACAACTAGTCACGCTGGAGGCGATGGCCGCCTTTCGCCACAGGGCGGGCGAGAGGGCGAAGGGGCGAACTGAGGAAGGCGCTCGCCGCGGCTCTTCCACCCGCGCCAGTACCCACACGGCCAGCAGCGCCGGCGCCACCCCTACCACGAACAGCGGCCGCCATCCCCAACGCGGCATCAGCGCGGCAGCCAGGAGCGCCGCGAGAATGTAGCCGATCGCCCAACCGGATTGCATGAGTCCGGCGGCCTTGCCGCGATGCTCCGCCGGCCACGATTCCGCCACCAGCACCGAGCCGGCCGACCAGACGCCGCCCATCCCCGTGCCGACCAGGGTGCGCCACACGAGCAGGGTCGCCACGCCGGTGGCGGTTGCGGTGAGCCCCGTGAAGCCCGAGTAAATCAGGATCGCATAGACCAGCGCGCGCGCCCGGCCGATGCGGTCGGCCAGCACGCCGAACAACACGCCGCCGAATGCGGAGGCCAGCAGGGTCGCCGAGGCCATCGCGCCGGCCGCCGCGGAACTGAGATGGAACTCATCGCGAATGGTGGTCAGCGCGAACGCATACAGCATGACGTCCATGGCGTCCAGCATCCAGGCGAATTGCGCCGCGGCGAGCGTCGTCCATTGCGCGCGCGTGATGGAGCTATACCAGGGAATGGAGCCACTCCTCCTGCGCCTCGAGGAGCGTGAGCGCCGCGTCGATGGAGACCTGCTCGAAACGCACCCGGTCGCGCGGGCGGAGTTGCCCGACCGCGTGAAAATCGGCTGAAATCACGTTCGCGATTTTGGGATAACCGCCGGTGGTCTGGTGCTCCACAAAGAGGATGATGGGCTGCCCGTCCGGCGGCACTTGGACCGCGCCCAGCGGCACTCCTTCGGTGAGCATGTGGCCCGTGTGACGATCGAGCGCCGGCCCGCGCAGGCGAAGCCCCATACGGTCGGAGTCTTCCTGCACTTCCCAGGCGGCGCTGCAGAGGGCGTGGGCGTTGGTGGGGGCGGTTACGTGGATGATGGTGGAAGCAGGAGCGGGACTAAGAGTCCCGCGCAGGCCAATGGGCCTGCCCCACATGGTCTGCAAAATGTCGCCGCGTTTGAGTGCGCGGCCTTCAAAGCCGCCCAGTCCGGTTAGGAGGTGGGTCGATGCGCTGCCCAGCACCAGGGGGACTTCGATCCCGCCATTCACACACAAATAGCAGCGCGCGCCCAACCGCGCGTGCCCGCACCGTACCTGCGCACCGGGTCTCACCCAGGCGGCGGTCCACATCGGAATGCTCGCCTCGAAATCCGCGCCGGTGAGCGCGACTATGGCGCGGGACTCGAACTCAAACGTGCCGCCGGCCAGCGTCATTTCCAGCGCCGCCGCGCCTTCCGCATTTCCCACCAGCAGATTTCCCGCGCGCAACGAGAGCGCATCGGCGGCGCCCGAAGTGGAGATGCCCAGGTGTGCGTAACCGGGCCGTCCCAGATCCTGGACCGTGGTCAACAGACCCGGCGAGATGACTTGGATGCGATTCAGATGGAACCCTTCACGACGAATCTTACATGATCGCCCATCCGCAACAAGACTGGCGGATCCGCATCGGGATCGAACAGGCGCAAGGTTGTGCGCCCGATGATGCGCCATCCGCCTGGCGAAGCCATTGGATAGACGCCCGTCTGCCGCCCGCCGATCGCGACGCTGCCCCCCGGCACCCGTCTGCGCGGCGTCTCCAGACGCGGCGCGGCGATCGATTCCGGCATACCGCCCAGGTATGGGAATCCAGGCGAGAAGCCCAGGAAGTAGACCAGGTATTCGGCGCTGGAATGAAGCGCGACGACTTCATCGGGCGTATGTCCGGTCAGCGCCGCGACTGCTTCCAGATCCGGGCCGTATTCGCCGCCATAGGCCACGGGAATCTCCACTGTGCGCGGCTCGGGCCACGGCGCTGCCGCCGCTTGTGCGAAGAGATCCGCCGCGGCGCGCTCCATTTCGAAGCGGCCGATTCTCAGCGGGTCGAAATCGATCAGAATCGAAGCGTACGCGGGATGCACGTTCGTCACACCGCGCACGGATCCGAGCAGGGGCGTGAGGCGCAGTACGTCGCGATGCGCCGCGAGCGAGATCTGGTCGTCGAATACCAACAGGAGCGAACGGTCGCTCGAATCCACAACGCGCATGCCGGGGGATTGACTCACTCCCTCCAGTCTGATACTTTTCAGACTGTCGGGAGGTGACGCAAATTATGACATCGGCGCAACTCGCACCGGCAGGGAGTGCAGAGGTTGTTTGGCAGGACCAGGACAAGAAGCACAAAGGCTGGACGGTGCATCTTTATGTCGGGTCGGAAGTGATCAAATATCCGCATCCGGATTCGGACCGGGGCACGGGCGATGCGGAACTGGTCTCGCTGGCCGTCGAAGACGCTAAGAACGACGGCTACGAGTTGAATCCGGCGGCGGTCAAGGTAACGCGGTAGCAATGCTGTAAGCCGGCGCCGCCTCAAGCGTTCATTACGCGGTTCATGCGCTCGATCGCTTCGTCGATCTCAGCGGTATTCTTGAATCCGATGGTCACCGAATCGACGCATCCCAGGTTCATGGCGAACTTCATGGCGGCGTCGCGCTCTTCCGCGGTGGTGAAACGGCCTTCCCCGACGAGCTTCATGCTGATGACGCCCATGCCCTGCTGGTGAACCTTCCTGGTGTGCGCCACCACTTCTTCCACGTTGCCCGGCTGGTTCACGTCGCGCATTTCGGGCGTGTCCATCTTCGTGCCGTTATGGTTCATGCGGATCATGGCGACTTGGAGCCACTTGTTGCCGGAAATGGTGCGTAGTGCCGGCAAGCCGTGGATGGAGGCGCCGTGGGCTGCGATGATACCCTTCTGCTGCGCCAGCGAGAATCCGTCTTGCAGGCTCTGGTAATCGGTGGCCCAGGTGGGCGGGCGCAGGCAGTGCAACAGCAGGATGTCGACGTACTCCGTGTTGAGCTGCTTGCGGAACTGATCGATCTTGGGCGCCGGATCGCCGGCGGCCGGCGTGCTGTACTTGGTCATCAGGCGGTAGCTGTCGCGCGGCAGACCCTTGAGCGCGATCGCCAGCATCTCCGGCATGCCGTGATAGCTCTCGGCGGTTTCGAAGAAGCGGATGCCGCGATCATAGGCGTAGCGGACCAGCCGGGTGAACTCATCCTGCCCCAGCTCACGCTGCAAGCGCCCGCCCATCGTGCCGGTCCCGAAGGCGAGGCGGGTCACCTTCACTTTCGACTTGCCGAGTATCACCCAGTCGGTGGCCGACCGTTTCGCGCGCTTCGCCAGCGCCAAGCCGCCGGTGGTGGATAGCACCGAGGCCGCCACGCCGGTGCGCAGAAAGTCACGTCTGGTAAATTGAGCCATGCATCCCTCCTGAATGCCACTTTAGCACTGGCGCGGGCCGATGGCTTCGGGTTTTGCGGGGCGGTTGGGCTGCACCGGCCGGTTGAAAGGTTTGCCCAGAGTTTTCTGCCGAACAAAGCCAATGGAGTTTAGTGGTTTAGTTTCATTTGTTTACGTGAAGTCTGTGCATGTCGATCAAGAATTTGGGAAGTTCTGCGGCGCTCCTTATGTGGCCGAGGGGGATTATTCAGTTGTCGAAGATCCGGCAAGTGGTCCGGCACATCGCCGATTGGGCGAGCGCAGGCGCCTTCCTACCCGAGATGAGGATAGCACGGCGACGGCAGGGATTCGGTGATCGACTGCGATTTTACGTTTGTTTTCAATGGAGTGGGAGTATCGGAAGTAGCGTCATCGTGGCTTTGTGAAGCGGCGTCCGGCCAGGGAGTTAGGTAGGAATCTCATCTCGTCATCTCGTTCTGTACTCGCGGATACGCGTCTGCTCGATGAGCAAGTGCATGGTCGTGAGTGTGAACACCTTGCCGTCCGTCGCCTGAAGCAACCGGCGCATGTCCTCGCGCCGGACCTTGAATCCGCGCCCGGCGATGCAGGCGATCACATCGTAAGTATGGCCGGTCTGGTCACGGAGTGTCCGCAGCCGCACAAGCGGTTCACTTCAATCGCGTGCTTGGCCTTTCATAGATGAAATAATATACTAAGCGGCCCCTATGGCTCGTGCTCATGCCGGCTTGGGGTTGGAAGCCTGCAGGCCAATCAGCCGGTGGCCCGTTTTGAGCGCTGCCCTGGCGTTCGTGCGTGGCGGCTCGCGGACAGGCAGCGAAATTGATGTGTTGACGTGTCGCGCTGCTTCAAGCCAGCCCGTCGAATGTATCAGTTCTTTCATCTAGTCACAAGAGTGCGTCCGGATCAATGTTTACGGCCCTGTCCCTCAGAAAACAGGCCCAGTTTTGCGAAAGTCGGGCTAGGCGTTGTGCACGCGATTAGGCATTGCAACCAAATCGCGGGCATGCAGCGATCCTGGTGGCCGTGGGGATTCAGTATCGAGATCCGGCGGGTGGTCCGGCAGAACGCCGATCGGCGAGTGCAGGGGACCCTCTTCCCTGATGCCTGCCTGAGATGAGGATAGCACGACGGTGGCGAGAATTCCGTGTGGCTTACGGCATCTGGGGGCTGGCGCTATCGATCATCTTCGCAATCCAATCGGCGTGGGGGAGACCGCAGCAGGAAAGAGCCTTAAGCTCCTTGTCCACGTCGTACTCCACGCGCCGGATCGATGGCCCGGACTCGTCCAGCAAGAGGTATGCAGCGCGGCGATCGCCGTCGTAAGAAAGACTAACGCTACCTGAGTTAGCGACGATCATTCCTGAAACGCTCCGAATATACGATCGATGGATGTGCCCATAGACGGCAATCGGCTGGCCGAGCGGCGAGTAGACCGACTCCAACTCGGCATCGCTCGCTTCCGGCGCGGGCGCCCGCCAGCGACTCTCGGGACTGGCGTGCACGAGCGCCATCGGACCATGCATCTGAATGCGCGGCAGGCCGCGCAGCCAGGCGAGCCGCTCTTCTCCCAGCGCTTCACGGGGGGCCACCGCCATCTCCTCGATCGCGGCGAAGAGGGGTTGGAGCTTGGGCGATTGGCTGGCAAACTCCCGCAGCGACTCGGGGCTAAAAAGCATTTCATCCGTATTGCCAACCACGCCTTGCCAGCCGAGATCGCGAATGCGATCCACAATCTCCACGGGACTTGCTCCGGCGTCAGCCAGGTCGCCGCCGTGGAGGATCAAGTCGGGAGAGGTTTGCCGCAGATCCGCCAGGACTGCCTCGAACGCGGTAAGGTTGCCGTGGATGTCGGAGACGATGGCGATGCGCATCACAGTTCTCCCGGCTATCTGACCAGCTCGAACTCACCCTTTGCGCGGATGTCGCGCGAGGACGCCCCCACCAACACCGTGAATCGGCCTGGCTCGGCGACCCAATCGTGAACCGCGGAATCGTAGAACGACATGGCAGCCTTATCGAGCGTGAACGACACTGTTTGGGTCTCCCCCGGTTGCAGCATGACGCGTCCGAATCCTTTCAACTCCTTCACCGGACGGTCGACGCGCGATGGCGGCTGCTGAAGATACAACTGAGCGACCTCCGCCCCGGCGCGAGTTCCGCTGTTGCGCACGCTCACGCTGACGCCGACGGCCTTGCCCACCGCGATCCTGCCGGGCGAAATCTTGAGCTGGCCGTAATCGAAGGTGGTGTACGAGAGTCCGTGACCGAACGGAAAGAGCGGCTCGACATCGTGTTTGTCGAACCCTCGATAGCCGACGTAGATGCCCTCCGCGTATTCCACATGCAGGTTCTCACCCGGATAGTGGCCGTACGCCGGCGAATCCTGCAACGCTTTCGGAAAGGTCACCGGAAGCTTGCCGGAAGGGTTGACCGCGCCAAAAAGTACGTCGCCGATGGCATGCCCGGCCTCCTGCCCGCCATACCAGGCATACACCACGGCGGAGACCCGGCCGATCCACCTGGTCATGGTCACGGGCGCGCCGGCGGCGATCACCACGATGGTATTCCTGTTGGCGCCGGCGATGGCTTCGATCAGTTCATCCTGCCCGGCCGGCAGGTCCATGGATTTGCGATCGAATCCTTCGCCTTCGAGCTTGGGAGAGTTGCCCACAACGACGACGGCAACGTCGGAGTGACGGGCCACCGCGACGGCTTCCTCGCGCAACTCCTGCGGCGGCTTGCCCGGGTCCTCTCCTTCCATAACAGCGCCCATCGCATGGACGATATCGGCCCGCGGTCCAGCGGCTTCCTTGATCCCATCGAGCGCGGTGATCGCGTATTTGGGGCGCACCAGGGAACTGCCGCCACCGCCGGTCCGCGCGACCGCCGCATTAGGGCCGATGACCGCGATCTTGCGCGTCCTTTCGGCGCTAAGCGGAAGCACGCCGCCGGAATTCTGCAGCAGCACGATGCTCTGGTTGGCCGCCGTGCGCGCTATCTGGCGCTGCTCGGGAGTGTCCACGTCGCCGCCGCCCGCGTGCGTGCGATCGAACAGCCCAGCGGTGAACATGACGCGCAAGATGCGGCGCACGCCCTCGTCCACGGCTTCCTGCGTCACGCGGCCCGCGGACACCGCCGCCAGGACCTTGTCCGCGGTGAGCCAACCGGCGCCATTCCCGTCGCGTTTGGTTTCGGGCTTGTTGGCCCAGATCCGCATTCGCTCGCCGCCGGGCATCTCCAGGTCCATGCCGGCGTTGATGGTTCCCTCGGTGCTGTAGGTGCTGCCCCAGTCGGAGATGACGAATCCCCGAAAGCCCCAGCGCTTGCGGAGAGTGCCGGTCAGCAGGTAAGAATTCTCGGCGCACCACAAGCCGTTCACCTTATTGTATGCCGACATCACTGCCCACACGCCCGCTTCCTCGACCGCCGCTTTGAACGCCGGAAAATAAATCTCGTGCAGCGTGCGCTCGTCGATCTTCTCGTCGATGCGATGGCGCTCGTATTCCTCGTTATTGGCGGCGAAATGCTTGACCGAGGGGATCACTCCTTCGGCTTGCACGCTCCGGATGTACGCGACTCCCATGCGCGCGGCCAGATACGGGTCCTCTCCGTAGCCCTCGAAGTTGCGGCCCCAGAGCGGGACGCGGTTGATATTCACGGTGGGTCCGAGAATCATGTCGCGTCCGAGCGCTTTCACCTCTTGCGCGATGACGCCGGCCGCGCGCGCAACCAGGTCGAGATCCCAACTCGCGGCCATGCCGATGCCGGCTGGAAACGCGGTCGAGGTGACAGGTACGGTGGAAGCGGCGTTCGTGACAGCGGAAGAGCCACGCCAGTTCCGCACACCCATGGGACCGTCCGCCATTTTGATCGCGGGAATGCCCAGCCGCGCATTCGGCTGGCTTTCCATCCAACCCGAGCCGCTCAGCATCTCCGCTTTCTCCTGGGGAGTCATGCGGGTCAACAGATCTTCCACGCGTTGCTCGACACGCAGGGAGGGATTTTTGTACGGGGGCATCGCCGGTTGCGCGCGCAGCCGCACAGCGACGACTGTCGCGACCGAGAGGACCATGAATAATAGGGCAGTTTTCGGGGGCACGAGTTGATCGTATCAGCCTGCCTGCCGATCCGCCGCACCGATGCGCGCCGGCCGAGCAGACCGGCAACGGTGCGGCGGTTACGGCTCGAGCAAGGTCGGTCCTAGGAGGTGTTCGCCGACAAAGCTGCCCAGCACGCTCAGAATGCGTCCCTCGATGGTCGCAGCGAAGGGTGGGTCTCCCACGTCGTAGAGGTCTTTCTACTTCCAAAGAAGGAAAACCAGACAAAATGCCGCAAACCCGCCCACCGCTGCAATTTGGATCTTCCGAACGGTGGCCTGCACGTGCATTGTTCCAACAAAGAAGGCAGAAATCAGGCCAGCGAACACAGACCCCAGGAGCCTTACTACCATTTGCTGGGGACCAGGCAGGGTTGCGGGATTCCAAAAAACGAATGCAATAAGAAACAGCACTAGCTAGCTAGGACACTTCCAAACACCCAAGATGCCGTGGTCATAGCTTGATCCTTTCCTGCCGTGTTTGTTATCGCTTGTGCGCCGGGGCCAATAGCAACTGTTCCTCCCGAAATCTGGTATGTGGGTCCCGTGCTTCTTTTGATTATTCTCATGACTGCGCCAACCAGTTCTTCACTTTCTTCAAATCCAAAGCGGTCCAGGGTTTCCTTTCGAATACGACCTGCCCACAAGTTCTGCAGGCTGAAGGGAGCGTCCTGAAATATCGGGCTCTGCTGGTCGAAATTAGTGATTATTTCTCCGTGAAACTTCTCTGCGTACCAAGCCAGCCAGTCGGCCGCCTCGCTGATCTCTGCGTTACGATCATCCCGACAGGTAGCATAGGTCACGTTTCCTTTTTCGCCTTCAGCGTGAGCGGGATCATCCCTTGAGAGAAAAAGACCGTTGGCGTGACACGCACAGGATCGTCCGAGTGTCCCGACAGCTCGATCTTGTCAACGTGTAAAAGGATGTGGGGGACTCGTATCCAGTGGCGAAACTGTGGTTCCAGAGAATCTGGCAGGAACCGAACCAGTCCTGTTATTGAGAACACGTTACCAGTTTGAAACCCATGCAAGCGCAAGAGGCGATCTGGCATCGCGAGCGGCACTCCAGAATGGCAGTATCCGTCGGACGTTGTGGTTGAGAGTCAGCACTCCTCATCCTCAATCTTCAGAGACTTGAATCGTACGCTGCCGATCCCACCCTGGATCATGCTTCCCTTCCCAGTCGGTGAGTAGAACCTTACACCGTTCTCCTCACGCGTGAAATGCTCCGCGACCCTCCCAGAATTCGGGGTTCGATGTGAACGTCCGGTCTCCAGGGCCATCTATGTTTCGGTTGGCTCAAGAAGCCCGACGGTGGTCAATTGATCACCAGGAAGATCTTAGCTTCACCTCTAGACGTCTAACGTAACTGACTTGTATCTGAAAGTGTCAAGTTTTGAAAA
>PKYZ01000021.1 GCA_003132865.1 Bryobacterales bacterium
TTTCTGGATCGCGGCTTTGGCGGCTTCCTTGATTTTTGGATGATTGGTCAGGCCGAGATAGCTGTTCGAGCCGACCATCAGGACCTTCCTTCCCTTCACGATGACTTCGGTGTCCTGGGCCGAAGAAATGGGGCGGAAGTAGGGATAGAGACCCGACGCGCGGATCGCGGCGGCTACCTTGTAATTTCTGACCTTGTCGAAGAGCGAAAGCGGCCCGTGGTTCAAACCATTGGGTCCTGCCCGGTTATCAACGAATTCCGCGCAGGTGGCCTGCGGCGGGGAATACGTTAGGAATTCGCGATTTCGTTCGTATTTTAGGATTGGCATCTAAACTTGAGGAAAACTGGATGTAAGGAAAGGAGCCAGCAAGGGAAACAGCAATCCACAATGCGGACAAACCGCCCCAGCCCGTAAAACCCGGTAGATTCGAGACCGGAAATCCCTTTCCGATGTGGCTCTATGGCCCATAATAGGGACGCCCGCCGGCCATGGGACTTCTACATCCCAAGCGCGTCTTCCAATTCAGTTTCTCCAGGGTCTTTGCCATGGTTTTCAACAACCTTATCTTTGCCGGCCTAGTGGGAGGCATTACATTCCACGGGGCACTTTTCTTTTTCTTTCTCTCCAACGCAGAGAACGGGAACGATGCGTATGCCTGCCCTGAAACGCATCGCAGAAGATTCGCAATTATCTCGTGGATTGCAGACATCTCAATCATCGAGCAATATTAGTGTAGTGCCAAACGTCGCGCTGTTGACTCAGCACGTTCGTCGCGAGCTTTCTTCAGCGCCCGATTGAAGTCGTCGAAAAGGGCCGCTGATTCATCGAGGATGTCCCAGCCTGCGTCATGCATTCCACACGGCCTCAAAAGCGTGCAGAGCGCATCAAACGCGGAGCGGTCGAAGGCTCTTTGGAAGAGGCCAAACCAATAGTCGTGCGCTTCTTTTGGTGATTTGGGCTTGGACATTGTTCGCGTATGGTCCTCGTTTATCCCGAATGAACCCTCTTCGGGGCAAGCCCCGAGGTATCATCGAAAGGGAGTTCGCGCCGACGTCAGTGAGCGGCATTCCAGCCCGAAGCGAACCTCGGGGGGACATTGCCGTCCGGATTTGAAAGACAAGCGTAGAGCGCGAAAAAGGGGCCCCGATCGGCATCGAGGTGCGATTCCTAAGCCGGGGTCATTCAGTTGAGGACGTAGTCGCCAAAGGGCGCACCGTTTACCGTCGGGGAGAAGGGCCTGTNNAACGGCCGCTCCCTGATTCCGGTCCGCAAAGAACTGACCGCCCCGAACCAGCGTTGGTGCTGGGATATCAGCTACCTGTTGACCCTGGAGAAAGGGGTGTATCTGTACCTCTACCTGCTGCTCGATGAGTTTTCCCGGAAGGCCCTTCATTGGCGGATCGGCTGGACGCAGACCGCCACAGAGGCCCGGCTGCTCCTCGAAGGCGGCTTCGAGCGGGAAAACATCCTGGACCTGCCGGAAGAGCAGCGGCCGGAACTGCTCAACGACCGCGGCCGGCAGATGAAACCCAAACCGATCCGTCAGTTCTGCGAAGATCACCACATGCCGCAATTGTTCGCTCGCCCTCGAACGCCCAACGATAATCCGTTTATCGAGTCCGCCTTTTCCACCGTCAAACGCGCCCCGGAATATCCCGGCCAATTTTTGGACGACCGCCAGGCCACGGCCTACTTCGAAAGATATTTTGGCTGGTACAACCACGAGCACTACCACTCCGTCATCGACTACGTCACCCCGCAGCAGGCGCACGCCGGCCTCCGCGAAAAAATAGTCGCCCGCCGTCTCAGTCAGCAACGCGCTCAGCGCCTTCGGCGCCGGGCCGCCAATCAGCGTCAGATCGGTCATCAGCAAACTCAAAACCGCAACCCAACCGCCGCCGTCCTTGTAGTGCAATTAACCGGCCTTTGAGGTCATTGACTCAAAAACGCGGCGATGGCACTCTGCCGCGGAACAATGGTCTTTATTTCCATTCAAATGGTCAACACGGCATGGATTCTCTGATTTCTACCCAAGCAACTGCGCCATGGAGCCTTTAGAAACACCACGCGTTAGTCGGGAAGTGCTTGGCGGGACCCCGGAGGAGGCTTCCGGAGAACCCGAATGCTCATCTTTTGTCGAAAAGTTGGGGAGGTCTTGTATATTGTCCGTCAGCAATTTAGGGGATTTCTCGTTTTTTGTCGTCAAGGCATTGGCCGCCCTGGTTGGGCTTAGGTACCGGATATCCAAACTGGTCAGGGCGATTTTTGAAATGGGTGTCCGTTGCATACCCATTATCATCACCGTCGGTTGTTTCACCGGATTGATCATTGGTTTGCAGGGTTACCGTACCTTGGCGCGTTTCGGCTCGGAATCGGCCCTCNNTGGTCAACGGGCTGGCGCCGGTGCTCGCCGCTTTGATGGTTGTCGGGCAAGCCGGCTCTGCCCTAGCCGCTGAACTTGGAATCCAGCGCAATTCCGAGCAGATCGACGCGATCGAGACGATGGGCATCAATCCGCTAGGCTATTTCGTCGCTCCTCGGCTGATCGCCGCCTTGGTCGTTTTCCCGGTGCATACCGCCGTATTCGACGTCGTTGGCATTGCCGGCGGCTATCTCTCTGGAGTGCTCCTACTGGGGCAACAATCGGGCGTATATTGGCAAAACGTCCACGACGCCTTGGAGCCGAGCAATGTCGGCGGCGGACTCGAAAAGTCGCTCATCTTTGGCTTCGTCGTGACCGCGATTTGCGCTTTTGAAGGGTACAACACCCACTGGCGTTCCAGCGAAGCAGGCGCGCGTGGCGTCAGTCAATCAGGCACTCGTGCGGTCGTTTACTCCAGCATTGCCGTGCTCGCACTCGATTACTTTATCACCTCCGTGCAGCATTGATATGAGCACACCTTTCCTGGAAATCCGCGGGGTAAAGAAGTCGTTCGGAAGCCATCTGGTCCTCGATGGCATAGATCTGCAGGCCGAGCGCGGAAGTATCACGACCATCATGGGTAAGAGTGGGATCGGAAAATCGGTCCTACTCAAGTGCATTGCGGGCATCTATCAGGCCGACGAGGGCGAGATCCTCATCGAAGGCAAGCGCAGCGCGGGCGCACGATCCCGTTCTCCAGACACTCCGCGGCTCAGCTATCTCTTCCACGGCAATGCGCTGTTCGACTCGTTGACTGCGATGGACAACGTCGCACTGCCCCTGGTCGAAACCACGAAAACGAGGCCGCGAGCCATCCGCGAGAAGGTCTTGGCGCTCTTTGAGCAATTGGACCNNGAAGAGAAGCGCAGCTCACGCGTAGGGACGCTCTCAGGCGGCCAAAAGCAGCGATTGGCCATGGCTTGCGCACTAGTAGGCGATCCCGAGTTGCTGTTTCTCGATGAGCCCACCACGGGGCTCGATCCCCAGCGTAAGAACAGCGTCTTCACGATGATTGCGGACTTTCGCCGCAAATTCGACTTCACCGCGATCATCGTTAGCCACGACATTCCGGAAGTCCTCTTCATC
>PKYZ01000139.1 GCA_003132865.1 Bryobacterales bacterium
TCGAGTGGGTTCCGGCGCGCTGAATGTGGCGCACGCTCTCAGTGCGGCAGACCTCCAGGTCTGCGCGGGTCCTCCAGGACCCGCTCTGGAGATCGGCAATGTTTCAGAAAGAGCCAAACAAATTATGAAGGAAGTTCCAATTAGTTCGCGTTGTTCCCCAAAGCGAACAGTTCAGGGCTGCTTCTGAACAACAGAGCCTTGCAAGTGAAAAACTCAAACAGTCGAGCGATAACGTTGTGGGAAAGCTATCAGCCGGGCGCTTCACGGCCAAGGAGTTTCAAGTTTTTCTCGATGAGAATTTGGCGGGACTCCTAGGGGCAGTCACGGAGTTCATGGAAAAGACGAACGCCTTGAGGAGCGCTTGGGAAGATGGGCTAGTCCTTTTTACGGATGCGCTAGAGAGCCAAGCGAAAGCCAATGAGAAACTCCAGAAACAGATTGACCTCCTTCGGATCGAGAAAAGCCTCCAATCCCTTCAGGCCAAGAATGAAAGGTGAATCAAAACTGAGCGACACGTGGAAGGCTCGGGAGAACTACTGGAATCTATACGCCCGAGCGTTTGCGCAGTCCTTGGGAGCCAATAGCTTGCTCTCCAGCTTCGTTACGAACCCGAACGTTACGGGCGCCTATGCAGAGGCATGGATAAGGTCGATGGTCAGAAATATGCTCGGCCATCGTTTTCAGAATATCTACCGGAGCGGTGATTCGGTCTTGTGACAATATTCCGAGTCGAGGATTGTCCAAGGTCTCTCAATGTGACCTGATCGTGTGGGACCCCTCCGAATTGCCAGCGATCTTCGAATGCTCGGAGTTTGCCCTAGTCCCCCTGTTTGCCACCAGAGCAGTCATTGAGGTAAAGCGGACGGGTAATAAAGCAGAGAGAGAAGAGCTCGCTGAGCAACTGAAGAAGCGCCAGAACCTCCTGCCAATTCCCCAAAATGGATTTCATTCTGGGGGGCATCGTCAACGACAACGACGACCCGCAGCCGCTGTTCAACAACGAGCGCAGGCCGAACCCAAACTGGTTAGAGGAGCACTGGCTACATAGCGCCGGAGCGGCGCCTGTTACAAGAATACTCTGCAACAACAAGCCTGACACGAGCGGCATCATGGCGTTCATCTACTTCCTCGCACAAGTGGCCGACCACAAGAGATGGCTGGCCGCGCCAGTTACTACAGCAGAGCGTCCTTTACGTTCGGCTATCCGCGAGACTGGCGGGTCCGCAAATCTCAGGTTTGCCCTGCCCCGGGGTTCCGTTTCGTTGATCCCCGATACCCCCTGGCCATCCAGATCAGCTACTGCCGCGCCTTGCGTTTCGCCGAAAGCGCGGCCTGCATTGCTGCGCGCAAAGTATCGTTGATGCGCGTCTGGTAACCCGCCCCTTGGCTCCTATAGAACGCCAGCACGTCCTTGTCCAGACGGATCGACACGATCTCCTTGACGGGCTTGTAGAACCTGCCCCGCACCGCACGCTTGAACCATTCATCGGTCAATTCGGGAATGTCGGAGAAGTCGATATCTTCATCCTTGATTTCGGCGATCCGTTTCAGGTTTTCCTTCTGCCGGCGCGTAAGCGGGTCGCCAGGCTTGCGCTCATAACGGACGATGGCCATGATAGTAACGATTCCTTTCCGTGCGGTTCGCTTTTCGAGCTGAGACGATCCGGACGACATCTTCCTCGATCCACGTATGGCAGACAAGCAGAAGTTCGTTCACCAGACCGATGGTCTGCCAGCGCTCCTCGCCGTTCACGAAGCGATCCTGCTCGCTGCGGTGGTTCGGATCGTCGAACACCAGCGCTGCGACTTCGAAGTCCACGCCGTGTTTGCGGCGGTTTTGGTGGCTCTTGGCTTCATCCCATTCGAAGCGCACTTGTACATACAATAGCATAGATACAGGCGCGGTGGGGCATCGCCGGACGTGCCCCCTGAACGTGCCTGGGCGTTCCCCGATCCGCTCGTTGTGCCCGACCCGGCCGCATGCTGCACCTGCTCGACCTGGTGGGGCAGGTGGCCAGCAGCCGCTCCACCATCCTGATCACCGGCGAAACCGGCACCGGCAAGGAGCTGATCGCCAAAGCCATCCACACCAATTCGCCGCGGTCGGAGCGCCTGTTCGTGCCCGTGAACAGCGGCTCGCTGCCCGCCGACCTGCTGGAATCCACGCTGTTCGGCCATGTGAAGGGCGCCTTCACCAGCGCCATCCACACTAAGAAGGGCTATTTCGAGGTGGCCGACCGCGGCACCATCTTCTTCGACGAGATCGGCACCATCGCGCCGGACATGCAGGCCAAGCTGCTGCGCGTCATCCAGGAGAAGGAATTCATCCCGCTGGGCGCCACCGATCCTGTGCGCGTGGACGTGCGCATCCTGGCCGCCACCAACGACGATCTGAAGAAGCGCGTGGACGAGGGCACTTTCCGCGAGGATCTGTATTACCGGCTCAACGTGATCAACATCGTGCTGCCGCCGTTGCGCGAGCGCAAGGAAGACATCCCCGCGCTGGTCAGCCACTTCTTCACCAAGTATTGCCGCGAGAACGAAAAGTTCCTGGACCCGCAGGCCAATTCGGTCCGCAGTTTCCAGCCGGAAGTGATGCAGATCCTGATGGAGCACAACTGGCCCGGCAACGTGCGCGAGCTGGAGAATGCGGTGGAGCGCGCCGTGGTGCTGGCCACCGACCCGGCCGTGCCCCTGGACGTGCTCCCCGATCACCTGTTGCAATCGAGCGGCATCCGCCTGCGCCGCGGAGAAGGCGGCGCGCTGCCGGCCGACGCGTCGCTGTTCGAGATCGTGGCGGACTTCGAGCGGCGCATCATCACGGAGCGGCTGGAGCAGCATAATGGCAGCCAGACCGAGGCCGCTGCCGCTTTGCACGTGCCGCTCTCCACGCTGAATCAGAAGATTAAGCGGTTGGATATTAAGATTCCGAAGAAGTCGGAGTAATCATCTTGTGAGGCAGACCTCCAGGTCTGCCCGCGCTCCCCGCAGGTTCAGGCCCGGCGTATGCTGGGAACGAGGGAGGTTTTCGAAGCATGCATCACGCATTTCTAAAGGCAGGTAGGATCGAGCGAGTCGAGTGCGATCTTAGAGACGTTGAAGGCAAGTTGGAGGAACAGCAGGCAATTCTGCTATTTCTCCGCTGATTCGCCTGAAGAATATCAACGCAAGCTGGCCAAAGATCCCAATAGCAAGTTCGACTCGCAATGATGGTAGCCAAGTGGAGTTTCCGCCTATACAGGCTACGACAATGCGAAGTTTTTCGAAGGTGCTCTGTGGGCTCCTGTCCTTCGCGATAGGGTCCGCCGCTGCGGACCTTGCGGCAGGAGTAAGAGCCTATGACAACAAAGAGTTCGCGAAGGCGGCAGGTGAACTCATGCCGCTTGCCGAGGGCGGCGACTCCACGGCACAGTACTACATCGGCTCCATGAACTCTTCGGGCAAGGGTTGCCGCAGGATTATAAGGCTGGAATCAAGTCGTAATTGGTACAGTGCCGCTGCAGAGCGTGGGCACGCTCATGCGGCCGCGATGTTCGGATGGCTCTTCGCTACCGGGCCGAACGTACCATGGCATTCGGAGGTGCCCACGGACCTGATGGCGGCGGCTACGATTGGCCGTAAAAGGGGGACGACCAGTTCGGCGAGCGGACGCTTGCCTCCCTTTATAGAGATGGCAGGGCGTTCCCGCAGATTTCGAGGAGGCAGCACGACTCTCACCTGTGGCTCAACCTCTGCGCGGCTCATTCGTCATCAGAACGGATCACACCGGCAGACTCCTGCCGAAACGCCTGAGAATCTCTCGAAGTACTGATGACGGCTGCCCAGATCGCCGAAGCTCAGAGCCTCGTTCGGAACTGGAAACCCCAGACACAGCAGGCCGCCCAGTGAAGATTGGGAAGCGAGGAGTTCTTTGAGCGGTAGACGCGCCGCTTGTCTCACAAACAGTAAGTTTGGACCCTCCAGCAGTTTCCCGCACGTAATCCCCTAGGGACACAGGTTTAGCGTCACTACCGCGCTTTTGATTCGGGCGACTCCTTTCAGGGTTTCTTTCTGCCGGCGCGTGAGCGGGTCGCCGGGCTTTCGTTTATAGCGGACGATGGCCATGGTAATAGCGAGTCCTTTCCTTGCGGCTCGCTCGGGCCGCGACGATCCGAAGACGATCGAACTATTCGGAAGATATCGGAATCGGCACGCAGGAAATCACGCCAGATGATCCAGATCGATCCTAAGGGCTTCAGCCAGGTTTTTCAGCGTGGCGATCCCTCCCCTCTTGTGTCCGGCCTCAATACCGGCAATCATCGGCCGCGAAACTCCCGCCGCCTTCGCGAGGTTCTCCTGTGTCATTCCCCGATGCTCCCGCCACACCTTGACTGCACTTTCGCCGGCCAAGCGGCGCTCCACAATCTCTAGCGGAATCAGCTCGTCTTCACCGCGCTCCAGCCGGCCCTTCGCAGCGTCATAAGCCTTCACGTCCGCCAGCATTTCCGCGGCTTCCATCAGTCTCTTCAGCCCGTCCATTGGCAGTATGGCGAACTCCTTGCCGCGCCGGACGACTTTTTCAATTCGCATCAATAGATTCCTCCTCTCGGCCCTACTTCCAAAACCTGCATCACGCAGCGGTCGTCATGCAGATCGCAAATGACACGCCAATTCCCAATCCTGAGTTTGTATCCATCGCGGCCCCGCAATTTCCCCAGGTTGTTGTTCGGAGCGTAGGGGTCCGCCGCAACCTCTTTGATCTTGGCCACGATCCGCCTCTGCCAATTCACCGGGAGCTTGGCAAGGGCCTTATCGAACGACTTCGTGGCGACCACGCTGTACATGGGCTAATTGTTACCCACAGGAACAATTATACGCCACTCAACACACCGGCTTCCCACGATAGTGTGGTCATTGCGGGAGACGGGGCTTGCCTGCTCGACCTGGTGGGGCAGGTGGCCAGCAGCCGCTCCACCATCCTGATCACCGGCGAAACCGGCACGGGCAAGGAGCTGATCGCCAAAGCCATCCACACCAATTCGCCGCGCTCGGAGCGCCTGTTCGTGCCCGTGAACAGCGGCTCGCTGCCCGCCGACCTGCTGGAATCCACGCTGTTCGGCCATGTGAAGGGCGCCTTCACCAGCGCCATCCACACTAAGAAGGGCTATTTCGAGGTGGCCGACTGCGGACCCAAAGAGCCGATGGCTCCTGGGCAAACGCGGAGAATCTGGTTAAAGAAGATGATCCGCGATTGCGTCGGCCTTTGCCGTACGCGCGCTGATCGCGCAGCCGTGAATTGACAGTGAACCGCCCAAGCCATCATTTTGAGCTAAGCTGATTTCGACGAGGAACAGCGCATGCTTACCAGATCTTTCGCCCTGCCTCTGCTGGCCGCCGCGGCCATCGCCCAGCCCATCGTCATCAAGACCACCACGCTGTTCGACGGCAATGGCCACGTGCTCCGGAACCGGCAGATCGCCATTGAAAACGGCCGCATCACGCGCATCGCCGCAGCCAAGGACAAGCCCGCCATCGACCTCAGCGGTCTCACGGTCATGCCGGGCTGGATCGACACGCACGTCCACCCCACCTGGTTCTTCAACAAGAATGACCGTTTGGAGCTGGATGGCCCCGGCGCCAAATCGACGCCGCAACAGGCCGCGCTGCATGCGGAGGCGAATCTGTATGCCACCCTGATGGGCGGCTTCACGACTGTGCAGAGCGTCGGGGCGCCGCTCGATGGCGACCTCCGCGATCTGATTGCCCTGGACAGCATACCGGGCCCGCGCCTGCTCACGTCACTGGAGCAGATCACGGAGAAGAGCGGCGATCCGGAGCAGATCCGCGCGTTGGTGGACAAGCTCAAGGCGGACGGCGCGGACGTGATCAAGCTGTTCGCCACGGGGAGCATCCGGGACGGCGGCAAAATGACCATGACCGCGGATCAGATCGACGCCGCCTGCGGCGAGGCGCGCAAGGTCGGCCTGCGTGCGATGGTTCATGCGCACGCCTCGGAAGGGGCGCGGGCGGCCATCATGGCAGGCTGCACCACGATCGAGCACGGCACCTTCCTGGACGATGCCACCCTGGATCTGATGGCGGCGCGCGGCGTGTACTTCGATCCGAATTTCCTGGTGCTGCACAACTACCTGGACAACAAAGCGAAGTTTCTGAGCATCGGCAATTATACCGAGCCGGGGTTCGCCTACATGGAGAAGGCGCTGCCGCTGGTGGCCGACTTCCTGCGCCGCGCGCGGAAGGCGCATGTGAAGGTGGCGCTGGGCACCGACGCGGTGGCCGGCGCGCATGGCCGCAACGCCGAAGAGTTCATCTATCGGGTGCGGGACGGGGGCGACAGTCCCATGGATGCGTTGCTGAGCGGAACGTCGGTGGCCGCGGAATCGCTGGGGATGGCGGACCGGATCGGTTCGCTGGCGGAGGGGAAGGAGGCGGATATTGTAGCCGTGGACGGCAACCCGCTAGACGACATCACCGCGGTCCGGCGAGTGGTGTTCGTGATGAAGCATGGAAGGGTATACAAGGACGCACCGCCCGCGCGCTAGACTGACCGGCCACACTCATCTTCGCATGACAGTCCGAGTCCGAACGGCGCGAGAACGGGCAACAGCGCAAGGCCGCCGCCGATCCACCCCGCCCATACCCCGCGCGCCGTGCGCAAGTAAATCGGCCCAGCCGCCCGAGAGCTAAACCGGCGGCATCGGCAACTGTTCACGGCTGATGCCGCGCTGACACGCCGGACACCCGGACCGTCGACAATTTGTGTGTTGCGAGGCAGTCAGTGTTAGAATCAAATACCGAGGAGACTGATTAAAACACAGTCCCAATTCAGTGTTCTATGGGAGAAGCATATGCCAAGACGAGTACAGCCAAAAGTAGACAGCACCATCCTGGAGATGGCCATCGTCGGTTATGAGAGCCAACTCGACAAGATCTCGGCCAAGATAGCCGACATCAAAGCGCAACTCGGCCAGCGCGGTCCGGGCCGGCCGAAGGCCACGGCAGCCGGAACAGGTCCTGCGGGCCCACAGAAGCGCCGCACGATAAGCGCGGCGGGTCGCGCCAGGATCGCCGCCGCACAGAGAGCGAGATGGGCGGCGCAGAAACGGCAACAGGCCCAACCGGCCCAACCGGCGAAGTCGAAGAAACGGAAGTTGTCGGCGGCGGGTTTGAGAGCCATAAGGGAAGCCACCAAAAAGCGCTGGGAGGCTTACCGCAAAGCCCACCAGTCTGCGGGGTAAGCCCGACGCCCGTCGGCATCGAGGCGAAGAAGGCCACAATGGAGAGGACGGCGTAACTCCGGATTGTTACAGCCCGGCCGCCGCGCTGCATTCGCTCTGCCTTCTCTGAGCCGATTTCGAAGCCGATTGGCAGCCCCAAGACCGGACCGAACAGATCCATCGGGGTAGGATGGCCGGCGGCGCGAGCAGCAAACAGTTGGCCGTGCTCAATCGCTTCTCCATGCAGCGCGCGCGCCTGGAGCACTTGCGACAGAAGCGGCAGACCCAGCGCCAGCAGCAGTCCGCGTAAACTGCACAGGCCCGTACAAGTGTCGGCCGCAGCCGCTGACCGCTGCTCGCGCGTTTGACGGCCCCCCACCCCCTCCGCTATCCTTACCGTTTATCTCGCACACGGGCGGCGGCCGTCGTCAGCCGGGCCCGATCCACAATGAACGCCGGCCCCTCGACCACCGAAGCCAAGCCGCAGCTCAAACGCGCGCTGGGCCCTTGGGACCTGGTCTTCCTCTCCGTCGTCGCCATCGCCAACCTCAATCTCGTCCCGGTGATCGCCGCCAACGGGCCCATCACCGTTTGGCTCTGGCTGGCGGCGCTCGTGTTCTTTCTACTGCCGCAAGGCATCACGGTCATCGAGCTGGCGCACCGCCATCCCGCCGAGGGTGGCCTCTACGTCTGGACCAAAGACGCTTTCGGCGATTTCCACGGTTTCATGTGCGGCTGGGCTTATTGGACCACCAACATGTTCTACCTGCCCACGCTGCTCTTCTACTTGGGCGGGATTCTGGCCTACGCCGGACCAAAGAGCGTCGCCGGTCTCGCCGAGAACCGCGTCTTCTTCTTCCTGCTGACTGTGGGCCTGCTCTGGCTGACGGCGCTGCTCAACATTCGCGGCATCGGCGTAGGCAAATGGGTAAACAACTCGGGCGGCTTGGGCACCCTGATTGGCGCGGTGGTGCTGGTCTTGCTGGCCATCGCGGTAGTCTGGCGCCACGGCGTCGCCCTGCCCGCCTCCAGCTTCGCCATCCGCGGCCTCGACTGGAGCATCATGTCCTCATTCGGAGTGATCTGCTTCGGACTCGTGGGCCTGGAACTCGGCCCGGTGATGGGCGACGAGATTCGCGATCCGCGCCGTAGCGTGCCGCAGGGCGTGTTGTGGGGCGGCATTCTGGCCGGCTTGGTCTATTTGACCGCCACGCTGGCATTGCTGCTGGCGGTGCCGCAGCAGGAGGTCAAAGTCCTGCAGGGCGTGCTGCAGGCCGTGGACAAGATGACCGCCACCGGCGTCGGCTCCCGCTGGATGCTGACCACGCTCGCAGTGGTGCTGGCCGTGGCCATCGCCGGTTCCACTTCCGCATGGCTGGGCGGATCGGCGCGCATCATCTTCGTTTCCGGCATCGACCGCTATATGCCGAAGGCGCTGGGCAAGGTGCATCCGAAGTTCGCCACTCCGCACATCGCGCTGATCGCCATCGCCACCCTTTCCTCGCTGCTGGTGACCATGAGCTTCATCGGCGCCACCGTGAAGGAAGCCTACGTGACCTTGCTGGATCTCTCCGTCGTTTTGCAGATGATCTCGTATCTTTATCTGTATGCAACCCTGGCGAAGGTGGCTTTCTCGAAGACGGCCGGCGACGGGTTCTACGGCAAGGCCTGGCTGCGATTCGCGGCTATCGGCGGGCTGGCGGCCACCGTGGTGGGCGGGGCGGTGGCCTTCGTGCCTCCCCGGCAGGTCGATTCCGTCTGGCGCTTCGAGCTGAAGATGGTTGGGAATTGCACCGTGTTCTTGGGCCTGGCCGCTGTGCTGTTCTGGTACTACTCGCGCCGCCGCGCGGCATAATCATAATCGCGCCATAATCCCCCATAATCGATGTATGGCTATCGCCTCCATCAACCCGGCCACCGGAGAGACGTTGCAGGTCTTCGACCCCCTTTCGGCCGAAGCGCTCGAGCAAAAGCTGGCGCACGCCTTCGCCACGTTTCAGAGCTACCGCAAGACTTCCTTCGCCGAGCGCGCCCAATGGCTGTCGAACGCCGCCCGCGTTCTCGAAGACTCGAAACAGGAATACGGCCGCATCATGACCGTCGAGATGGGCAAGACGCTAAAATCCGCTGTCGCCGAAGCGGAGAAGTGCGCCTCGGCGTGCCGCTACTACGCGGAAAACGGGGAGCGCTACCTGGCGGACGAAGCCATCGCCACGAATGCCTCGCGCAGCTTCGTGCGTTACCAGCCGATCGGCCCCGTGCTGGCCGTGATGCCCTGGAACTTCCCCTTTTGGCAGGTATTCCGCTTCGCCGCGCCCGCGTTGATGGCGGGTAACGTCGGACTGCTGAAGCATTCTTCGAACGTGCCGCAATGCGCTCTGGCCATCGAAGATATCCTGCGCCGCGCGGGCTTCCCGGATGGCGCGTTTCAGACGCTGCTCATCGGCGCGGCTCAGACCGCGTCCGTACTGGCCGACGATCGCGTGGCCGCCGCCACTCTCACCGGCAGCGAGCCGGCCGGCCGCTCGGTGGCCGCCCAGTGCGGCGACCGCATCAAGAAGACCGTGCTCGAGCTGGGCGGCAGCGATCCTTTCATCGTGATGCCCAGCGCCGATCTGGACGAGGCCATTTCGACCGCGGTGAAGGCGCGCACCATCAACAACGGACAGTCCTGCATAGCGGCCCAAGCGCTTCATCGTTGCCGATGGCATTTATGAGGCCTTCGAGCGGCGCTTCGTCGAGACCATGCAGGCCTTGAAGGTCGGCGATCCGATGGCGCCCACGACGGACGTGGGTCCGCTTGCGACCAGCGCCATCCGCGAGGAGTTGCACTTGCAGGTCGCGCGAGCCGTGGCCTCCGGAGCGCGCTTGCTGCTGGGCGGGCGAACGATCGGCGGCCCAGGCTACTTCTACGAACCGACTGTGCTGGCCGGCTTGCCGCGGCAATCGGACGTCTTTCGCGAAGAGCTGTTCGGCCCGGTGGCCATGCTTTTCCGCGTCAAGGACGCCGCGGAATCGATCGTTTGGGCAAACGATTCGCCGTTCGGGCTGGGGTCGAGCGTGTGGACGCGCGACGCCGCCGAGCAGGCGCTGTTCATCGACGAAATCCAGGCGGGCGCCGTTTTCGTGAACGGCATGGTGGCATCCGATCCCCGGCTGCCCTTCGGCGGTGTGAAGCGTTCCGGCTACGGCCGCGAGCTGGGCGTCTTCGGCATCCGCGAATTCGTCAACGTCAAGACCGTCTGGTGCAAATGATGTGGCGCACGCACTTTGCGTGCCGNNCGCCGGCTCTCAGCCGGCGCTCTTTCTGCGCCTGCCGCAACCTGCTTCCAATGTCATTAGCGCTGGAAGCGCGATAACGGAAGAAAAAATGGCTCTAGCCTAGCCGCAGTCCTGCCGCAGATCATCACCACGGAAGACGACAACGAACGGATGATCGCGGAGTTGGAGAAGCTCGATACGCGCGGCCGCCCCCTCACCCCGGAAGAGGAGCGCCTGGCGCTGTTGGTGAGCCTGCTAATCCGTCAGTTCGAAGAACCGCGATATGCTCTGGGACACGCCGAGCCTGTCGAAGCGTTGCGCGTTCTGGTGGAGTCGCGCGGGCTGCGCCAACGCGACCTGATTCCCATGTTTGGGTCCAGCAGCGTCGCTTCGGACATGCTCAATGGGAAACGCTCGCTGAGCAAGACGCACGCGCGTAAGCTGGGCGAATTCTTCCACATCCCAGCCAGCCTGTTCATCTAGCCGCCTCTGAGTTGTCGTATTGCGTCGTGTTGCGCCGTGCTACAGTGTATTCCATGACTAAGCAAACCATGACGATTCGTATCGAGCCCGAGGTCCGTAGCGCCCTGGACGCACTTGCTACCGCCGCGGAGCGCGACCGGACCTGGATAGTGAACCAAGCCCTGACGGCGTACATCGAAACGCAGTGCTGGCAGATCGAACATATTCGACAAGGCTTGCGCGAAGCCGACGCCGGGAAGTTCGCCTCCGCCCGCGCCGTGAAGCAGGTCGTGGATCGCCTGCGCCGCAAATGACGGTCCGCTGGACGCCCACGGGTCTACGCGACCTGGAATCCTTGCATGGCTATGTGGCCCAAGACAGTGCGCACGCGAGCGACGAAGCCGCGGCCAAGATTGTGGAAAGAATCCTCACTGGTTTAGAGGCTCTCGAGCGATTTCCTGCGATGGGCCGCAAAGGACGCGTGGCGGGCACGCGGGAGTTCATCGTTTCTCCTTTCGTCGTCGCTTACCGGGTGAAGAAGGAGGCCATCGAGGTCGTGGCGATCATCCACGGCGCAAGACGCTGGCCGGACTCCTTCTTCTAACCGCCTACCGCCGCTTGCTGATCGCCAAATGGCTATGGTGCCGGCTATAGAAAAGTAGATGCACAGCCCGATCGCCAGCCAGATCACCAGCCGGTACAAAGTCTTTTGATCGAGCGAGGCCATCATCGCCGGGCAAACAAGGACGCCCGCATCGGCACGACCGGCACGGCGCACGGTAAGGACCCGGCCTACGGGGCCGCAGGCAGCCCGGGCGGACCGAACTCGTGCTAATCTCGGATCTGTTGGACTGTTCGCGATGGCATGCCGACTGTTCTCAGAGCGGGTCCTTATCGGTTTTTCTTTGTCTCACTGGATCGGGCCGAGCCTCCGCATATTCACGTCAGACGGGCGGAACATGGTTGCGAAGTTCTGGTTGGAGCCAGTCGCCCTTCAGCGAGCCGGCGGCTTCAGCCGGCATGAACTGAATGTGCTTGCGAAGCTTGTAAATGAGCATCGGGAGCGATTACTTGAGAGCTGGAATGAGTTCTTCGGCCGTTGAAACGCAGGAAACACGAGCCCAGTCCGTGAAGGTGACCGGCGAAGCCTTAACGGTTGACCTGGTGGACGGCCGAACCATAATTGTGCCTCTGGTCTGGTTTCCGCGTCTGTGGCATGGCAATCCGCGCGAGCGCAGCCATTTCGAGATGTTCGGACAGGGACGCTATATCCATTGGCCCGACCTCGACGAAGATTTGACAGTCACAGGTTTGTTGGCAGGACGGCAGTCCGGCGAAAGCCTCGAATCGCTGGGAAAGTGGCTGGACTCTCGAAAAGTGGCCGGTAACAAGCGTGGCTCACGCGAGGCCCACGCAGCCGCGCGGAACGCCAAACAAAAATGGTCGAGGTAGAGAATGGCGGACGAGAGAATCATCCACATCGAGTGGAGCGGGCCTCTATCAGATCTATGGGCACCACCCAGTATACGGACCAACGTCCTTCTTTACATCGGCCAAACGGACCTGACATTCGGTGAGAGGATTCCGAGGGAGAACTGGGGCGGCGGTTCGATAGAGGACCCCCAGAACTTGGAGGTGTACGTGGGTCGACTAAAAGGCCCCGCAACTCCTTCACGGGATGCGTGGCGAAGAGAGATCTGTCTGGCCGAAGGCTTTTGATTGATTGATATGCTCATGGCCCTGCATTACAACTCAACCAACATCATGGATGTAGCCCAACGGGACCAGGAAGTGCGCAAGACGCGCGTCTTGAATTGGGGCTGTTTTCGGTCGCTACATCGCGAGGTGTCCGATCTCTTGTGGACTCAGTATCGGCAATTCACAGAATACAAGTTCTACGAAGCCTCAACAGAGTGACCCACCACAGCGATTCGCCTCTTCATCGGCGCTGCTCAGCGTGTCAGTTCATCGTTTCGCCTTCGGTGGCCGCCTGTACTAGCCTACCGTCGCTTGCTGATCGCCAAATGGCTGTGGTGCCGGCTATAAAAGAAATAGATGCATAGCCCAATCACCAGCCAGATCACCAGCCGGTACCAGGTCTCCACATCGAGCGAGGCCATCATCGCCAGGCACACCAGGATGCCCAGCACCGGCACCAGCGGGACCAGCGGCGTGCGATAGGGGCGCGGCAGATCCGGGCGCGTGTGGCGCATCACCATGATGCCCATGCACACGATCACGAAGGCCAACAGCGTGCCGATGCTGGTCATGTGCCCCAGCTTCGAAATCGGCAGGAAGCCGGAAAAGAGCGAAACAAACGCCATGAAGATCAGGTTGCAGCGCCAGGGAGTGCGGAACTTCTTATGGACGTCGGAAAACACCTTGGGCAGCAGCCCATCGCGCGACATCGAAAAGAACACGCGCGATTGCCCCAGCAGCATCACCAGGATCACCGAACTGTAGCCGGCAATAATGCCGATGACGATCGTGATCTGCAACGCCGCGCTCGGAAACTGCTTGATCACCGTGGCCACCGGCGACGCGTCGCCCTTGAAGATCTTGTAGTTCACCATGCCGGTGAGCACGTGGGCGAATAGCACGTAGAGTATCGTGCAGACGGCGAGGGAACCGATGATCCCGATCGGCATGTCGCGCTGCGGCTTGCGCGCCTCCTGAGCGGCGGTCGAAACCGCGTCGAATCCGATGAACGCGAAGAACACCACGGCGGCGGCGCGCATCACGCCGCTGATGCCGAACTCGCCAAACTTCCCGGTGTTGGGCGGGATGAAGGGGGTATAATTGGCCCGGTTGATGTACGCGAAACCCACGGCGATCACGATGATCACGATCACCACTTTTACCGCTACAATCACCCCGTTCACCCGCGCCGATTCCTGGATGCCGACGATCAGCAGCGTCGACATCAGGCAGATGATGATGACCGCCGGCAGATTGATGATGCCGGGAGTCGGGTCGAAGGGACAGTTAACGAGGCTAACCGGCAGCGTGACACCGAGCGTGTGAAACAGTTTCACCACGTAACTCGACCAACTCACCGACACAGTGGCCGCGCCCACCGCGTACTCCAGCACCAGGTCCCATCCGATGATCCAGGCGAGCAGTTCCCCCATAGTGGCGTACGCGTAGGTGTACGCGCTGCCCGCAATCGGAATCATGGTGGAGAACTCGCTGTNNGCGATGCCGGTGAGCGAAAACAGGCCTGCCCCGATAATGGCGCCGATGCCCAGCGCGACCAGGTTCACCGGCCCCAGCGTTCGCTTGAGTGAATGCTCACTGTCGTCGGCTTCGGATTTGATGCGTTCGAGCGACTTCGTCGCGGTGAGATACATGTCAGACCTTTCGTAGATGGGATTTCGGTTTCCAGATAAAATACACGGGCACGCCCAGCAGCACGATAATCAGCCCGGGCCAGGTGTAACTCGGCTTGTAAGCCAGCAACAGGATCTCGATCGTCCCCGCCGCCACGATATAAATGGCCGGCAGGATCGGATAGCCGAAGGCCTTATACGGCCGCTCCATCTGGGGGCGCGTGCGGCGCAGCACGAAGATACCGGCAATCGTCAGGATATAGAAAACTAACACGGCGAAGATCACATAGTCCAGCAGGTCGCTGTAGGTGCCGCTCAACGTCAGCAGCATGGCCCAGGCGCCTTGGATCGCCAGCGCGAACACCGGCGCGTGGTGGCGCGCGCCCAGCGTGCCTGCCTTGCGGAAGAACAGCCCGTCGAGCGACATCGCATAATACACGCGGGCGCCCGCCAGAATCAGGCCGTTCACGCAGCCGAAGCACGAAACCATAATGGCCGCAGCCATGATCCCCACCCCTGCAGGGCCCAGGATTTGCTTCATCGCGGCGGTCGCCACGCGGTCTTCCGGCGCGTGCTGGATGGCTTCGAGCGGCAGCACGTTCAGATACACGCAATTGGCCGAAATGTACAGCGCCATCACGATGGCCACGCCCAACGCCAGCGAAATCGGCAGGTTGCGTCGCGGGTTGCGCACCTCGCCGGCAGTGAACGTAACATTGTTCCAGGCGTCGGCCGAAAACAGCGATCCGAC
>PKYZ01000473.1 GCA_003132865.1 Bryobacterales bacterium
ATTGCCGCCGGCCGCAAACCGCTGGTGGCCGGCGAGGAGGGCTATCAGGCGTTGGAACTGGTGGACGCGGTGTACCGCTCGTGCCGCACGGGAGAGAAAGTGGTGCTGCGGTAGCGAGAAGGACTTCGCCGGCCAGAAGGTTGTCAATCCCTTGCGTGCCGCAGCCGGCGAAACGGGGTGAGCCACGCGGCGACAGGCGCGCGCCGTCGCTCCGTTGCTCCGCAATGCCGCGAGGGACAAACCGGAATGTCTGTCCTACCCGGCTCGACCCGCCAGTGCGGCGCTTCGTGGAATGCGCAAGCAGATCAGCGTCCGCGCGATCGGAATCGATCTGTGCCGCGCAGGTTTGTTTGCCAGGACATGTCGAAGATGGTCGCAGTGAGGGATGTGCCGGACCACTTTCTTTACATGGCACACTGAAGTCTCGAAGCCTTCCTCCCGCCCTTCGGCTCCGATCCGCATCCCCAAGAAGTCCTGGNNTAGTCCTGGAACGACTAGACCCGTCAGACGGAAGCGAGCGCGGCGTCGGCGGACGTTCTGAGGGCTGATTGTATCGCTTTCCGTATCCCGTTCTTGGCGTTGCTCAAGAGCAGGTTTTTCCGTACACTGAAGGCTATGGAAGTACATTTCGCCCCTGAGCTGCAAGCCGAGATCGACCAGTTGGTTATTGAAACCGGACGGGCCCCCGACAAGCTGATTGAGGACGCCGTGGCTGGGTACGTTGCCGAGCTTGTGGAGACCCGCGAAATACTCAACAGCCGTTACGACGATCTGAAAAGCGGCAAGGTGACGCCCATTTCCCGCGACGAGGTTATTGCCCACTTCCGCGAAAAGAGCGCCGCCGCTCGCCGGACGCCGCCCGCTTCATGATCGCGTATGATTTTCACCCGGAAGCCCGCCTTGACCTCGACGAGATTTGGGAATTCATTCCCGGGGATGATCTCGACGCCGCTGACCGCCTGATTGCTGAAATTGTGGATACTATTGACGCTCTTGTGCCTTTTCCAGGTCGCGGCTACAGACGCCCGGNNCTACGCGCCAGAGGAAAAGCCCCTGTGGGTTGTCGCGGTGATGCACGGACGGCGCAGCCCCCGCGTGATGGCCGCAATTCTCAGAGGCAGAGAGTAGACGGTTACGCCCGCATCAGCACCGACGACCCCGCTACAGCTTGCCGCGCTCGAACGCGCCCGGTGTTCTGACATTTGCGAGGACAAAGGGATGGACCGGAGGAATCACCCGCCCTACCGAGGTCGATGTGTCCTGCTGATCGTCGCCATTGTCCTCCAGATAGAGGTGGCAATAGTAGCTGGCCAGACCGCAGCCCAGCAGCAGCACCAGCAGGATGCCGAACCATTTCAACGTCCGGCCGTTCCAGGCGTGCTCCTGCGAGACGGCCGCGGCGGTAGCCTTCACCACTGCCAGAGCTGCGCCGGCGCCCAATCCCAGTTTGACGTACCAGGGCATCAGATCCAGGTGGCTCTGGCCGCCCACCTGGCTCCAAAGCACGAAGACGGCGATCACCGCGATCAAATACAGGGTAGCGTAAGCGAGACGCAGAGTGGGCATGGCCGTGACCCCCTCCATCTTACGTTATCCTGGAAAGACATGGTCCAATCGGGTTCCGGGGTGTCCCGCTCCTGGCAACAATTCCAAAATGCATTCCGGCTGGCGGCGGATTCCATCCGCGCGCACAAGCTGCGGAGCTTCCTCACCCTGCTGGGCGTGATCATCGGAGTGGCCAGCGTCATCATGGTGGGAGCGGCCATCGCCGGACTGGGCGTCTATGCCGAGGAGAGCACGGCGAAGGCGTTCGGCTCGGAATCGTTCCTGGTGGCGCAGATCGCCGCCACCGGCAGGCTGAGCCGCCGCGAGTATTTCGACAAGATCAAGCGCAACAAGCCGATCCGCACCGCCGACGCCAGCTTCGTGGAATCTCTGAACGGCGATCGCGTGCTCTACAGCCCGTATCGCAATCACGCCTCCGACGTCAAGCACGACAACCTCACCTGCGAGGCGACCACCATTCTGGGAGCTTCGGCCGATCTGGCGGGCATCCGTGACATCGGCCTGGTGGACGGCCGCTTCTTCACCACGCAGGAAGACCGCAGCCGCGCCTATGTGGCAGTCATCGGCGAGACGGTGCGAAGCACGCTGTTTCCCGGGGAGGCGTCGCCGCTTGGCCGGCTGGTACGCATTGAAGGCGTGGAATTCACGGTGATCGGCGTCCAGGAAAAGCTGGGCTCGGCATTCGGCCGCGACCAGGACAATTCGGCTTACATCCCCATCACCGCGTTTGACCGCCTGTACGGTCCCGGCACCGGGTTCGCGCTGTTTGGACGGCCCAAGCCGGGCAGCGGTCTGACGTTGCAGGACGCTTTGGATCTGACGCGCGTCTCGTTGCGCACGAGGTTCCACGCGCGGCCCGGCCAGGAGGACAACTTCGACACGTTGACGCCCGATGCCATCCGCGGCTTTATCGACCAACTGCTCTCCATGGTGGCGGCGATCGTTGTGCCGGTTACCTGCATCTCGCTGGTGGTGGGCGGCATCGTCATCATGAACATCATGNNATGCTGGTGAGCGTCACCGAACGAACCCACGAAATCGGCATCCGGAAAGCCGTCGGTGCACGCCGTAGCGACGTGATGCTGCAGATCCTGATTGAAGCCGTGATGCTGGCGGTCATCGGCGGCTCCGTGGGGGTCGCGCTGGGCGCCCTGGTGACCGAGCTGCTGGGCCGGCTCTTCGAGCTGTCGCTGCACATCACGTTGGGTTACGTGGCGCTGGCGCTGGGGGTGTCGAGCATCGTGGGTGTTGCGTCGGGCTGGTATCCGGCCTCGCGCGCAGCCAAGCTGGATCCGGTGGTAGCGCTGCGTGCGGAGTAAGCCGTGAATATCAGCGTCAGC
>PKYZ01000434.1:0-29948 GCA_003132865.1 Bryobacterales bacterium
CCCCCAAAACGGTTAAGCGCCCGGCAGGGAGTAAAGCGACGCCGTTTACCGTTTACCGATATACAATAAAGGGGTGATTCGTACGTTTCGCGATGTGGACACCGAGAGGATCTTCTTGGGCATGAGAAGCAGAAGGCTCCAGACGATCGAAAAGATCGCGCTTCGCAAGCTGTTCCAGCTTCACGCGGCCAGGAGTCTCCACGATCTACGTGCGCCGGGCAATTCCCTGGAGGCCTTGAGGCACGACCGCGCCGGCCAGCACAGTATTCGAATAAACGATCGCTACCGCCTATGCTTCATTTGGGAGAATGGAGATGCGTACGAGGCGGGAATCACGGATTATCACTAGGAGGAGGATGATTATGATCAAGCCGCCGCACCCCGGAGAAATCATCAAAGAAGACTACCTCGTTCCGCTTGGCATGAGCGTGAATCGCCTCGCAAAAGGGCTCGGCGTCGGCGCGGCGCGGCTGAACGAAATCGTCCGCGGCAAGCGGGGTATTACCGCAGATACCGCGCTGCGTCTGGCTCGCTACTTCGGAACGAGTCCGGAATTCTGGCTGAATCTCCAGTCCCTTTACGATTTGCGCATCGCGGAACGCAAAGCCCGCGCGAGGATCGAGCGCGAAGTAACGCCACTCAAGGTCGCCTGAGATCGGCCCAGAAGCAGCGCGCCGAAGACATGCTGGCGTTCGTGCACACGGGCCGCTTCGCGGTCACATCAGCCCGGCATCTGGTGCGCCGTCCAGAAGAACCCAACGCCAGCCAACAACGCCAGCGGCCAAAAGCTGAATACCAAGGGGAATACTTCTAAAATCATCAAACACCCTGCGAGAACCACGATCCATTCGCGCGAGCGAATCGTCCCCCAGACCCCCAGCACCGCTGCCAGGAGGATCACGCCGGGAACAGCCTGCCATCTCAAAACCTGCTCGCATCCTCGTCTCGCCCACACCCTTGCCCTCTTTGCACGGATGATCCGCGCTCCTGTAGACGCTGCCGGAGTTTGATGCGCCCCAGACAACGCAAGGGTTGAGGAGCTCGCTGAAAGTGAAAGCCATGGAACCAATCGCAACGATGGAAATGGGCAAGGCGACCAGCACCGCCAGCCATGTTCTTGCGCGCGACATAGATCTCTCCTAGTTTCCTATTCTATGGTTCGTCGAGGCAGGGAAGTCCCTCGCAGCAAGGGCTGGGTTCTTGACGTCGAGGCAGGCCGGATCAGCATTTTCCCATCCATAAATGAGCCTGGAAAAGAACTTTGATTCCAATGCGAGGTGAGCCTGAAGCCGGAGTTTTGCACGTTCGCTGGCCCCCTGCTAAGCTTTCTGTGCAGCCGCACCCAATTGTTTTCTCTATGACTCATGCCCGATCACCAGCGATCACCCACAATCAAAATCCAAGCTCTACTGTTACGTCGATGAGACCGGCCAGGACACCAAGAGCCGGCTGTTTATTGTGGCCGCTGTTGTTCTCGGCGATGAACGCGAAGACCTGCGAGATTTTCTGAAANNAAAAGTGGACCAAGGCCACCAGAAGACAGAGACACGCGTACCTGGAACGTATTGTCCAGGGCGGCAAATTTCAGAGCAAGCTCTTCTACGCTCCATTTAGCCAGACACCGACTATTTGCCGCGTCTTCTGCACACCATCGCCAAGGCCCTGACAACGGCCGCGCCGACTACGCAGCAACAATACTCATAGACGGCCTGGGAAGAACGGAACGGCATCGTGTGGGCGCTGGCCTACGAACCCTGCACGCCCGGACGGAAAAAATTCGCAGCTTCCGCGACGAGAGCGCCGAGTTTATCGCCTGCCCGACGCCGTGGCCGGTTTCGTGCGCCAAGGCTTGGACCAGGAATCCGACGCCGCAGAATTGCATAAGACGGCTGTAGATCGCGCGATTATCCGAAAATATTGGGAAAAGTATGTGGCATTAAGCACTCGTGCGTGCGCCACGTCGAAGTGGCTGCACTGTCCTCCTGAGGTTCGCTAGAATAAGCCTCACGGAGGAAACATGCTAAAAGGCTTCAAGCAGTTTCTACTGCGCGGCAACGTTATCGATCTGGCAGTCGCCGTAGTCATCGGCGGAGCGTTTGGCAAGGTCGTGGCCGCGCTAGTGGCGGATTTGCTGATGCCGCTGATCGCGGCCATCGGAGGCAAGCACGATTTTTCCGATCTCAAGTTCGGCGGCTTTGCCATAGGCGACTTCATCAATGCATTGGTCGCGTTTGTCATGATCGCCGCCGCGGTTTACTTNNGTGGCGCACGCTCCCAGCGTGCTGCGTCGCCACTCTTGGCGACGCCTGCTCACGCCTTCGCCACGGCCGCGCGCAGCTTCGTGCACGCATAAACAGCGCGCGTCGCCGGCATCCCCACGCCCAAGCGTTCGCCTAGCTCCAGCACTGCGCCCACCACCGCTTCCAGCTCTAACGGCCGTCCGGCCTCCAGGTCCTGCAACATGGACGTCTTGTGCTCGCCGACCTTGGCCGCGCCGGCTATGCGCTGCTCAATCGAGACCGGCAGCTTCATTCCCATGCGCGCCGCGACGCATTCGGTCTCGGTCATGATGGCGCGCACCAGCGCTGCCACATCCGGGTCGGCCGTCATGCGGGCCAGCGTCGCGCCGGTCAGCGCGCTGATGGAATTGAAAGCCACATTTCCCAGAATCTTGACCCAGATCTCTTCGCGTATGTGGGTGGTGATGGGGCAGCGCAACCCGGAGGCGATGAGCGCTTCGGCGATGGCGCGGCAGCGGGCGGATCGCACGCCATCCGGCTCGCCGATCGAAATGCGGTGGCCTTCGATGTGCCGTACCACGCCCGGCTCCGCAATCTCAGTGGCGAAGTAGACCAGCGAGCCCACCACGCGGCGCGCCTCGATGGCCGCAGCGATCGCGCCTCCCGGATCCACGCGCTCCAGCGGCGTGAACCACCACGGCACGCCGTTCTGCAGGCTGACCACGCACGTCTCGGGACCCAGCAGGCACCCCAGGCGCGGCGCCAACTGCGGCAGGCTATGCGCCTTCACGGCCAAGAAGACTACATCGGCCAGCCCGATGGACTCCAGGTCTCCCGTGGCTCTCGGCCGCGCCTCGAAGTCGCCGTCCGGGCTGATAACCCGTACGCCGCGCTCCTCGATAGCGCGCAATTGCGGCCCGCGCGCGAACAGCGTGACATCCAGACCGGCGCGCGCCATCGCGGCGCCCATGTAAGCGCCCACGGCCCCCGCGCCGGCGATTGCGAACTTCATTTGGACGCTCCGCGCATTATTTTGACGCTCCGCTCAGTGCCGCGGCCACGTTCAGCCGCTGGATCTTGCCCGTCGCGGTGCGCGGAATGGAAGCCACAATGTGGATCTTCTTGGGACACTTGAAATCCGCCAGCCGGCCGCGGCAGAAGTCGATCAGATCGGCCTCGCCCGCCGGCGTTTCGGGACCGAGCACCACCGCCGCTTCCACCTCCTCGCCCCAGGTGGGATGCGGCACGCCGAAGCAGACAGCTTCGGCTACCGCGGGATGCGACAGCAGCACCTCGTCGATTTCACGCGGCGCGATATTCTCGCCAGCCCGGATAATCAGCTCCTTGATGCGTCCCGTAAGCTGAAGATAGGTGTCTTCGTCCAGGATTCCCTGGTCGCCCGTGCGGAACCATTCGCCAAAGAACGACTTGGCGGTGGCCTCCGGATTGTTCTCGTATTCGCGGATGACGCCGGGGCCGTCGATGCACACCTCGCCCGCCGTCCCGCGCGGCAGCTCTTCGCCTTTGTCGTCGCGGATGCTGATCCGCACGCCCGTTCCCGGTCCCACTGCTCCTGCCTTGCGCGGCGCGGGCGGCAGCGGGTTGGAAGCCATCTGGTGCGAGGCTTCGGTCATCCCGTAAGCTTCCAGCACGGGCGCGGCGAAGTACTCCTCCATGCGGCGCATCAGGTCCGGCGCCAGCGCCGCGCTGCACGAGCGCACGAAGCGCAGCCTCTCCTCGCCACTGCGCTTGCGCGTCAGGATGAGCTGGTGCATCGTGGGCACCGCCGAATACCAGGTGACGCCGTAATCGCGCACCATGCGCCAAAACGTCAGCGCGTTGAATCGCGCCGGAACCAACACCGTTCCGCCGGTGAGTAGCGTTGCCATGGTGGAGGCCATCAATCCGTGTACATGAAATAACGGCATCAGACAGAGCGATCGATCGCCGGGACCCAGCGCGTATGTCTCCGCGATGTTGCGCGTGGACGCCGCCAAGTTCCGATGGCGCAACGGCACGCGCTTCGGCGGTCCGGTACTGCCGCTGGTGTGCAGGACCAGCGCGATATCGTCCGGGCCGGGTTCCGGCGCGCTGCCGCCGCCGGAAATCTCCGGCGTGACCACCGGAATGCCGGCCTGTTCCGCCGCCTGCCGGGCAACGGCCGCCTCCTCGCACGGAACCATCAGCATCCTCGCATGGGTGTCTGCGAGATAGAAACAAAACTCCTCGAATTTGTAGCCTGGATTCAGGGGCGCCGCGGTGCCGGCCGCCGCGGCCGCCAGAAACGCCACGATGGCATCCAAGCCATTCGGCAGCGCCATCGCGACGCGATCGCCGCGCCGCACGCCCGCCGCGTACAAGGCGCCCGCCATGCCGCGCACGCGCCGCCGCAGGTCATCGTAAGTCACGCACACGCCCGCCTCGGGCAGAACGACAGCGGTGCGTTGCCCATCGGCGGCATCCAACACGTCGAGCAAAGTCCGCAGTTCGCTCATCCTTGCAACATAGCAAATCCGATACAATTGGAACCACGGATGCGTTCTTATCCGTGTGCATCTGTGTTCATCTGTGGTTCCATTCTTAGGGGTGTGGCGATGTATACCCGACGCGGTATCGGACGTCTGGCGCTGGCCTCGTGGCCGCTGGCCCGCGCGTTTGGCAAGCTGGATTCGCACGTCAACGGCGTGCTGATCGGCGCGCAGTCCTATAGCTTTCGCGACCGGCCCTTGGACGCGGCCATCCAGGGTTTCATCGATGTGGGTTTGAGCGAGTGCGAATTGTCGATGGGGCACGTGGAGCCCGAGTTTCCGCGCGGTGCGGAAGGCCGCGCAGCGCTCCGCAAGTGGCGGCTGAATGCTTCGCTCGACGACATTCGCCGGATCCGGCGCAAATTCGACCAGGCTGGCATCGAACTCTCGGCATACGCCTACAACATCCGCGACGACTTCACGGACGAGGAAATCGCGCGCGGATTCGATGTGGCCCAGGCGCTGGGCGTCAACGTGATTACCACTTCGGCCACCGTATCGGTGACGCCCCGCATCGCCGCGCAAGCCGAGAAATACAAGATCATGGTGGGCATGCACGGCCACTCGAACATCAAAGACCCCAACGAATTCGCCAAGCCCGAGAGCTTCGTGGAAGCCATGAAGCTGTCGAGGTATATCGCGGTGAACCTGGATATCGGGCACTTCTGGGCGGCGGGTTACGATCCGGTGCCCTTCATCGAGCAGCATCACGCGCGCATCGTCACGCTGCACATCAAGGATCGCAAGAAGAACCAGGGCAAGAACATGCCGTTCGGCGAAGGGGACACGCCCATCAAGGAAGTGCTGCAACTGGTCAAGCGGGAAAAGTACCCGATTCCGGCCAACATCGAATACGAGTACGAAGGCGGCGATACTGTGGTGGAGGTGCGCAAGTGCTACGACTATTGCCGCCGAGCGCTGGCCTGAGCAAGTTTTCCGCGGTCGGACCGATAAGATGTTTGGCGGCCGCTGGCAGAATGATTGATCTCCTCCTGCCATCGGAGGGCGGCCGCCGCATCCTTGCTTGACTCCGTACGGCATTTTGCCGTATATTCGAAGTATGCAAGAGCAGACCCGACCTACCGCCCGTCTGGAAGCGCGGCTGCCGAACGAGGTTCTTGCGCGCCTGAAACGCGCCGCCGAAATCCAGGGGCGCAGTCTCACAGATTTCGTGGTGGCCGCCGCCGATGAAGCCGCTTGCCGCGCCATTGAGCAAACCGAAATCATTCGCCTCTCTCTCGATGACCAACGGCAAATCGCCGAAGCCATCATGAACCCTCCTGAGCCGACGCCCGCACTGCGCAGGGCCGTGCGCCGGTATCGAAAACTGTTCGGCGTGGAATGACTCCTGCCGCGTTTCATTTTGAGCCTCTTGTCGGCCAGCACGACCGCAAATCGTTTCGTTGCGGCGAAGATGCCCTGGACCGGTATTTGCAAACGCAAGCAACCCAGGATATCCGGCGGAACATCGCCAATTGTTTCGTCGCGGTTGAAATTGCGACTGGTCAGGTGGCCGCCTACTATACCCTATCCGCGGCGAGTATTCCGCTCATGGACGTACCGCCGGAACACATCAAACATTTGCCGCGGTATCCAACTCTGCCCGCTGTTCGTATCGGCCGGCTGGCCGTCGATGAAAGATTCCATGGCCGCGGCTTGGGTGCCGCGATTCTAGCGGACGCAGGTCACCGCACGATGCGGTCTGACGCCGCAGCCTTCGCCATCCTGGTGGATGCCAAGAACGATCATGCCGTAGCATTCTATCAGCGCCAGGGATTCCGCGCTCTTGTCAGCCGGCCTCGAGCGTTGTTCCTACCCATCGCCACAATGCAGCAAGCGTTCCATCGAAAACCGGGCCCAAATGCATAGCGGTCCGTGCGAACCAGCATGTGCGCCCTAGCTGCTACGATGAAACTTGCCTCGCCCACTGCCCCGTCTCAGGAACGCCCTGGACATCGTTCCCTCTCCGGTGCCCGACCGGCCAGGCCTGTTCATCCGCGACCCCTATCGCTACTCCGACGCGGTACTGATCATCCCCCCACCCCTGATCGAGTGCCTGCGCTGTTTCGACGGCCGTCAGACGGACCTGGACCTCCGCTCCATGCTGGTCCGCATCACCGGCGATCTGCAAGTCACCGAACTTGAACAGCACCTGATCGAGACTTTCACCTCGGCGGGATTCCTGGAAGACCAGACGTTCGCGCAAATGAAAGCGGGCCGTCAACGCGAATTCGCGGAGGCGCCCAAACGCGAGCCCGCGCATGCCGGCGGCGCATATCCGCTGGAGATTGCCGCCCTGCGCGAGACAATGGCCCGTTACATGGACGGGGCGTTACCTAGCCGCGGCCGCCCCGCGCCTCCAGGCGGGCTATGCGGTATCGCCGCCCCGCACGTGAGTCCGGAAGGCGGATGGCAATCCTATCGCGCCGCGTACCAGGCGCTGGGACCGGAATTGAAGGATCGCACGTTCGTCATCCTGGCCACCTCTCACTACGGCGCGCCCGAACACTTCGGCTTGACGCGCAAACCGTTCGTGACGCCGCTCGGCGAAACGGCGACCGACACGGCACTGGTGGACCGGCTGGCGGCGCAGGGCGGTCCGGCGGTGCTGATGGAAGACTATTGTCACTCGTTCGAGCACACGGTCGAGTTGCAGGTCGTCTTCCTGCAACATATCTACGGTCCGGACATTCGCATTCTCCCGATCCTGTGCGGCCAGTACGCCCACAGCCTGTATCGGGGAGGCGCGCCCGAAGCCAATGAGGGCGTGCGGCGCTTCCTGGAATCTCTGGGCGAAATGGCGGCGCGCGAGGGCGATGGTCTCTTCTGGATTCTGAGCATCGACATGGCGCACATGGGCGCGCGATACCAGGACGATTTTGCGGCGTATGCGGACCGGGGCGTCATGGCGGAGGTTGCCGAGCGCGACCGGCAGCGCATCGCGCGCGTGGTGGAATCGGATGGCGACGGCTTCTGGAGCCTGGTGCAGGAGAACCACGACGATCTGAAATGGTGCGGCTCCGCGCCGCTCTACACCTTTCTGAAAGCCCTGCCGGGAGCGCGCGGCGAGCTGCTGCGCTACGAGCAGTGGAACATCGATCCGCGGAGCGTGGTGAGCTTCGCGGGGATGGCGTTCTCCAAACCGTGATACAACACTTCCTATGCGCAGGCGCACGTTTCTGCAAACAGCCTCCACGGCGGCGGTGGCAGCCATGAGTTCGGCCGCGGAACCCGTTCCCATCAAGCTGGGCTTCGATTCGTACTCGATCCGGGCGTTCCAGTGGAAGGCCATCCAACTGCTGGACTACGCGGCAGGGCTGAAACTGGATACCGTCCAGCTTTCGAGCCTCGGCGATTACGAGAGCCTGGAGCCGGCCTATCTGCAAAAGGTGAAGGAGCATGCGGCGCGCGTGGGCGTCGAGATCGACGCGGGCATCGGCTGCATTTGCCCCTCTTCGCCCAGCTACAACAAGAAGGAAGGCGAGCCGGCGGAATACGTGGCGCGCGGGTTGCGCGTGACCCAGGCGGTGGGGTCGCGAGTGATGCGTTGTTACATGGGCACGCGGGACAACCGGCGTACGGCGCTGCCGCTGGAGGCCCACATGGAAAACACCGTGAAGGTGCTGCGCGCGGTGCGCTCGCAAGCGCTCGACACGGGCGTGCGCATCGCGGTGGAGAACCATGCGGGCGACATGCAGGCGCGCGAGGTGAAGACACTCATCGAAGAGGCTGGCAAGGATTTCGTGGGCGCCTGCCTGGATACCGGCAACCCCATGTGGGTGGTCGAGGATCCGCTGCTCACGCTGGAGACGCTGGCGCCCTACGTGGCCACGTCGCACGTGCGCGATAGCGCGGTCTTCGAGCACCCCCGCGGCGCGGCTGCGCAGTGGGTCGCGCTGGGCGACGGCTCGGTGGATTTCGTGCGCTTCGTCGAGCTCTATCGCAGGCTGTGCCCTGGCGCATCCATGCAGCTTGAGATCATCACCGGAAGGCCGCCGGAGATCCTGCCATACCTGGAGCCGGACTTCTGGAAAGCATTCCCCAAGACACCCGCCTGGGAGTTCGCGCGTTTCGTCGCGCTGGCCAAGAGCGGGCGTCCTTTCCTCGGGAATATGGTGATCGGACAATGGTCCGACAATTCGCCCGCGCTGGAGGTGGCGCTCAAGGAGCAACAGCGCGTCGACCTGGAGCGCAGCTTGGAGTACGCCAAGAAGAAGCTGGGAGTCGGGGTCCGCTGGCGGGGGTAACCGGCCTACCGCGGATGTCGCCGTCGCTGCTCTGACCAACGATCAGCTTTTCGCCGGCCAATCGACGGGGTTTTTCAATACCCGACGGCGCTGGCGAAAGCGGCGGATGCGGCGCAGCGCGGCTTCTGAGACCGGCTCCCCAAGACATCGGCGAAACCTCGTGGCGGTTCTATACGACAATAGACTGTATGAGGTTTTGCCGCATCGCTGCCGCTTATGTGATGTGCTTGGGCGTTTGGGCTGCTTCTGGCTACACGGTTGAGCAGATCAAGCAGTTCATTCAGTCGGCCATTCAACTGAAAAACCCGGACAAGGAAGTCGCCGAAACCCTGCGCAAAATGAAGCTGTCTGAGCGCTTGGATCTGGATACCGTGGAAACGCTGCAAGGCGAAGGCGCTGGACCCAAAACCGTAGCGGTGCTGAAGGCGATGGCGACCGAATCGGCCAGTCTGCCTGGGGCGCAGCCGCCGGCTCCGAAGCCCGTTTATGTTCCGCCGCCACCGCCCTCGTCCGAAGAGCAGGCGAAGCTGCTGGATGAAGTGAAGGACTACGCGGTCAACTACACGAAAAGACTTCCCGATTTCATCTGCCTGGAGCAGACCCGCCGTTATGGCGACACCACCGGCCGGGAAGCTTGGCGGCTCCAGGACATCCTTACGGCGCGGCTCTCCTATTTCAACCAGAAGGAAGACTACAAGCTGGTTTCGCAGAACGATCGCGTGATCACCAACGAGTCATACGCCTCGGTGGGTGGGGCGTTGTCGATGGGCGATTTCGGCACCAGCATGCGGGACATCTTCGACCCCGCCAGCCATGCCACCTTCGCATGGGAGAGATGGACCAGGCTGCGCAACCGCCGGACGCACGTCTTCACCTACCGCATACCGCTGGAGTTCACGAGGTATACCATCGAGTACCAGGGCGAGAGCAAGGACGATGTGCAGAGAATCAAGGTGGGCTATCATGGATCGGTCTTCGTGGATAAAGAGCTGAACACGATCGTGCGTATCACGCAGGAGGCCGACAACATCCCGCCCACGTTTCCCGTCCGGGAGGCGAGGGAAACGCTGGACTACGATTTCACCAAGATCGGCGACAGCGAGTTCTTTCTGCCGCTGGTGGCCACCGTTCGGATGCATACCGGCAGGGTTTGGACGAAGAACGAGAAGGAATTCCGGCTCTACAGGAAGTTCTCGGCCGACGCGGTGATCAAGTTCGACGATAAGGACATGCCGCCGCTGCCCGACGATAAGACCAAGGAACAACCGCCTCAGCCGCAGCCACCCAAGTGAGCGTCTGGCAGCGAGTCTTTCAATTCCAAAAGGAAAAGATCGCTCCGTGGATCGCCCTGCGGAACACTCTGGGCTTCGCTCTGCCGCTAGCGGCCGGCATCGCTCTGGGATCCGTTCCGGCGGCGCTCATCGCGAGCATCGGGGCGCTGAACGTATCGTATTCCGATAGCCACGATCCTTACTTGCAGCGCGCGCGGCGCATGCTGGCGGCCAGCGTGCTGGTGGGGTTGGCCGTATTCGCCGGCGCGGTTTGCGGCAACCATCACCTTTTGGCGGTGCCGGTAGCCGGCGCTTGGGCGTTGGCGGCCGGCATGCTGGTGGCGTTGAGCACCACGGCGGCGGATCTGGGGATCATGAGCTTGGTGACGCTGGTGGTTTTCGCCGCCAGGCCACTGCCTCCGGAGTCGGCCGCGCTCTCGGGCCTGCTGGCGCTCGGCGGCGGGTTGCTGCAAACCGCGCTGGCGCTGGCCTTCTGGCCCATTCGCCGGTACGTGCCCGAGCGCCGCGCGCTGTCCAGTTTGTATGCCGAACTGGCGCGCGCCGCGGTGGCGCCCGTGGAAGTGCGCGAGGCCCCTCCGGCGAGCGCGCAAAGCGTGCAGGCGCAGGCGGCGCTGGCCTCGCTCGGGGGCGACCACTCCGACCACTCCATAGATGGCGAGCGCTACCGGATGCTGCTGAGCCAGGCGGAACGCACGCGTCTGGGCGTCTTTGCTTTGGGACGCCTGCGGGTGCGGACCGCGCGGGAAGCTCCGGGCAGCGCCGAAAGTGCGCTGCTGGATCGTTACCTCGAAGTTGCCTCCCGCGTGCTCCACTCGATCGGCGAGGCTTTGCTGGCGGCGCAGCCGGCGGAGTCCGCGCGCGCGGAGTTGGAGGAACTGCAGTCGCTGGCCGAAGAGTTGCGCGCACGCTCCCCGGAAGAAGCATCGGCCATGGCCGGCATGCTGAAGGACGCCCGCCTGCAAATGGACGCGGTCACCGGGCAACTGCGTTCGGCCCTGGATCTGGCGGCCTCCGCGACGGCGGCGGGCCTGGCGGCCTTCGCGCGCCAGGAAGTGCGCCGGCCCTGGCACCTGCGGCTCGGCGGAACACTGGCCACGTTGCGCGCGAACCTGAGCTTGCGCTCGGCCGCGTGCCGTCACGCCATCCGGTTGGCGGCCTGTGTGGCGCTCGGCGATGCCGTGGGACGCGGCTTCGACTTGCACCGTTCCTACTGGCTGCCCATGACCGTAGCCATCGTCCTGAAACCGGACTTCGCCTCCACGTTCAGCCGCGGCGTGCTGCGCCTGGCCGGGACGTTCGCCGGCCTCATCTTCGCTACGGCGCTATTTCACCTGCTCCCCGCGGCGCCCGCGGCACAAGTGGCGGCGATCGCGGCACTGATGTTTGTCCTGCGGTGCTGGGGTCCCGCCAATTACGGGATCTTCGTCACCGCCGTAACCGGCATGATCGTGCTGCTGATCGCCATGGCGGGCGTCTCTCCGAAGGAAGTGATCGCCGCGCGCGGGTTGAACACCGCCATCGGCGGCGCGATCGCGCTGACGGCGTACTGGCTCTGGCCCACGTGGGAGCGGACCCGCGTGCAGGACGCGATGGCGCAAATGCTGGACGCTTATCGCGAGTACTTCCGCGCCATTCGCGAGAGCTACATCCAGCCCGATGCGTCCTTCGAAGACGCTCTGGACCGCGCGCGCCTGGCGGCGCGGCGGGCGCGCTCGAACCTGGAAGCCTCTTTCGACCGTTTGCGTGCGGAGCCTGGAACTGCGCCGCAGACCATGGCGGCGCTCAGCGGCATGTTGGCCAGTTCGCACCGCCTGATCCACGCCATTATGGCGCTCGAGGCGGGACTACATGGCAGCCATCCCGCGCCCGCGCGCGGGGCGTTCCGGCGCTTTGCCAACGATGTGGAGCTGACGCTGCATTCGCTCGCGGGGACCTTGCGCGGGTCGCCTCTCGAGCGCGGCGACCTGCCCGATCTGCGCGAAGATCATCATGCGCTGGCGCATTCGGGAGACCCGGCTACGGAGCGCTATGCGCTGGTGAATGTGGAGACGGACCGGGTGACTAACAGCTTGAACACCCTGAGCGAAGAAGTGCTGGGGTGGCTGAAGAGCGCCCCTATTGACAGTCTATAAGAGACTTGCTATTCTTCCTATAGATTCTCTATAACAACGCTATGGCCGGCGCACGAACAGATCTTCTGCAGGGCACGCTCGATTTGCTGATTCTGAAGGCTTTGGCTCTCGAAAAGATGCATGGAATGGGAATCTCGCGCCGCATAGCACAGATCACAAATGGAACATTCGAGGTCAAGCCCGGCTCGCTGTTTCCAGCCCTGCATCGCATGGAGGAGGCGGGTTGGTTAAGTTCCTCCTGGGGAGAGGCGGAGACCAACCGGCGCGCCAAGTTTTACCGGCTGACGAAATTGGGCCGGCGCCAACTTGATGCGGAAACCGAACAGTGGGAACGGATCTCACTCGCCATTGCGAGCGCTTTACGGGCGACATAGGAAACACGTGCCATTTCGCCGCTTCTACAACTTCTGCCGAAACATCCTCTACAAGCAGCGCGTGGACCAGGATCTCGACCAGGAAATCCGCAGCTATCTCGATCTCCTGGCAGAGGAGAAAGCGCGGTCCGGAATGGGCCGGGATGAGGCCCTGCAACAGGCACGCCGGGAGCTAGGCGGAGTGGAACAGGTCAAGGAAAACGTTCGGGACATCAGAGTTGGAGCTTCCATGGATAACTTGCTTCAGGACGTTCGCTACGGCCTGCGGGTGCTCAGGAGGAATCCCGGCTTCGCAGCCACCGCTATTCTGACCCTGGCGCTGGGGATCGGAACAACCACAGCGATCTTCAGCGTAGTAGACGCCGTAGTGTTCAAGCCGCTGCTATTTCCCACTGCCGATCGCTTGGTACGAATTCAGTCGGTGATTGCCGCTTCCGGGAACGGCAACGGTGTTGCGTCCTATCCGGACTTCCTGGATTGGCGCGCACGGAATCGCGTCTTCGATGGCATGGCTGTTTTCCGAACGAACGACTTTAATCTGATCGGCCCGCGTGAGCCACTGCATTTGCAAGGCGCAGTGGCGTCTGCGGAATTGTTTTCTATGCTCGGGGTAGCCCCTGCATTCGGGCGCAGTTTCCTCGCGGCAGAGGACAACCCCGCCGCGGCGAGTGGAACCGATCCAGTCATCCTGAGCTACGGCCTGTGGCAACGGGAGTTCGGTTCCGACGTGTCGGTGCTGGGCCGCACCATTCAGCTCGGGGACCAACTATTCACTGTGGTAGGGGTCATGCCGCGGGCTTTCCAGTACCCTATTCAGGCGGAGCCCGTGGAGCTGTGGACCACCATCGCCGTGGATGCCCGCGGTGGCGCGAACGCCATCGCCGCGCAACGGGGTGCGCACTATCTGAACGTGGCCGGTCTGCTGAAGCCCGGGGTCAAGCTTCAGCAGGCGCAAGCCGAGCTGGCTGCGATCGCAAGCACGTTAAACAAGGAACACCCCGATGTCAAGGCGCGCACGGTGCGGATCGTGCCCGAGATCCAGAGTCTCGCCGGTCCTATCCGCGCGCCGCTGCTAGTGCTCCTGGGGGCCGTGGGCTGCGTTCTGCTGATCGTGTGCGTCAACGTGGCGAACCTCCTGTTGGCGCGCGCCACCGGGCGGCGCAAGGAGATGTCCGTCCGGGCTGCCCTGGGCGCCAGCCGCGGCCGAGCGGCTCGCCAACTGTTCACGGAGAGTGTCTCGCTGGGGCTGCTAGGCGGCGGCCTCGGTCTCGCACTGGCGCTTGCGTCGCTCAGGTTTCTGGTGCGGCTCATCCCGGCCGAAGTGCCGCGTCTGAACGCCATCGGACTTGACGGCCGCCTGCTCGGCTTCGCTCTTCTGGTCTCGCTCGCGGCGGGAATCTTGTTCGGTCTCGCTCCAGCCCTGCGGGTCTCAAAGATTAGTCTCACCGATTCGCTGAAGGAGAGTGGCCGCGGCTCCGGAAGCGGAGGAAAAGAGTCCAGCCGTTTGCGCGACGCTCTGGTTGTGAGTGAGGTCGCTTTAGCCGTGGTGTTACTGCTTGCGAGCGGCTTGTTGATTCAGAGCTTCCTGCACCTCACGCAGGTCGATCCTGGATTCAACCGTCATCATGTCTTGACGTTCCAGCTTGATTCGCCCGCCGGAAAGCACGGCTCAGAGGTGCCAGCATTCTTTCACGACGTGGTGGCGCGAATCGGCGCGCTCCCGAGCGTCACCTCGGCCAGTGCTGTGGCGTCGCTGCCTCTGACCGGAGAAAACATCCGCTCCAGCATTGAAATTGAGGGGCAGCCCACTCCGATGGGATCGCGACCGTCGGCCGATTTCAACGCGGTCGAACCGAACTACTTTCGAACGCTGGGTATCACTCGTATTGCGGGGCGGGACTTTACGGAACATGACGGTTTGAAGTCCAGCCCGGTGGCGATCGTTAACCGCACCTTGGCGCAGCGCTTCTTCCCGAACCAGAACCCGATCGGAAGGCACATTCGGCCCGGCTTCGGCAACGGCTATGGCCCAGGCGAGCCGCCCATGCGCGAGATCGTGGGGGTTATCGGCGACGTTAAACAGGGCGATCCCGGCGCTGAAGCCGCTCCCGAGGTGTATGCCCCATTGGCCCAGTGCCCCTACAGTCCCATGTTCATTGTGGTACATACCGCAAACGATCCACAAAGCATGGTCGATCCAATTCGCCGCCAGGTAGCGTCCTTGGATAAGAACACGCCTATTTACCATGTGGAGACCCTCGACCAATACTTCGCGCAGTCGGTGGCGGCGCCGCGTATCATCACCCTGCTTCTTAGTGGCTTTGCGGGTCTGGCGCTGCTGCTGGCCTCGGTGGGGATATACGGCGTGATCTCTTACATCGCCGTTCAACGCACACACGAGGTCGGCATTCGGATGGCGCTGGGGGCGCAGAAGGGCGAAATCATCAGGACGGTCGTTGCTAAAGGGCTGGTACCCGCTCTGGCCGGCCTCGCGATCGGAATCGGCGGCGCCCTCAGGTTAACGCGCCTTTTGTCGAGCTTGCTCTATGGGGTGAGTCCGGCCGATCCGCTCACATTCGCCGTAGTCTCGGTGATTCTGATAGGAGTGGCCCTGCTGGCATGTTACATTCCTGCCCGCCGGGCGGCGAAGGTAGATCCGATGGTTTCTTTACGATACGAATGATTGAGGCACTTGGGCTCGAACTCTGCCCACTACTTGGGATGAGCCGCCATCTTCTTTTCGAGCGCGGCTAATAAGCGCGATTCGATTTCCGGCGAAATCGGATGGGTCTCCATGCCTTTGTAGATGCGGATGGTTTTCTTGGTGGTGTCGCAGACCACCCAACAGTTGGGGCACTCGGTAATGTGTTGCTCCAACTTGGCCCGGATCTCCGCATCGACGTTCTCGTCCAGGTAATCGCTGAGCTCCTGCAAAAACTCCTTACATGTAAGCAAAGGCGTCATCCTCCTTATGCTTGAAGAAACGGGTTAACTTATCGCGAAGCTGCAGGCGCGCGCGCAGCAGGCGGCTCTTGACCGCCGGGATGGACAGATCGAGCGCCTCGGCGGTCTCTTCCGTGGAAAGCTCTTCGATATCCCGCAGCACGAAGACCGCGCGATAGGGCGGCGCCAGGCTATCCACGGCGGAGGTGAGAATCTGGTTCACCTCCTCGCGGGAGTAGCGCTGTTCGGGGTTCTCGTCCCAGGCCGCGATTTCGCGCGCCACGGTGTCCTCACCGGTATCGATGGTTTCGTCGATCGACACCGTTTTATCGGTCTTGCGCTTGCGCAATTTCATCAGCGCCTGGTTGACGGCGATGCGCACGATCCAGGTGTAGAACTTCGAATTGCCCTGGAACTGATCGAGGTGCTCGTAGGCCTTGAGGAAAGTTTCTTGCAGCACGTCTTCGGCGTCTTCGCGGTTCTGGGTGATGTGCATGGCCAGACGGAAGATCTTGTTCTCGTAACGGCGCACCAATTCCGAGAAGGCCTTGGCGTCGCCTTCGCGAGCCTGCAGGACGACCGCGGTTTCATCCGGGATCTGGCTGATAGCTGGCATGCGCTGATTTCAGTATCGCACGAGGGGGTGGGCGGCCACGGCAGGGAGCACTGTCCCACTGTCCTACCTGATTTAATGATTACAACGCGGATGCTGAGGAAAAGCCCCTGCCAGGCGGCCGTCGAGTTGGTAAGTGCTTTGGTTGCCGTGGGATGCGGTAGTGGAATTATTGTCGAGGCTTGTTATCGAATGGGCGTCTCCCACCCTACAACCTCCCGTCTTCCAGAAAACTGAAGTATCCTGTGCGGTTGAAGATGATGTGGTCCAATAGCTCAATGCCCACGATGGCGCCAGCAGCCTCAATTAAGCTGGGCGGTGATGTTGACATCGCCCGTTGACGGTTCGAGTTGTCCACTGGGATGATTGTGGGCGACGATCACCCCCGAGGCGCGGTCTGCAAGCGCATCTGCAAAGACTTCGCGCGGGTGGACGGGACTGCGGTCGATCAGACCTATCGAAACGACTCGGACGTTCAGAACCTCATTTGCTCCATTGATTGTGGCGCAGAGGAAATGTTCCTGTTTCCCGATCCGCGTAGTGCCGGACCTGAGGCTGGAGGTCGGCTGGTGTTTCAATCTTCGCCCCCTCCGGTTTGATTCGGCGCCGGGCGAACTCGATGGCCGCCAGAATCAAGGTGGCTTTCGCATCGCCCACGCCTTCAAACTGCGTCAGATCGTCGGCCTTTCCAGGCGCCGCTGCACCTTGTAAGCGTCCTTTGCGAACGTGACCCGGCACGCAAAGAGGGCCAGCAAGAAGCTAGTCGCCGCCGCCAGGCATACAAACACGATGTACGCGATGGTAGACCAGTTCAGCCCCCTTTCCAGAAAATGAACGTTGGAGAGGTCTGGCAAACCACTTATAGAATGCCAGCCCGAACGGCCGCGCTCCGCTGCGAGTAGCCACATCGCGGATACTATCCGTATAATTGAACTGGAAAGAATCTACGGGAATGCTAACAACCGGCAAGAATGGGACTAGAGTCGTCTCTGCCCTCCACGCCCGCGCCAACTTCGGCAAGCTCTTGCGGCGGGTTGAAGACGAGCGCCGCTCGCTAGTCATCGGAAAGGCGGGACGCTCCCAAGGCGGTGCCGCTCGGCATCCGGGATTATGTGCGGCTGGCCGCCCCTGAGCCGGAGGTGCTGCGGATCATCGGTGAGGAATCCAAACGCAAGGGCACGGACGGGCTCACATCGCGAGAGATTGACCAGATCGTCAAAACGACGCGCGCGCAGAAGCCGAAGCGTGGATGATCCCGCTTCGGCTCGTCATCGACACCAACGTCGCCGTTTCTGCGGCGCTTAAACCCGACGGCCTGCAGCGCACCGTAGTCCTGCCTGCCATCACCAAACCGGCCAGGCTCTACGTCTCCGAAGCCATTGTGGCGGAGTACCGGGAAGTTCTATCGCGGCGGGAGCTCCGGATCCGTAAAGGATTGCAGCAGCAGATCCTGCAACTCATCGAAAACCGCGCTTACTCTGTCGCCCCGTCCTGCCCCCTGGACATCGCCACAATCCGGACGACAGTATATTCCTTGAATGCGCCGACGCCGCACGCGCCGATTACCTCATCACCGGAAATCAGCGGCACTTCCCAAAGTTCTGGAAGAAGACCAAGGTCATCACATCCCGCGAGTTCATCAGTATCGCGGCGCCGCATCTCATAGCGTGACGGTTTCCCTGCCGTCTCAATCTCCGAAGAACTTCTCGCCGGGCTTGCGGTACTTATATGCCACGTCTTCGTCGAGTTCGATGCCCAGGCCGGGCGCGTCTGGAACTGCGATCTTGCCGTCCTGTATGAGCGGCCCTTCCCTTCCCTTCACCAAAGCATCGAAGAACGGCACGCTGGCCGCATGCCATTCGAGCGCCAGGAAATTGGGAATGGCGGCGCACAGGTGTACTCCAGCCATGGTTCCGAGCGGGCTGCTGATGTTGTGCCACGCCAGGTTGACATAGTGCATGTCCGCCAGGTCGGCGATCTTGCGCCCCTCCCACAGCCCGATCTTCTGTACGTCCGGCGCCAGCACGCGCAGGCCTGCGTCGACCATCAGCCGTTCGAAATCCTGGCGGAAATAGTGGTTTTCTCCGGTGGCCACCGGCAGGCTGGTATTGCGCTGCACCACGCCCAGCGCGCCGATATTCTCCGGCGGCGTGGGATCTTCGAGCCACAGCAGCTTGTACTTCTCGAGCGCGCGCGCCAGGCCGATGGCCGCCTGCACGCCGTAGTTCCAATGGCAATCGATCGCCAGCCCGACGCCCATGCCCACTGCCTCCCGCGCACCGGCCACCAGCGCCGCCGCGTGCTCGATTTCCTGCTCGCTCAGATCGCGGTTGTACTCGTCGGTTTCGTACGGCGTCGGCACATCCACATCGAACTTCAGGATGCGGAAGCCGCGCGCGGCCATCTCCCGCGCCCGCCGGCCATAGGCCTCCGGCGTGAGGTGCTCAACGCCCGAGGCGTCCCAACCGTGATGCTTCAGCCTGACCAGGCTCTGACGTTCCGCATCGCCGGCGGCCCGCATCCATTGCGGATCGCGCGGCACCAGCAGCGGCGTGATGCTCTCCAGCGCTTCGCCCGCGTGGCAATCCGCGTACATGCGCACGTGGTCGCGATACTTTCCGCCCAGTATCTGCCAGATAGGCAGCTTGTAACGCTTGCCGATGGCGTCCAGAAGCGCCGTTTCGATGCCGTGTATGGCGTGGAAAGCCAGGCCCGGCGAAGCATGCACGCAACTGGCGCGCATGCGCCGCAGCACGCGGTCGATCGAGGTAGGGTCCTCGCCTTTCAGAATCTCCCCGAATTCCTGGATCACCGCGGTCAGTCCCGGCCCCAGGAAGGCTTCGCCATAGCCGGTGATGTGGTCGTCGGTTTCCACCTTCACGATGGTCCAGTCGAAGTTCGATTCCATGACCGCCGTGCTAAGATGCGTGATTCTCATAAGCCGCTAGGGTATCAAGCTTCGTGGGGCAGGACTCCAGCGCGGACGGCCGGGGGCCGTAAATCAGGATCAGAAACTGCCCGTCATGCTGCGCTGGCGTCTAATCTGCGCAAGAATTGAAGAAGCGCGACTCGGCAGCTAAGGCCGACATGTACTTGGCGCTTTTGTCGATGCCCGCACTCCAGCATGGCTCCGGTTACCAGGCGATCACCTGTTTGGCGGCGGGCTGTCGTTTTAATGACGCATGGGAAAGCCGCACGGCAGGCATGCTCGATGGCGTGGCCACTCAGTTCATCGGGCGGGAGGCGCCGATCCACAACAAAGAATCGACGGGCCGCGCGAAAGATCTGGGAGATGCAGACGAACTCCGGAAGCGTTTCCGGATGGAATAACAGTGATCGATCTGGTTCGAAGTGGCCGTCCCTATTGGTCGGATTCGGGCCTTTTTTGGCGCTCGTAGGGAGTCTTCAGATACTTGGCGGCTTCTTCCTGCGCATCTTGGGTATTATCTTTGGTGCGCACCGCCAGGTTGTATTCGTTCACCGCGCGGTCGCGCTGGCCGCTGATGTCGAAGATCATTCCGAGGTGGATGTGCGCCCAGACCTCGATCCATTTGGGTTCCAGGTCGCCGTTTAGCGCATCGCGGAACGAGTTGGCGGCCGACTGGTAGTTGTTCTGCGTGAAGTACACGTCGGCGATGCGATAGTGGGCCATGGAACTGTTGTGGTTGTTCTCCAGCGCTTTCTGATACTCCTTCAGCGCATCGCCGAATTCGCCCACTTCCATGAACTGCTCGCCGCGGCGGATGGCCACCGCCGTGCGCACCTGGTTGTTGAAGCGCAGGACGCGGCGGTCGGGGTCGATGATGACGTTCTTGGGCTTGCCGAAGGTGTCGACGCTGAATTCCGAAGAGGTGCCTACGACTTCCACGCGCTTTTCTTCAGGATTGCCCTCGGTCTCGATCTTCAGATCCACGGGCATGCGGAAGGTATCCATGTCCTGCGCCACTTTGCCCATCACGCGGAAGCCTTTCTGCGTGCGGAAAATAGTGTACTCCAGCTTGAATTCGGGCGCGCCCGAGGATTCGATCCATTGGATGAAGAAGTAGCCGAGATCCTGCTTGGAGACGTCTTGGGCCACCTTTTTGAAGTCCTCGGTGGACGCCGATTTCCAACTGTATCGCGTGGCGAACTCCTTCAACGTTTGCGTGAAGTTCTGATCGCCGACGACGAAGCGCAACATGTGCAGAACGGCCGCACCCTTGCTGCCGGTCAGCGCCCACAGCTCCGGAGAATAGTCCTCCATGCGCCCCGACTGGATGACGGGAACGTTGTCCACCGTGAGGGCCTCCACGGCGTCCTCGCGGAATTGCGATTCGACGGCGCCGGGCCCGGCGGTATGCTCCGTCCAGAGGAGTTCCGAGTAGGACGCCAGGCCGTTGGTGAGCCAGAGATGATTGCGGGTGGTGGGCGATACCAGCACCTCCCACCACTGGCGGGAGATTTGGTTGGCCAACAATTTGGCCCCCACCTGCTTGCCGATGGCATGCGGATTCAGGAAGATCAAACCGGGCGCGGCATAGCCGTTGGGCGCGCCATTTTCCGTCTCCACCACAGTGAGGTTGGCGTAGGGCGGCAGACCGAAATCGCCCGTGAAGAAGGTCATCATCTGGCCGATTTGCTCGCCATACTGCTGCGCCATCCCCTTCTCATCGCCGCGGAAGTACAGCGTGCTGGTGACACCCTCGGAGGAAACCTTGGCTCCGGGATCGCGCACCACCGCGATGCTGCCGGGAAAGGACGGGTGATCGAAATGAAAGCTGTAGACCACCTTGTCACCGGCCGCCTGGTGCGTGTCGATGCCGCTGCCTAAAACCTGGTATCCGGTGGGGACCGTGATGCGCAAGTCCGCCGTGAAGCGGTCGGTAGTGTAACCGCTGATGGGGAACCAGCGCGCGGGGTACAGCAGGAAGGCGTAGTCGGGGTGTATGGCGGCGAACTTGATGCCGTAGACGGGGGAGTCTTCGCTGCCGCTCAGGCGTCCTTCGTAGGTGAACTTCAGCGTGGCGGGCTGGCCTTTTGGCAGAGGCTGGTCGAAGCTGAGCCGCACGGTGAAATCCTGCTGGTTGCGCGTGTCGTTGATCTGAGTACCCTTGCCATCGACCACGCGCGAGACAGTCAGCGCATTGTTCAACTCGAAGGCGGCCGAGCTGGTGTTGTTGTCCAGTGGGACGAAGCGCACCTCGGCGGTGGCGATGAGGGCTTGAGTGGCCGGCTGCACTTGGGCGTCGATTGTATAATTTTCGACTCGAATGTGCGCGCGGCGCTCCTGCGCCTGGGTGGCGGCAGCCAGGGATATGAGCGCCAGGGCGGTGAATATGGCAGGCCGGAAGCCTGTCGGGCAGCTACGAAACATGTGCGAGTTGTCCTTCCATAAGATCTTGGATTATGGCGGAGGCGCGAGCCATGGGCCCCGATTGCGGGGATAACCGGCCGGGGCCCGACAGCCGGGCCGCCACTTCGGCGAGATCCGCGCGCATTTGGGCGCGTGCGCCATCGTCGCGCAGCAGCCGCTGGGCTTCGGCGGCCAGACGTTCGCCGGTCAGGTTCGATTGCATCAGCTCGGGGACCACGGCGCGCCCCGCGATTAAGTTCACCATTGAATAAAAAGGCACCCGCACCAGCATGCGGCCCAACAGCCAGCTTGCGGCTGTAACTTTGTAAAACGTAACCATCGGCGTACCGAGCAGGGCCGCTTCCACGGTTACCGTTCCGCTGGCCGCCAGGGCGAGGTCGGCATGCGCGATAGAATCCCAGTTTTCCCCGTCGATGACCTGTATTGGAGCCCCGCCGATTCGCTCCTGAAAGAAGCCCACGCCGGCCGTTGCCGATGCGGGCAGAATGAAACTGGCGGCTTGGTCGCGATAAAGACGCCCCACGGCGTCCAGCAGAGGCGGCAAATGCCGGGCAGCTTCTCCCCGGCGGCTTCCAGGCAACACCGATACTAATGGACGGCCTGGAGGAAGTCTGTGTTTCCGAAAAAATTCCGCGCGCGAGAGACTGGGCTTCACCAAGCCCGCCAGCGGATGGCCGATGTAGGTGGCCGGCAGGCCGTGGCCGCGGAAGAACTCCTCTTCGAAGGGAAAGATACAGAGCACGTGGCGGAGCGTGCGGCGCATGCCTGGCAAGCGGCCTTTGCGCCAGGCCCACACCTGCGGCGCCACCAGGTACACGACGGGGACGCCCTGGCGGTGCAACTTGCGGGCCAGCCGCAGGTGGAAATCGGGGGCATCCGTAAGGATGGCGAGTTCCGGCCGGCGACGGCGGGCGGCGGCCTGCAGCTTGCGGAACTCGCCGTAAATCCGGGGAATGTGGGAGACCACCTCGAGCAGCCCGACGACCGCCAGGTTCGCGGCGTCCACCACGGTTTCGACGCCGGCGCGGCGCATGCGCGGACCGGTGCAGCCGAAAAATTGCGCGTCCGGCCAGATGCGGCGCAACTCATCCACCAACAGGGCGGCATAGAGATCGCCCGACGCTTCGCCGGCCGATATCAGGATGTTCCTGGGCACCTAAGGCCAGTCTAGCGCGCGCCGGGCAGCGGGGCAGGGGCCGCAGGTCGGAGGCCGGAGGCAGGGGTTGTGCTAGAGCGGCCCTTTAGGAGCGTGACCACCCCCATTTGCGCACGGTCATAACCCCTATTTGTTTGGGTTTGGTCGGTTACTTTTCACGGGTTGTTGTGCGTTTTTGTGCCTTTTTGGGCACGGCAGCAAGGGAGTCGGCCAGCCGATTAGCGTTGGGCGCTCACCGCACCTACGTCCCAAGGAGTGGGGCACGGCACGCCAAAGTCCGTGCGCCAGCAGGCTAGTGAAAGGTGTAAGTCAATGTAGCCGATGGCCAGCGCGTCCGGCGAGTCCGGAGCGGCCCACAGGCCCCTTCAGCAGTTGCTTCCGGCTGGTCTTCAACAGGGTCTTCCGCAGATCCTCCCATTTCGCTACCGTTGGCAAGCTGTGGGCGAGGCGGCTACTCCACCGCAAAGCTGGCGTGCGTCGTGTAAGTCCCGCCCGGCGTCGTGATCGTGATCGGTCCGGTGGTGGCTCCCGAGGGAACCGTGGCCCAGACGTAATTGTGCCCGCTGTTGGAGACCACCGCCGCGGTAATTCCATTGAATTCGACCGCGGCCGAAAGCAGGTCGGATCCCCAGATCCGCACCGGCGTGCCCACCGCGCCCGATTTCGGATGGAACTGCCGCGCCCGCGGCGCGGGCTTGGGCAGCCTCGCATTCAAAGCGAAATACATCCCGCCGCCGGTAACCCCGCCCTGCCGCGATCTCGGAGAGGATGCCGTCGCTGCCCTTGCGACAACGACCTTTTGCGATAACGACTTTCCGGCAACCTTCCGGCTAGTTCTAGCGGACGGCCACACGGTGAAGGCACTGGCGCGAAATCCCGCCAGCACCGAGGGACTCCACACGGGAGTATGCCAGCCGGTAACGGGTGCGCGGCGAACAGGTTACCATCGCGCGGCATGTGCGATGGGCACACGAAGGTTGGCTGAGCATGCGCATTAGCCGGCGGGCAGATGCGCTGCGCTACCTTTCAGATTCGTTTGAACGTTGATACGTTCCGCGAACTGCGCTCGCTACGGATTGGCCCGTCTCACTGCATCATTTCTGGGCACGCATCTCAATTTTGTACAGTGGATGGTGCAACGTCTGAGGGCAAATCATAGCAAAAATGGGACTTAACGCTCGGAAGCCGTGGCCCGTCCCGTGCATACGTGATGGTGATCGGTGGTGCGCCGACCGGCCATCCCGTGACTAGAAGTGTGAGGCAAAAGGAGCTAATACATATGAAGACGTTTTGTGCGCGTTTGTGGCGTGAGGAACAAGGTCAGGACCTGATCGAGTACACGTTGATGCTGGCGTTCGTGGCATTGGCCTCGGCGGCGTTATTTTCCACCGCCGGTAACAGCATCAACCAGATTTGGTCGAAGACCAGCTCGCAACTGTCCACTGCGGCGAGCTAGGGTGTTGGTGAGTTCGGCGCGCGGCAGTTGGGGGAAGGGGCGGCAGTGAGGGCGGGCAGGGCCTGTTACGTTACCGGCCAGGGGCCTGCTGCCGCCCGCGGTATCGACCTAGGGATGGGAGGCTGATGGTTTCCCTGCTGGTGTCCCAAAACCCGGATGGCGGCTGGCCTTACCAGCGGGGCGGGCCGTCCTGGACCGAGCCTACGGCGTACGCGCTGTTGGCTCTGATGGGGCAAGGATCGGTTGCCGAACCGGTCGAAAGGGGGCTCCGGTGGCTCAATGCCGCGCAGCGTCCCGATGGCGGCTGGCCGGCGCAGCCGGCTGTCCGCCAGAGTGCCTGGGTGACTGCGGCAGCGGCGTTGCTGGGGCCTGCGGCGCTCGGTAAGGATACCTACCGGCGCGGCATTGTTTGGATCGTACAGCAGACCGGCGAGGAAACCAGCTTTCTGAGCCGGGTCCAGCAGTTCTTAACGGGAAATGCCCAGGGCTATCACGGCTATGATGGCTGGCCGTGGTTTCCAGGGACCAGCGCGTGGGTGACTCCCACGGCATTGTCGATGCTCGCCCTGCGCAAGGCTGCGCGATGCGCAGACTCCGCGCAAATTCTCGCGCGCCTGGACATGGGGGCCTCGTATCTGTTGCAGCACGCCTGCAGCGACGGAGGCTGGAACCATGGGGCGGCGCGGGCTTTGGACTATGACGCGCGTTCCTATCCGGAGACCACCGGAGTGGCGCTGCTGGCGTTGAGCGGCAAGGACTCACCGGGAATCCGCAAAGCCTGCCACTGGGCGCAGGCGCAGTTGCCCGGGTGCCGGACATCGGAGGGGGAAAGCTGGCTGCGTCTGGGATTGCTGGCCCAAAAGCAGCTTCCGCCAAACGCTCCTCTGCCGGCGCGACCGCCCCGGACCATCCAAAATGCCGCCTTGGCGCTGCTGGCGTCGGCTGCCGCCGAGGGCCGGAATCCGTTTCTGGAGTAATGCGCATGTCAGGTTTGAATCGGCGCGAGTTTCTGACAGGGTCGGCGGCCGGTCTGGCTTTGGCCGGTTGCGCGCGACATCGCGCCGCAGCGCCTGGCGAGGCGCTGGTTTCGGTTGTGCGCCGGCCGGATTACAGTCAGGAGTTGTACGGCGACCTTCGCCGGGTACTGGCGGAACATCGTCTGGATGTCCGCGGGAAACGCGTGCTGCTCAAACCCAATCTGGTCGAGTTCGAGCCGGACAGCCCCATAAATACGCATCCCCTGCTGGTGCATGCGGCCTTGGAAGCCTTCCGCGAGTTGGGGGCGGAGGTCCGGATCGGGGAAGGCCCAGGCCACCGTCGGAACACGCTGGACATGGCGGAGGCCGCGGGGTATTTCGAGACTATCCCACGGTTCGAAGATANNCCATGCCCAAGATGAAAACGCATCACTGGGTGGGGGCCACGTTGAGCATGAAGAACCTGTTCGGAACGGTCTCGGGTGGAGTGTACGGATGGCCCAAGAACATCCTGCACTGGGCCGGGATTCCCGGTTGCATTGCAGATCTATACCACACGCTGCCGAGGCATTTTGCCATAGTCGACGGGATCGTCGGGATGGAAGGCAACGGGCCGATTCAGGGCAGGCCCAAGCGGGCGGGAGTGGTGGTCGCGGGCAGGGATTTGGCGGCAGTGGATGCGAGTTGCTGTCAGATCATGTCGATCGATCCGCACAGGATCGAGTATCTCAGGCTGGCGGTGGGCGACGTAGAGGAACTGGTGAGATCGATACACCAGATTGGGGAGCCGGTGGCGAGTGTCAGGACCCGGTTCGATCTTCTGCCCGAGTGGAGCGGGATTCGCGAGTCTTGAATGTGTGGGGCAGATTTGTGGGGCAGGCCCTCGGCCTGCGGCGGCCTCCCAGGCCGCATTTCGGCTATGCTGTTGGCTGGGAGCCTGGCGCGCGATGCCCTTCATCACGGAAGATTTCCTGCTCAACAATCGGACCGCGAAACGTCTCTATCGCACCTTTGCCGAGGGCGAGCCGATTCTCGACTATCATTGCCATCTCTCGCCAAAACACATCGCGGAAAACCGGCAATTCCGCGATCTTTCCGAGATCTGGCTGGAGGGCGATCACTACAAATGGCGCGCGATGCGGGCCAATGCCATCGGCGAGCGCTATGCGACCGGCGATGCCAGCCCGTACGAGAAGTTCCTGGCCTGGGCCGGCACGGTGCCGCACACGCTGCGCAATCCGCTGTATCATTGGACGCACCTTGAATTGAAGCGCTACTTCGGCATCGATGAACTGCTCGATGAGCAGAGTGCGCCGCGCGTCTGGGACCATGCGAACGCGCTGCTGGCCACACCGGAATTGCGCGCGCACGGTATCTTGAACCGGTTTCATGTGACCCACCTGTGCACGACCGACGATCCGGCCGACGATCTCTCCTTTCATCGGGCGATTCGGGGGTCGAGCATTGCTTCAGGCATGGCGACTCGCGTCTTTCCGGCATTTCGTCCCGATAAGGCCCTCAACGTCCATCTTCCGGACGTCTTCAACCCTTGGGTAGAGCGGCTGGCGGCCGCCAGCAATGTGGATATCGGCTGCCTGCAGGACTTCACCGACGCCCTGCGGCGGCGTCACGACGACTTTCATGCCCTAGGCGCGCGGCTCTCCGACCACGGGCTGAACCAGTGCTACGCCGCTTTCTGCTCCGAGCCAGCGGCTGCCACGATCTTCGATAGGGCGCGCAACGAGCAGGCCGCCGGCGTGGAGGAGCACGCCCAGTTCGCATCATATATGATGCTGTTCTTCGGTCATCTTGACGCGGAGAAAGGCTGGACCAAGCAACTGCATCTGGGCGCATATCGTAGCGCCAACACCCGCCGCCTCCATCAGATTGGACCCGATACCGGCTTCGACTCGATCGGCGATTGGCCGCAGGTGGCCGCGCTGGGCGCATACCTCGACCGCCTGGAGACCGAAGACGCATTGCCGAAGACCATCGTCTATAACGTCAATCCCGTGGACGATTATGCCTTCGCCACCATGATCGGCAACTTTCAAGACGGCAAGACTGCAGGCAAGATACAGTTCGGCAGCGGCTGGTGGTTTCTGGATCAAAAGGAGGGCATGGAATGGCAACTGAATGCGCTCTCGAATACCGGCCTGCTCTCGCGCTTCATCGGCATGATTACGGACTCGCGCTCTTTCATGTCTTATCCGCGGCATGAGTACTTCCGGCGCGTACTGTGTAACTTGGTTGGCGGAGATATGGAGAATGGCCTGATTCCGGATAGCGATGACTTAGTAGGTCCGATGATCCGCAACATCTGTTACCGGAATGCGAAGGAGTATCTGGGCCTGGGGGACTAGCTAGGTGGGACAGGCCTCCTGGCCTGTCCATCTTGAGTAATGGGTTAGTCCCTCCCCACCAGCCAATGGATCACCGCAAACGCCACCAAGTAAACAGATCCCGCAATCACAAACAACGGTCCATACGCGCCGTGCGACCAGTCGAGCCAATATCCGACCAGCGGCGCCACCAGCATGCCGCCCACGGCTCCGCCCAGACCACCCAGGCCCACCACCGATCCCACCGCGCCGCGCGGGAATAAGTCGGAAGCCAGCGTATACAAATTTGCGGACCAGCCCTGATGCGCGGCGGTGGCCACACCGACCAGCGCCACCACCAGCCACATGTTGGCGCGCGCCGTGTCCACGAAGATCACCGGGGTGACCGCCACCGCGCAGATGAGCATGGCCGCTTCGCGCGCGCGATTGGGCGTCCATCCGCGCTTCAAGAGCGCGGTGGAAATCCAGCCGCCGCCGATCGATCCCACCGCCGAGGCCTGATACACCACGATGATCGGCAGTCCCAGATGGGCGAGATCCAGCCCGTAGACGCGGTTCAGGAATCCGGGGAGCCAGAACAGGTAGAACACCCAGGCCGGATCGGTGAGGAACTTGCCCAGGATAAACGCCCAGGCTGGACGGCTGGTGAGCAGGCTGCCGAGCGGCGGGCGCGCGAGTTCCTCTTCCACCGAAGGCAGGGGCGGCTGACCGCGCGGTCCGCGAAGGAACCACCACCAGAGCAGCACCCAAGCCAGGCCGGCCGCGCCAGTCACAATGAACGCCGAGCGCCACCCGTAGTGCAGCGCCAGATAAGGGACCGCCAAAGGGGCGAGAATGGCGCCGATATTCGCGCCGCTGTTGAAGATGCCGATGGCCCGAGCGCGCTCGCGTTGCGGGAACCAATCCGCCACCGTGCGGATGGCGGCTGGGAAGTTCGCGGACTCGCTCAGCCCGAGAGCGAAGCGCGCCACTCCGAAGCCCGCCGCACTGCGCGCCAGCGCGTGCCCCATGGCCGCCACGCTCCACAGCGCTACGGCCGCCGCATAGCCCAGGCGCGTGCCCGCCCAGTCGATCAGGCGGCCGGCGAAGGGCATCATCAGCGCATAGGCCAGTTGGAACGCGGAGACGATCCAGCCGTAGTCCGCCTCGCGCCAGCCGAGTTCCTTTTCGAGCACGGGCTTGAGCAGCCCGAGCACTTGGCGATCGACGTAGTTGATGGTGGTGGCGAAGAACAGCAGCCCGCATACGCACCAGCGCAGCCGCGGTGCGGATTGGCGTGCGAGGAGGTCTGTCATTCCCATGAAGTCGCCGCCTATTACTATAGATGAGTGCTGAGTGGGGCGGACCCCGCGGCCGTTGCAGACATGCTCGTAGAGGCCATCCAGTACAATGCCAATATCTTGGGGCACTACGTCTTACACGCCTTCGTGGTCGTGCTAAACCACGTTCACTTGCTGGCTGATCCGGCGGTGACGTTGCCCAAACTGACGAAATCGTTAAGAGGCATCACTGCCAAGCGAGCCAACACGATGTTGGCATTGACGGGAAGCCCCTTTTGGCAGGAAGAGCTATGACCACTTGGTGCGGCATGCGCGGGAGTTCGAGAAGATCCGGAACTGCATTGAGGGGAATCCTGTGCGGGCAGGGTTGGTGCGGGAAGCCAGCGAGTACCGATGGTCGAGCGCTTGGCCGCTCGTGGGGCGGACCCTTTNNCCGGCTTCGCCGGCGAGCATATAAATGGCACTCTCATGATGCGCATGCAGGTGCGGCTTCGCCCGGCCCCGTGGAGGAATCGCGACCAGATGCATACACAGCCTCTTCGATCCGGCTGTCTCGGCAGACACACCCGTAAAATAGTCGAGGTCCTGCTTCCCGGGGTGGGCTTCCCCTCGCTTAATCACCACGCAAACTGGTTCGGTGCTGGGCTGCATGTCGCGTCCTTGCGGCCTAGTTTGGCTCGATACGGTACCCTAGGGACCGCGCGGCGATTCCGGTGCCACTACTCCGATTTGCGCGTTCCGAGTAGGCGGAAATACCTTCCGGCAATGAACGATATCGGGAACAGTTTGAGGCAGCCGGAGTGACAGAGCCGGAGGGTCTGCGTGCGTGCCCGGTACGGGGCGGTTTGCCTTAGGTCTTACACCAACACCGGCGCGCGAGCCCCCGCCACCACGCGCCCGCACAAGAAGCAAAATTCCGCGCCCTTCACGTCCAGCCGCTCCACTGCGTGGCTGGACGTCATCACGCAGCGCCAGTCGTCGCAGTGCCGCAGACCGAAGGTGTGGCCCAGCTCGT
>PKYZ01000434.1:29962-30102 GCA_003132865.1 Bryobacterales bacterium
CCACCGAGGTCACCGCCAGCAGCCGCGCGCCAGGCTCGACGAGCGGCTGCATGGCTTGCAGGATGGCGGTCGAGTAATGCTGGTTGCGCATACGGTCGCGCGCGAAGGCCACATCCAGGCGCTCCGGCCGCACGCTGCAC
>PKYZ01000870.1:0-238 GCA_003132865.1 Bryobacterales bacterium
CTGGAGCGTTCCTTCACCACTGCCATGCGGGAACTGGAGCGCTTACAACTGAAGCGGGAGCGCCAACGGCAGCAGCCCATCCAAACAACGCAAGCCGCAAAAGCCGCGCCCGCGCCGGATCGCCAGCCAGCCGAACCGAATGTCCCGCCCCCCGCTTATGTAATGTCGGAGGGCGCCGCGAACCATCCGGTCTCCTGCGCTCCCGCCACCCCCGATACCCGTTAGCAATCTGCCCCCC
>PKYZ01000870.1:244-2845 GCA_003132865.1 Bryobacterales bacterium
CCACAACCCACCACCCTCTTTTGATCCACCCACTTGGGCTTTGATCGTTACAATAGTAGCTGTGCGTTTCGAGATCTACCGCGCCGAGTCCGCCAGCATTCTCTCCCCCACGTCGGGCTTCATCGCCCAGGCGGGCTTCACGCACTCGCTCTCGCCGGCGCGCAACTGCACGTTCGCTTGCACCTATTGTTACGTCCCCACCATGCGCATCTATGGCGGGCTGAAACCGGACGACTGGAACCATTGGGGCCGCTTCACCACCTTCAAGAGCAACGCGCCCTCCCTGCTGCGCGCATCGCTGCGGCCCCACCAGACCATCTACTGCTCGCCGCTGGTGGACCCGTATCAGCCGGCCGAGGAGACCGAATGCATGATGCCGCGACTGCTCGATGAGCTGATCGCGCGTCCGCCGCAGGTCTTCGCCATACAGACGCGCGGCCCGCTGATCCTGCGCGACCTCGCGCGCCTCGAGCGCCTCGCCGGACGCACCACGTTGCGCGTGAGCTTCTCCATCACCACGGATAGCGAGCGCGTGCGCCGCCTGTATGAGCCGCACTGCGCGCCCACGCCCAAGCGCCTGGAAACCGTGCGCAGCCTGCGCGCCGCGGGCATTGCGGTATACGCCACGCTGGCGCCGCTGCTGCCTTGCGATCCGGAAGCGCTCATCGACCTGGCGGTGGACGCCACGGAACGCGATATCATCGGCGATCCGTTTCACGTGCGCGCGGTGAAGAAGTGCGGCGCCACCACGCGCGATGCGGGCGTGCGCATCAGCCACGCCCAAGGTTTTTCGGAATGGCACGACCCCGCCTTTCAAGCGGCGGTAGTAGAAAGGATGCGGCAAAGGGCTGCGACGGCCGGCCGGCGATTCGCCACCGGCCCCCAGGCCTTTGCCTGGCTTGCGGAAACGCTTGCGGAGATCGACAATGACAGCAACTGCGAACGAAGTCTTGGAACGGTTGGAAATTGAGCCGGTCAATTCCGGCGCCTGCGACGGCGATTGGATTCCCAATCCCTCGGGCGGCGAACTGGCTTCCATCAATCCGGCGGACGGGTCCGTCATCGCGCGCGTGCGCATGGCCGGTCGCGACGACTACGAGAGCGTGGCCGCGCACGCCGCCGGCGCCTTTCGCGAATGGCGCATGATTCCAGCGCCCAAGCGCGGCGAAATCGTGCGCGAGATGGGCGATGAGCTGCGCCGCTCGAAAGCCGATCTGGGCGCGCTGGTCACCATGGAGATGGGCAAGATCCGCGCCGAAGGTCAGGGCGAAGTGCAGGAGATGATCGACGTGGCGGACTTCGCCGTGGGCCTCTCGCGCCAGTTGTACGGCTTGACCATGCACAGCGAGCGGCCCGGCCACCGCATGTGCGAGCAGTGGCATCCGCTGGGCGTGGCCGGCGTCATCAGCGCGTTCAATTTTCCGGTGGCAGTGTGGTCCTGGAACGCCATGATCGCGGCGGTCTGTGGCGATTGTGTGCTTTGGAAACCGTCGTCCGACACGCCGCTGACCGCCATCGCCGTGCAGAAGATTTCGAACCGCGTGCTCGACCGCCACGGGCTGAAGGGCATCTTCAACCTGGTGATCGGACGCGGCGATCCGGTCGGCGAAGCCATGCTGAACGACGCGCGTGTCCCACTGATCAGCTTCACCGGCTCCACGCAGGTTGGCCGGCGAGTGGCGCAGACGGTGTCGCACAGGATGGGCCGGACGATTCTGGAGCTAGGCGGCAACAACGGCATCGTCGTGATGGATGACGCGAATTTCGACCTGGCCCTGCGCGCGGTGCTGTTCGGCGCGGTGGGCACCGCCGGACAACGCTGCACCACCACGCGCCGGCTGTTCCTGCAAAAGGGCGTCGCCGGCCGGATGACGGACGCGCTCGTCAGCGCATATAAACAGGTTTCGATCGGCAACCCGCTCGACCCGCGCACGCTCATGGGTCCGCTGGTGAACCAGTGGGCCGTCGAGGACATGATGGAAGGTCTCGACACCGTCCGCCGGCAGGGCGGGGAAGTGATCTACGGCGGCGGTCGGCTGGGCGGCTGCTTCGTCGAGCCTACCCTGGTGAAGGCCAAGCCGGACATGCCCATCCTGCGCGAGGAGATCTTCGCGCCGATTCTCTATCTGGTGGAATTCGACGATCTCGACCAGGCGATTCAATGGCACAACGATGTGCCGCAGGGCCTCTCCTCGGCCATGTTCACGACCAACCTCATCGCCGCCGAGCGCTTCCTGAGCCACGCCGGCAGCGATTGCGGCATCGCCAACATCAACATCGGCACCAGCGGCGCGGAGATCGGCGGCGCGTTCGGCGGTGAAAAGAACACTGGCGGCGGACGGGAGAGCGGAAGCGATTCGTGGAAGAGCTACATGCGCAGGCAGACGAATACGATTAATTTTTCCACCGAACTTCCGCTGGCCCAGGGAATCCAATTTGGCAGCGACGACGCCGGCAGTGCGACGGCGTGACCTGAATAACTGATCAGCCGGCGAAGGCCGACATTTCGGTGATGTGCCGGCCGAGCACCAGCAGATGGATATCGTGCGTGCCCTCGTAGGTCTTCACGCTTTCGAGATTGCACATGTGTCGAAAGCACTG
>PKYZ01000842.1 GCA_003132865.1 Bryobacterales bacterium
CACGGAGCTCCGGGCATTCCCGGCAATGGAATCCGACAATTTCATCGCTGACTTGGTCTGAGCTGAGCACTTCATCGAGCAGAGCTTCATCCTAAGCGGCCTTGCGGAGCAACAGCAGGGCTTGTTCACGCTGCTTCATAGAGGACTTCGCCTTCAGTGGCCGCCTCGAAATAAACATTCCCTGGTGTGTCGCACCAGTAATTGAACTTCTCTGCGCTCACCACGAGCAAGTCCACGGGGATGTCTAGAGAGCGCAGCAACCGATTCAATCGCACCATCTCGCCGACTCGATCCGAAACGGCCTCCTCGACGACCATGACGTCGAAATCACTGTCTTCGCCTGCCTCGTCACGTGCCTGGGAACCCAACATGATGATGCGGTTGGGCTGGGCGGCCTTGATGAGCAATTCTGTCAGCCGCGTGATGCTCTCGGTATCTCTGGTCAGCGCTTTTGTGCGCAAAGCTAACTCCTCTCTTCAGTTTCGCACAGACGGGCTCCGATCACCAACAATCTGCAACACACCCTGTGACGCACGCACTCAGCCGCGCCGACAAGTTGGTGATGGCCGGTTTCAACGGCGTCGCTTGCGAGGGCGGGCCTCGCCACGTGTCAGCGCCATGATCTAGTCCGTGTTCATGGGCAGGTCGGCAGTGCCGCGGAGAGCATCGAGCGCCAAGCGTCCTCTGGCGCTTGGTCCGGCCTCGCGCCCGGCCTTGCGAATCCGGGCGTGATCTCCGGCCAATTCGAACGCAACCTTGGTATGCGGCAAAAGTCCTAGCCGGTTACAAATCTCCTGGGGGATGGTGACCTGACCTTTGCTAGTGACTTGCATGGTAATACTCGTACTTGTAAGTGTAATACATCTTTCAAGACCCACGACCTCCGGGAAGGGAAGCCAGAACCGGAACGCACCCCACCTTCACCCAGGATGAACAGTGCAGGATGCGGACAGGTCTTGCTGCCAGAATCGACTGCGCAATGCCCGCACGAGTTCTTGCAGGGCAAGCCCATGCTCGCGCGAAAACACCTGCTCGCCCAGCCGATGGTAGGAATCCGGATTCTCCCGGTGATGCGCGGAGCAAAGGGGTATAGCCGAGAGATCCGACGTCTTCTGTCCCATTCCCCTGGCGCCCAGGACGTTGGTGTGGGCAGCTTCGATAACGGTCGCCCTGCCGGTTCTGGCGCTGGACCGGGNNCGTCGTGACGACACGCCAAGCACGCCCTACTCAAGCGTTGTCATAAAACCCCAGGGCCGCGACGCCGTGGCAACAGTCTGGGTGACTCACCCTTGGCGTGAAACGGAAACTACAAGGCAAAGTTAGATGCAGAATGGTCGAACGGGTTGAGAACCTGCACGTCGTCGTAACGGCGGTTGGGCTGGAAATCCTCGGACAGCAGGTAGCGGGCACCGGCACGCTGGGCAGCTGCGAGGATGAGGGCGTCCCAGTAGGAGAGTTGCGCGGAATCAGTCCAATGCCAAGCTTGCTGGACCAGGCCGAGAGTGGTGTCCACGGGCTTCCAATGCGCCAAGTCTCCCACGATCTCGCGAGCCCGCGCTGGTTCCAGGCGCATCTTCCGCACTGCATTCCAGTAGAACTCGTGAAGGACCTGCCAACTCAGACACCCTGCGCCTGCCATCCACAAAGCCTCCAGCCACTCCGTGGCGCGAACCTGCTTCCGGGAGTCGACGGGATCCACGTAATACAGGAGAAGCGGTCAGCGGCGCTCATGCACTTCCTCGCGGCTCATGCGTTTGGCCGCGCCAGCGCCGGCCAGCGCGCTCTTCGAGTTCCAGTGCTCGAACGCCTGCCAGTAATCGTCAGTCAGCCGCATCTGCCGCTCCAGCATGTCGCCGACCAGCCTGGATACAGAGGTGTTCGCATCGGCTGCTCGCCGGCGCACCCACAGCGCCGCCTGATCCGAGATTTTGATCGTCACATTCTTCGCCACGAAGTCAGTGTAGCGCGAAAATAGTGCTGAGTTACCTCCGCTCGCTGTCCCCTTCAGCTTTCCTCTGCCGCATGTAAATCGTGAGCGTCTGAGAATCACCGGGACGGGCCACCGTTCAAAGCCCGTCCCCGGCGATTGGAAAGTTTTGGAATCAGGCTTGGACGGTCGCCCAGTTGTGCGGTAGAAGTTCAGCGAGGCGGGTAATGGGATGGGCGGCGATGCGGGAGAGGACGTCCTTGAACCAGATGAAGGGATCCACTCCAGCCCGCTGGCAGGAAGCCACGAAGCTCCGCAGCACCGCCGCCGTCTTGCCGCCTTGGTCGCTGCCAAAGAACACCCAATTGTTGCGGCCGACAGCTACACCGCGGATAGCGCGCTCGGTGGCGTTATTGTCGATCGCCAAGTCTCCATCCTCGCAGTAGCGGGTCAGCGCTGTCCAGTTATTCAGCGTATAACGCACCGCGCGCCCCTCCGGACTCTTCGGCAAGACCTCCGCCTGGATCTCCAATAAGTAGTCACGCAACTTATCCAGGATGGGCCGCGATTGGAGTTGGCGCAGCCCAAGGCGGTCTTCCGGCGCCAGCGGCCGCGCTTGATCCTCCACTCGGTACAGTTGCGCAATCAGCAACAGCGCCGGCCCCATGCGCGCCTGGTCCGACTCCAATGCCTTATGGAAATATCGCCGGGCATGCGCCCAGCAGCCGACCTCGATCAAGCCCCGCGCGGGGTCCTTGAAAAAGGCGTCATATCCACATAGGCATCCGCTTGTAAGTAACCGCGATAACCTGCGAGGAACTTTTCCGGTCCGGCACGTTCCCGCGTTGCGGTGTAATCATAGAGGATCACCGGATGTTCTTGGTCACCGCAGTAGGGCCAGATACGACCGGTGCGCGCGAAAGGAAGCTTTACGTCCAGCATTTTCACGCCGGTATCGTCGGTTCCGATCACCTTCGATTGGAACAGAACTTCCTTCAGCGATCCATACAGGGGATTCAGCAGATCGGCGCATTGGGCCAGCCACCCGCCCATGGTCTTGCGCGAGATGTCCACGCCATGCCGCGCAAAGATCTTCTCTTGCCGATGCAACGGCAGATGATCGGCGGTTTTGGCTACAATCACTTGCGCCAGCAGGCTCGCTCCGGCCGTGCTCTTTTCGATCGGCTGTCGGTGGCTTGGTCGCCGTCTTGACCATGCAGTCGCAAGCGTATTTCTTGCACACATCCTCGATGACGGTCAGTTGCGCCGGAATGTATTCGTACCGCTCACTCGACTCTTCCCCAATGGGCCGCAGATCGTGCTGGCAGGCAGCGCAGGGCTTCTCTTCCTCCGCCAGGTCATGCACGATGCGCTCGCGCTTGAGATGCCGCGCCAGAGGCTGTCGGCCTCCGGTCCTTTTCTGCGGAGCAGCATCGCCGGCGCCAGGAGTGGCGGCATCGTCATCGTCGGAACCGCCGGGTGCTTCCGGCGTCTCTGCTTCCACTTGCCGCGCCTGCTGCTCTTGCGGTTGCGCCTGGCATCCAATAGCTCGCGCAGCAGGATCTCGATTTTGTTTCGTTCGGTGAACTCGCGGTCGAGCTGCTTCATCAGGTCCAGCACCATCTGCTGTAAGACCTGACTCACTCTTTGCCAAGAGAAAAATGAATATAACTCCGACTTCTTATTCGCATCGCCGGTAGCGCTTGCGCCATACCGCTTGCTGCAGGTCGATGCCGCTCAGCAGAGCCCCTAATTCTTGTACCGTGATCTCCCGTCGACGCTTTTCGGCGCCATCGCCCAGCGGCATGGCGTAGGTGCCCTCCTCCAATCGCTTGCTCCACAGCGCGAATCCATCACGGTCCCAATACAGAATCTTGACGCGATCGCGCCGCCGGCTGGCGAACACAAACAGATGTCCTGCGAACGCAATCCAACTCCAGGTGCTCCCGCACCAAGGCATGCAACCCGTCAAAGCTCTTGCGCATGTCGCAGGCCGTCAGACACAGATACACCCGCACGCTGGCCGGCAGGTGGATCATGCGCGCAACGTTTCCAGCACGGTGCGTAACGTAGTGGCATCCACCCCTGTGCCGATGCGCAGACGCTCGCCGTTCGCCAGCACCAATTCCAGCTCCGCCGCCGTCGCCGGCGCCTGCCGCGCCGCTTCTCTCTCTACCAAGGCAAACCGCATCGGCTGCTGCTGGTTCCGCAGCCGCTTGCGCCAATAGAAAAATAAATGCTCCGCGATACCCCGTTCCTTACAGAACCTTCGCACGGACATCCCGCTGCGCTCGTGTTCAGCGATCCGCTCGCGCCACTGATCGTTCTTGCTGGCCACGTTCTCTTCGGCAATGGTTTTGGTCATGAGACTACTATGCAACCCCTGCCGCCCCATTGGGAAGAGGGGTTCATCGGACGCTTACTGTAATTCCGCGATTCGCTCCCCTACGGCCTCGCCTGACCGTCAACGCACCCCGAGTCGATGAAGTGAATCCGGATACTTACGGTGATGCGCTGCGCAAAGCGGGATCGCCGAGAAGTCCGAGGTCTTCTGCCCATTCCGCTCCTGCCCAGTACATTGGTATGCGCCGCTTCCGGTCAGTGGCCCCGCCGCTCACTCGGGAACAAACGAGGCAGGGAAGCGTCCGAATCCAGGCCAAGTATTCCGGGCTTCTGTCCGGACCTCGCCGCGGCTGGGATCGCTTCCGGCGAAGCGGAACGACTCGTTTCGGAGGCAGACCTCGCGGCAACGGCGCACTCCGGCGTAATGGCACACGTCTCCTGAGCACAATTCCCTCAGTTGTTTTCTAATTCGGAGGACAAGCGCCCAGCCCCAGGACGCCGCAATGGCATCCTGAGCCGGGCGTTTTGCGTTTACAGCGCGGGGACGAAGCTCAGGCCGACCGGACTCGCCCGCCGAACTTTTCTTTGCAGTGCCTCCAGAAACTGCAGTGCTTCTGTGGGAGGGTCGGAGCAACGATGCGCCGGAGCAGTACTCAACGTAGGAAATCGCTTGTTTTGGGGCTACAATGTAGCTACAATATGCTTTGAGCTCCGACCTAGCTTTTGACTGGGATGATGCCAATCGCGATCATATCGCCCGCCATCAAGTCGCCCCTGAAGAGGCCGAACAGGTCATCGATAACGACCCCCTCGATTTGGACGCCGAGACCGTCGACGGGGAAGAACGCACCCCCAGTATCGGCCGCACCGACCTGGGCCGTTTTCTGGTCGTCATCACCACTCTCCGCCATTCACGCATTCGCGTCGTCAC
>PKYZ01000570.1 GCA_003132865.1 Bryobacterales bacterium
GCGAAGCCTGGATCTGGGCGCAACGGATCTGCGGGGTGTGCACGACGGTTCACGCCCTGACGTCGGTGCGCGCCGTCGAAGACGCGCTCGGCATCGAGGTTCCAGAGAATGCCAACTTGATCCGCAACATCATCGGCGCCAGCCAGTATGTGCAGGACCATGTGATCCATTTCTATCACCTGCACGCGCTCGACTGGGTGGATGTCGTCTCGGCCCTCAAAGCCGACCCGGCCGCCACAGCCGCCCTGGCGCAAAAGGTTTCGCCCACATGGCCCACCTCCTCACCGGGCTACTTCAGCGATATCCATGCCACCCTCAAGCGTTTCGTGGATTCCGGCCAGCTCGGCATTTTCGGCAATGCTTACTGGGGCCACCCGGCCTACAAGCTGCCGCCCGAAGCCAACCTGATGGCCGTAGCGCATTACCTGGAAGCGTTGAAGTGGCAGAAAGAAATCGTCAAGATCCACACCATCTTTGGCGGCAAGAACCCCCATCCCAACTACCTGGTGGGCGGCTCGCCGGCCGCCATCGCCATGCAGAGCGACAGCGCCATCAACATGGAGCGGCTGAACTATATCCGCGGCCTGATCCTCGACGCCATTCAGATCGTGGAAGGGCTGTACATTCCGGACCTGCTGGCGGTGGCCTCGTTCTACAAGGACTGGGCCGGCATCGGCGGCGGCCTTGGCAACTACATGGTCTACGGCGACATCCCGCAGCACGGCGTCGACGATCCGTTGCGCTTCCGCTTCCCGCGCGGCGTGATCCTGAACCGCGACCTCTCGCACGTGCTTCCGGTGGATGCCACCGATCTCAACCAGGTGCGCGAGGAGATCGCCCATTCCTGGTACAAATACCCCAATGGCAAGGACGCCTTGCACCCCTGGGAAGGCATCACCGAGCCGCACTACACCGGCCCGCAGCCGCCCTATAAACAACTCGATGAAAACGGCCAATACTCCTGGTTGAAGGCGCCGCGCTGGAAGGGCAACGCCATGGAAGTGGGGCCGCTGGCGCGCATGCTGGTGGGCTATGCCACCGGGCGCCCCGATTTCAAAGAGGTGGTGAACGATGCGCTGGGCCGGCTGAATGTGCCGGCTACGGCGCTGTTCTCCACGCTGGGCCGCACAGCGGCGCGCGGCCTCGAAACGCGCCTGGCGGTGCGCTGGCTGCTCGCCGAATACGAGCACCTCGTCGAGAATCTCAAGACCGGCGATACGTCCACCGCCAATACCACCCTGTGGGAGCCGTCCTCATGGCCGGCTGAAGCCAAGGGATTCGGCCTCTCCGAGGCGCCCCGCGGCGCGCTGGGCCACTGGGTCCACATCCGCAATGGCAAGATCGCCAATTACCAGATCGTGGTTCCATCCACCTGGAACGCTTCCCCCAAAGACGGCAAAGGACAGCACGGCGCTTATGAAGCGGCGCTGCTGAACACGCCCGTCGCCGATCCGCAACGCCCCGTGGAGATCCTGCGCACTATACACTCTTTCGATCCCTGCCTGGCTTGCGCCTCGCACGTCATCGGTCCGGACGGCCGCCAACTGGCGGAAGTGGTAGTGAGGTAGTCATGTCCACATCCACAGCACCTACAGCACCTTCAGCATGGCCCGCCGGTTACTACCGCCGCCGCTATGTCTGGCAATGGCCCATCCGCCTCTCGCACTGGATCAACGCGCTCTGTATCGTGGTCTTGTTCGCGACCGGCGAATACATCGCCCACCCGCAACTCGCGCCCGCCGGCGAGGCTTACAAGCACTTCGTCATGGGCCGCATGCGCGAGATACACTTCGCTTTCGCGTTCGTGTTTCTGATCAGTTTCCTGTGGCGCATCTACTGGTTCTGGATGGGGAACAACTACGCGCGCTCGGGCTTCCCGTTCATCTGGCGCACGGCCTGGTGGCGGGATCTCACCCGGCAGGCCCGCGCCTACCTGAGCCTCCAGCGCGGGCACGTGCACCTCGGCCACAACGCGCTGGCCGGGCTGTCTTATACAATCTTCGTCATCGGGCTGGGGTGGTTGCAGATTCTGACCGGCCTGGCGCTCTATTCCGAAACCAATCCCGGCGGCTTCTGGGACCGCCTGGTGGGTTGGGTGCTGCCACTGTTCGGCGGATCGTACCGCACGCACCTATGGCATCACATGTTCTCATGGCTCTTCCTGGTGTTCGCCATCGTGCATCTCTATGTCGTGTTGTTTGATTCCGACCAGTATAAGAACGGGCTGATGTCGTCCATGGTCGACGGTTTCAAATTCTACGAAGAGGGCGACCTGGACAATGACAAGTGGGTCAGTTGAATTGCTTGTATTGGGGTTAGGCAACCCGCTCCTCGGCGACGATGGAGCGGGTTTGCTGTTGCTTTCCGAATTGTGGGGCAGGCTCCCAGCCTGCGGCGGCCTCCCAGGCCGCCCGTTCGCAGCTTGCCGCAACGCGGGGCAGCCAAGCTTGCCTGCCTCCCTGGACTGGGGCGAGCGCGTGGAGTTTCTGGACGGCGGTACACAAGGTCTCATGCTCCTCGGCCGCGTGTCCCGGCGTCCCGCCCTGCTTATCCTGGATGCCGTGTCGATGGGCGCCGCACCCGGCACAGTGCATGTCTTGCGGGATATGGAGGCGCTGGGACTCGATTCCCATCACAGCCGGACCGCCCATGAGGGCAATGCGGCAGAGCTTCTGGCAGCGGCTCTCCTGCTGGGTGAATGTCCGGAGCGGTTCTTTGTGGTGGGAATCGAGCCCGCAAATGTCAATCCCGGCATCGGACTGTCGGAACCGGTGCGCGCGGCGCTGCGGCCAGCGCTGTCCGCCGCGCGGGCAATCGTCGAAGAGGTGCTGGCGGGCGTCCCAGCGCCGGTTGCTTAATCGGTAGCAGTTCTCCGCCGAGCTCTCAGCCGGACCCATCCGATTAACAGCAGGGCGCCGCCGAGCACGGGGGCCGAAGCCGGCTCCGGAACCGAGCTTTGGAATTCCAGATTGGCAATGCCGAACGCGTTGTTGGCGGCGCCGGTAACCGTCAGCGTGACAGAGGTGAAACCGGTCAGGTCTTCAAATCCGACAAAACCCGGCGTCAGAGATGAGGAGTAGGCTAAGGCTCCTCCAGGGGTTGAGATGTTGAAGCTGCCCGGGTTTGAGATCTCGTCCATGCCTATGAGCACCATCGGCGTACTGAAGGTGAACACGATTGTGTCATACGGTGGGTTACCCGGATTGCTTGGCAAGAAGTTGGACGCCGAGGGAGTCCCGAATATCGCACCGGAAGGACCGCCAATGTCCGCATAGAGGCCGCCGGAAACCGTCAGGCCCAACCCTGCATATTGTGTCGTGATGAGGTCGTCGTTGCTGAGGGTACTGAAATCGATCAACGTCGCCGTGGCCCCGAAGGCGCCAGGACCCACGGAGCTGACTACGTCAGCCATGGCCAATTGGGTGCCAACGAGAAGGACGGCCGGTACAAAGCATCTTCTTCACAAATTCCTCCTGAGCGGGGACGTCCATTTTGAGCTCCCCGCTTTACGCAAGTATACACCAGCCTGACTCCCGTGAAGCGGTCCGGGCACTATTTTTCTCCCTATCTTTCATCCCGGATGTTCACCGGCGCCCTCGGGAAGCCCATAGCCGCCTTCGTTTCATTCTGTCTTACACATCGGGCCGGGCTGGTTGCAGATTCTGACCGGACCGCTTTGATAGATCGACCAGACACCCGGTGTTGGCAAACCTCAATGCCGGTCCGGATCGCGAAAATGCAGGCTCTGGCCACCCAACTCCCGCGAGCGCTTCTCTTCCACCGCGATCCCGTTTTCCGCCAGCCACGCTTCCCAACTCGCCAGCTCCGCGGCGGGAATCGCGAACGCCAGATGCAGCTCACCGTCGCCGTCGTGCGGCGACTGGATTGCCCGCGATCCGCCCTTCTTGAATAGGAGCAATACCTGGCCGACTCTCCGGCGAGACTTCCGCACGGCGCGCGGCAACCCAGCCGTCCCGGCGACGCATGGCCGGCGGAGTCACGCAGTTTCGATTCTGCCCTTGAAAAATGCGCCCTCTTCTATCGTGAGGGACGGCGCGCGAATGTTCCCGATCATTCTGGCGCTTGCACGGATGGCGAACTCCTGCCTGGCGTCTACGTTTCCTTCGACCGTGCCCAGGGCGACGACCTCGGCGGCCAGCACGTCTCCGCGCATCCGGCCGGCCATCCCGATGGTCAACCGGTGTGCCGGAATCTCGAGGTCGCCCTCGATCTCCCCGTTCAAGAGGATGTTCTCCTGGCTGGACAGCCGGCCCCTAATCGTCACGGTCTGGCCGATGAGAGTAGGGTCGGCGGCGGCCGGCTCGGCAATCGCGATCTCCTCCCGAACCGCCTCCGCCGTTTGTTGGACCGCCGGCTGGGCAGCTTGGCCGATATCGTAAAACTGCAACCGGCAAACGCGGCAGTGGTACAACTGCATGTCCGCTACGAAGAGCCGCCGTACCATACCAGAGGGCGTTTGATAGAGGCGATCGATGGGATCGCGCTCGGAACGACGCTGCAGCCGTTCGCTTCCACAACTCGGGCAGCAGACTAGGCGAGTCGGACTGAGGACCGGCGAGGTGCTCATGCAACAAAGAGGTATTATACGGGATTTCCGTCTTTGGCGGCCCGCCGCGCGCTCGCATCCCTGCTAACATAGGGCGCAAATGTGCCTGGCCAGACCGGGGAAGATCGTCAGCTTGCATGATGCGCAAGGCGTCAAGATGGCCAAGGTGGACTTCGGCGGCGTTTTCCGCGAGGCTGCGTCGCCGCCGCTCAATCGCGCAGGTATCGGCCGGCGCGCGCTACTTGTCGGATGGCTTCTGCGTAATCAGGTTCTTCAATGTATCCGCCCCGAAGCCGAGTCCCACCAGAGTGGCGGCGGCGGAAAATGGGCCCAGGGTTTCGATCTTGGTTCGGGCCGAGGCAAACACACCGAACAGGGCAACCGCCAGCACGATTAACAACTGAGCAGCTTCGACCTTGGCCTCCGGGGTAAGGCGCAGGCGCCGAAGCCAGCCGCGCCAGCCGCGCCGGACCACCGCGGGAGCAGTGACGGCGTAGGTGTGCCCGATCGGTTGTGCCGTTACAGCGTTTCCCTGCAAATCCACGATGCTCACGGAAACGTTTCGATTTCCCGCGCTTGTAAAGCGGTGGTAGGTGCCCCAGCCCTTCTCTTCGGGGGAACCGTCGTCAAAACTCCAGTGGCAAGTCCATTCCTGAATCGCTGCGATATCGTTGAGATCATCCCGCACAAAGCGCAAAGAGAAGTGAATTGGCACACCGGTTTCGATCGGTGAAGGGTCCACATGCATCTCCAGGGCGGGTTGCGCGCTGTTGACCGCCTGGGTTAATGGTGTGGTGTAAAAATCCTGGCGCATTTCGATCAGGAAAAGCCGCGCCTTCTGCAAAGACTGATCGGAATCCGGGGCAATGTAGATCTCCAGCCGCTGAAGTCCGGCCCGCAACCGGGTGAGCGTTGCGTTCAACGGAACGGGCGGGCCGCCGACTTGAGCAGCCAGCGCACCGGCGCCACTGCGCTGCTCAAGGCTGTTGTATTCCATCAGCATTTCGGCTTTCTGCGACAACATGTCGCGGTCCACATACGCCGTGGGACTTAGCGGCGCACCCAGATTGGCCGCCACTTGCGTCAGCAGACCGGCGAACTCCGGAAACCTTACGATGAGAGCGTTCATCGCGCCGGCGGCCTGAAGACGTTTCTCACGTTCCTGAATCTTCCCATCCAAGGTCGGTATGGGCACGCTGGTCCGGACAGCGGCGATCAGATCCTGGGCGGTTTTCAACGCCGTCTTCATGCCCTGCAGCTCGTCGGCATTGGTCATTCCGGATTCGATCGGCTGCAGAGCTGCCTGGCAGCTCTGCTCCACCAGGTCGAGCACGGTGGGGGGCATCCGGCCGTTCTGCAAGAGCGGGCTAACTTGGTCGAGCGCGGACCCCACTCCGTAGGCGGTATTCACCCACTGGCTGAACATATCCGCCTGGACCTGTAAGTCGGCGAGGCGCGTCGCGAAGGCGGGAAACGCCCAGGGAAAATCGTGAAGACCAGCGCGGCAGGTTTCGAGGTTATAGGCCAGAAGCACCTGCCACTTCGAACTCACGTTATCGCTTATTCCAGCGACCTTGCCATCCAACTGATCGAGCTGGCGCCGCAGCTTGAGCGCGCCGACTGCATTCGGAATAAAATACCGGGCGGCCATAGACGCAAGGGCGCCAGCGAGCAGGAGGAGCATAGTCCAAAAGAATTCGCTGACTTCCTGGGGAACAGCGCTCCAGAAACTCAGCCGCAGCTTGAAGGGAAGCATCTTGGGCGCCTGCGGAGGGATCCCGTCCTGCGCCTCGATCGCGGGATGCAGCACCAGCGTGGAGTCCGCCACGTCGTCCTTCAACGTTCCCGCCGCAACCCAGGAGACCGGCGGCGCGGCGCGGGAAAGATTGATCCGCGCCGATCCATTGGCCGGGACGGTCACGGCCGGCTGGCCCGGATCGCTGGAGATTTTCCCGCGCGTCAGCAGTTCCCAGGAAAAGCGATAGTCCATGGCATCGTTGTTCACGATAGTGACTAGCGCGGCGGAGTCCGGCGCGAGCAGCACCGAGGCACTGGACGCATCCAGTTGCACATTATAGGAAGCCGGGATACGGACGGCGCGCAGGTTGTCGATCTTCACGCCGCTGTTTTGGAGTTCGGCCACGGATTCGCCCGCGTCCCACAGTTGTGTGACCGCCAGCTTGAAATCCACGGTTTCGTTAGCCGCGAGTTGATGGTTGTTGACTTTCTGTTTGTCGGCATCCGTACTGGGCGTGAGCACGGGCAGGCTGTTGAGGGGATACATCGCCCTTCCGTTCTCCAGGTGCACGAAGTCGGTAATCGACAGCCGCAATGGCGCAGCAGCGGGGCCCTGGTTCTGAAGAGTGATGAACGCCGAGCCCGCCCCGTTCTTGTCCACGGGGATGGCGTGAGGATTCAGGCCGACGAGCTTGATCTGCGCGTGCGATGCGTGACAAAAGCCGGTCAACACCACCGCCGAAATCAACCATTTAATCCGGGCATACTTGGACATGGGTGTTCAGAATGCTAGTCGAGATTCGGATAAATGTCAAGCATTTTTGTGCGTTTTTATGCGATCGAGGTGACCTCCAGATTCCCATCTCCAGCGCGCGCTCGCTATCCCTGCTAACATATGTTCCAAATGTGCCTGGCCATACCGGGGAAGATCGTCAGCCTGCATGATGCGCAAGGCCTCAAGATGGCCAAGGTGGACTTCGGCGGCGTTTTCCGCGAAGCCTGCCTCGAATATCTGCCGGAAGCCGCCCTCGGCGATTACGTGATGGTGCACGTCGGCTTCGCCATCAGCCGCGTGGATGAAGAAGAGGCTGCCCGCACTTACCAGGTCCTCCGCGAAATGGACCAGCTCGCCGAACTCGGAGCGGGCGAGCCGCCGGAAGAACCCCATGAAGTACCTTGACGAGTACCGCGACGGGCGGCTGGCCGCCACGCTGGTCGGGGAAATCCGGCGGACCGTCACCCGCCCATGGACGCTCATGGAGGTTTGCGGCGGACAGACGCACTCCATCGTCAAATACGGCCTGGACGAGCTGCTGCCCGCCGAAGTCGAGTTGGTGCACGGGCCGGGCTGCCCCGTTTGCGTCACGCCGCTCGAAATGCTCGACCGCGCGCATGCCATCGCGCGCCGCCCCGGCGTGATCTTCTGTTCCTTCGGCGATATGCTGCGCGTCCCCGGCTCGAACGGCGATCTGTTCCAGATCAAGGCCGAAGGCGGCGACGTCCGCATCGTCTATTCACCGCTGGACTCGTTGAAGCTGTCGCGCGCGCATCCCGATAAGCAGGTGGTGTTCTTCGGCATCGGCTTCGAGACCACCGCGCCGGCCAATGCCATGTCCGTCTGGCAGGCGCGCGCGCAGGACCTCGCCAATTTTTCGCTGCTGGTTTCGCACGTGCTGGTGCCGCCCGCCGTTACCGCGATCCTCGAATCGCCGTCGAATCGCGTGCGCGCCTTCCTCGGCCCGGGACATGTCTGCGCCGTCATGGGCTGGACCGAATATGAGCCGCTGGCGGCGCGCTATCGCGTGCCGATAGTGATCACCGGCTTCGAGCCGCTCGATCTGCTGGAAGGTATCCTGATGGCGGTTCGCCAACTGGAAGAAGGCCGCGCTACGGTGGAGAATCAGTACGCGCGCGCGGTCACCCGCGAAGGCAATGTGGAGGCGCGCAAAATGATCGGGCGGGTCTTCGAGGTGTGCGACCGCGCCTGGCGCGGCATCGGCGTCATCCCGCAAAGCGGCTACCGCCTGCGCGACGAGTTCCGCGCACACGACGCCGAGCAGGTCTTCGATGTCGCCAGCGTGCAGACCGAGGAGCCAGCCGTCTGTATCAGCGGCCAGGTCTTGCAGGGCCACAAGAAACCGCACGAATGTCCCGCCTTTGGGACCCAATGCACGCCCGAAACCCCGCTAGGCGCCACCATGGTCTCCGCCGAAGGCGCCTGCGCGGCCTATTACAACTATCGTGGCGTGGGCGCGCGTGCCCGCGGCGATACGGCTGCGACCGCAGATTGAATCCCCATGCCCGACGACTTCGCGCTCACCTGCCCCCTTCCGATCGCTCATCGCAAAACGATCGTCATGGGCCACGGCAGCGGCGGCCGCCTGACCGCCCAACTGGTCCACGACCTCTTCCTTCCCGCCTTCGACAACCAATTCCTGCGCAAACTCGACGACCAGGCGGTGCTGGACCTCGGTGGTGCCCGCATCGCTTTCACCACCGACTCGTTCGTGGTCACCCCGCTGTTCTTCCCCGGTGGTGACATCGGCAAACTGGCCATCCACGGCACAGTCAACGATCTGGCCATGAGCGGCGCGCGCCCGCTCTATCTCTCGGCCGCCTTCATCATGGAGGAAGGACTGCCGCTCGACGAACTTTCCCGCATCACCGCGTCCATGTCGGAAGCGGCCAAGGCCGCCGGTGTGTCCATCGTCACCGGCGACACCAAAGTCGTCAACAAAGGCTCCGCCGACAAGCTCTTCATCACCACCACCGGGATCGGCCTGGTGCCCGACGGTGTCGCGATCTCGGCTTCCTATGCCAAAGCCGGCGACAAAGTGATCCTGAGCGGCACGATCGGCGATCACGGCATGGCTGTCTTCTCCCGCCGCGAGAATCTGGAATTCGAAGCGGCCATCGAATCCGATACCGCGCCCTTGCACAGGCTGGTTGAGGCGATGCTCGAAGCCGGCGAGATTCACGCCCTGCGCGATCCCACGCGCGGCGGCCTGGCCACCACGTTATGCGAGATCGCCGGTTCGGCGGGCGTCGGGGTCGAGATTCGCGCGGCCCGCATCCCGGTCCACGAAGAAGTGAAGGCGGCCTGTGAGATCCTCGGCATGGACCCGCTCTACGTCGCCAACGAAGGCAAGTTGGTGGCCTTCGTCGCGCCGGCCTCGGCGGACGCCATCCTGGCGGCCATGCGCCGCACGCCGGAAGGCCGCGATGCCGTCATCATCGGCGAGGCCGTCGCCGCCCATCCCGGCATGGTCTTGCTGAAAACCGAGATTGGCGGCAGCCGCGTGCTCGACTTGCCCTTCAGCGAGCAATTGCCGCGCATCTGCTGAGGCCGTTCGCGGGCTTGCGCCGCAAGTATTGCATTTTCCGCCGCAGCTATCTATGCTGCGATTATGGCCCCTCCCGCCAAACCGGCGTTCTTACGGATAGCCCTGGTTGCGGTATTGGCGGCCGTGCTGGTGCTTCTAGCCGTGCTGCAATACCGCTGGAGCCTGGAGATCAGCCGCGCCGAACGCACGCGGATCGAAGCCAGCCTGAACACTTCGGTCAGCCAGTTCCGGCAGGAGTTCTATCGGGAGCTGACGCAGGTTTCCACCGCGTTTCACAGCGACCCCACGACCGAACCGGACGACTTTTGGTCGAGCTACGCGGAGCGCTATCAGGCGTGGGCGCGCACCGCCACGCATCCCGATCTGGTGGCCAACGTTTTTGTTTGGCAGGCTGGCACCACCGGGGATTCGCGGCTGCTGCAGCTTCGCCCAGCGGACGGCGAGTTTGAAGCGGTTGTCTGGCCTGCCTCGCTGGCGGGCTTGCGTGCGGGCATGGAACGCATGGAAGAGGAAGCGCGGCAGACTCCCGGACCGGGCCCCGAGGGCGCCCCACCCGAGCTGCGATCCTTTGCATGGACTCTGGAAGAGCGCATCCCCGCGCTGGTGCGTCCCATCTACAACTTCTCGGGGCCCCGGCGGCGGCCCGGGACTGGTCCGCCGGGCCCACGGGGCACGCTGCCACCGCGCGTTGTTCTGGGGTTCGCAATCGTGGAACTGAACCGCGCGGCGATCGACCGTCTGCTCGGGGAGTTGGCGCAACGTTATTTCGCCGGGCCGGACGGCTTCATTTACAACGTCGTGGTGGTGAGCGGTGCGCCGGACCGCAACGTCATCTATCGTTCCGATCCGCAACTCACGGCCGTGTCTCTGAACCCGCCGGATGCCCGCGCCGCGCTGGTGCCCGCCACACCCTTTGAGAACCGCGCCATTGAAGGGATGCCGCCGCGGGATGCCGCCGCTCGGACGCGGGGTGGACGCGGCGGCAGGAGTGGCGGCAATCGCGGGGCGTTCATAGCGCGCGCGCGGGGCGCCCTCATTCTGCCGTCGGTGGCCGAGGCGCCGTGGCAGTTGTTGGCGCGGCATACGGGCGGCTCGCTCGAAGCCGTGGTGGCCGCCGACCGCCGCCGCAACCTGCTGCTGAGTTTCGGCGTGCTGTCCCTGCTTGCCGTCAGCATGGCGCTGATCATCGTCTCCACGCAGCGTGCGCGGCGTCTGGCGCGGCTGCAGATGGAGTTCGTGGCGGGAGTTTCGCACGAACTGCGCACGCCGGTGGCGGTGATCTGTTCGGCGGCCGATAACCTGGCGGAAGGCTTTGTGGGCGCCAAGGACCAGGTGAAGGAATACGGCGCCTTGATCCGCAACGAAGGGCGCAGGCTCGCGGGCATGATCGAACAGATCCTGCGCTTCGCCGCCGGGCAATCGCGGCCGGTGAGCTACGACCTGGGACCGGTGCCGGTGCCGGAGGCGGTTGCGCGCGTGCTGGCGAATATCTCGGCGCTGCCGGAAGCGGAAGGCTTCACGGTGGAGCGCGAAATCGGCCCGGATCTGCCTCCCGTGCAGGCGGATGCCGCGGCGCTGGCCCACTGCCTGGAGAACCTGATCTTGAACGCATTGAAGTATGGGGGGGAGCAACGCTGGGCGCGCGTCCGCGCCGGGAGGACGGACGGCGGGTCGCGCGTGCGNNGCCTGGGGCTGAGCCTGGCGCGCGACATCGCCGAAGGCATGGGCGGGCGTCTGGATGTATCGAGCGAGCGCGGGCGAGGCAGCACGTTCACGCTGGAGCTGCCCGCGGCCGGGCCCCAGGGGCGCCCCGCCGAGGAAGCTTTGCCGCGCACTGCATAGGCATGGAGCATGATGGAGCGCCGCATCCTGTTGGTGGAAGACGAGCCGGGTCTGGTGATGACGCTGGGCGACCGGTTGCGCAGCGAAGGGCATCGCGTGGAATCGGCGGCGGACGGCCAAACGGGGCTGGACATGGCCTGCGACGCGGCTTTCGATCTGATCATCCTGGACATCATGCTGCCGCGCAAGAACGGCATGGACGTATGCCGCGATCTGCGGCAGCGGGGCGTCTCCACGCCCATCCTGATGCTGACGGCGCGCGNNGCTGGCGCGCGTGGAGGCGCTGCTGCGGCGCGCGCCGGCGTTCGGGGTGGCCGGCGATGTTTACCAGTTCGGAGCGATTCATCTGGACGTACGGCGCACCGAAGTGACGCGGCACGGAAAACCGGTGACGCTATCCGCCAAGGAGTTTCAACTGCTGCGCTACCTGGCGGAGCACCGGGGGACCACGGTGTCGCGCGAGACGCTGCTGAGCGAGGTTTGGGGATACGGGGGTGTGACGTCGAGCCGGACGGTTGACGTGCATGTCGCGTGGCTGCGGCAGAAGCTGGAGGAGGATGCGCACCAGCCGCAATGGATACTGACGGTGCACGGGTTGGGGTATCGGCTGGCAGGGTGAGGGGCTGTGCGCATCACCGAAAACAAATTGGCCGAACAAAGCCAATTTCGCGGAAGTCTAATATTTACAGTTTATTAGGCTGTGGATTTTTTTGGGCGGCTAATTCCCAGATCCCGACAGATCGCGTCCACAAACGCGGGCGTGGCGTTCCGCAAAATGGCGAGTTGCCCCGGCAACGCTCTCCCGAGGTTGCGGGCTTGTGCGTGCAACTTGTCGAGAACAACGGACGGGTTCCGCTCATATTGGTGTTTCAAGAACGCTTGGGCCCTGAACCTCAATTCGCCATTAAATACAGTTGGTTATGTGGAGTTTTTGATCGACCGTTCTGGCGTGCCTGGCCTTAGTGCGCTTTCAGCGACCGGACGTTGGGCGACCCGGCAAGTGGGGCAACGGTTTTTTTTGCGTGGTTGCCCCGGGACGCGTTTGCGAAATTGAACCAACGAAACCAATTCCACGCAAGTTATTTGTTTTGTTGGTGGCGCAGGGTACGAATGCTTGGACGTTCAGAGTGGCCTAATGTTGGATTTTCAAAGAGCTTCGGCAATGGACGGGTGGCCGTAAAGGTACACGCGTCTCATTTGTCCCGATTTCACGATATCACGGCGACTGGGACAGGATGCTGTTCCGCTGGTAACATGGCATTTGTTTTCAGCGAGTTCGGGGGATGTGTGGGCACGTGATCGGTAGACGTGTGTTGGGATCATGCGCGTGGCGGGCCGCTATGTAAGATGACGCGAAGGCCCCGCCCGGCCGAGACCCCCGAATGTCGCCGGGGGCGGGATGGTGGCCCCCCGAGGGGGCTGTCCCATTGCGCCGTATTCGGGAGCTTCGAGCCGGCGCCACTTCTACGCGATGCCGACTTCGCGGCAAAGTGCCGGGAACGGGCCTGTATTGCCCATTTTCATGGAACGGGTGTCACGGGCGTAATCCTACGCGGCTTCTGAATCCAGCCCACTCTCCGAGCGGCGCGTGACCCGGCCCTGAAGGAGTTGGAGGGTTCCCAGCCCACCTGAACCCTACGCCAATTCCACAGGTAACCAGTAATGGTCCGCGAATGGGAATTTTAGTGGAATCTTGGGTTCCGACGTCCGATTTCCTGCGGGCGCAGCCCAAGGACGCCCCGCCACGTCTACTGTTGTCGAAGGCTTGCGAAGCATCTTCGTCTCTTGTGCAATTTGTGGACTAGTTTCGCAATCACTATCCAGGTATCGGCTGTTTTTCAAGGATTGCTATTGACGAATCGAACCGGTAAGTGATATTCTGAATTCAGCCGTTGACCGGTCGAAGTTGCCTATATAGGTTTTCAAAATATGGTCGTCGACGACAGCAGATTCTGGGCATTTTGACACGGTTCGACTAGCAGGTCCCGATAGGGTTGTTGGCTTCTACAAGAAGCAGGCCTTCAACTTGCGGGGTTCGAGGGGGTTTCCCTCGGTCGCCTGTTACGTTGGTTCTTGTCGGCATTCAAACTAAGCGTTTGAGAGGATGGGGCGTCCGCGGAAGTAAGCGGAGCCCCTTTCCTATCAACTTGCTAGAAGGAATGCCTGTGCAACCGACGAACGACGTTTTCACTCCAGCTTTTCAACTACTCGCGAGTACCGTAAACGATTTCTGTCTGCGCGCCCGACCTTGCCTTGGCGCGACGCTCAAGCCAAAACTCCACAGCCATGGCCTCGATGAAAAGTCCATTGGATTCAGGAAGTTCGGTGACTTCCTTCGCGCCGCCGAGGCAGCAGGTTACGTGAAGCTTGGCAAGACCAGCGGCGGGGACATCGCGATATTCCCGACAAATGCCGCCCCTGCGCCTGCGCAGGTCGTGCCACCGCCTGTGCTTGCACCATCCGCGCCCGACACGACCATCATCCCGGCATCACTAGTTTCCTCCAACGTCCCGCTCCGCGTCCGGCAGGATCTCTGGAACGCCTTCAATAGCTTCTCCGATAAATGGGTGTTTGACCCGGAACGCGATCTTGCAATAAAGGAGGACATCGGCGGTTGGTCGGCTCCTCAACGGACACTCATCGCCATCCCTACCGGCAGAGACCGTGTCACGGAGTGGATGCGCGCGTTCGCAAACACCCAAGACCCCAATACAAAGGCCATTCTCCTGGCTGCGCTCGATAATGGCGCCGAGATGTATAAGTTCAACAACCTCACCCACTCCATGGGGCTCCAACGAGCCTGGCGACGGTTTCACATTCTCCAAGTGCTGACCGCCATCCAGACCTGGGCTGCAGCACAGCTGCTCCATCCCAGGAGCGTGGTTACGCCATTCCAGACGCCCACTGCTGATCTCACGACCCCTGCAACGATCCCGCTACCAGTGGCGCTGCCGCCGGCGGCGTCGCCGTCGGCCGCTTCCTCGCAACTCAACACTCGGCTAGAATCGCTTATCGACACCATCATCACTGAGCTCATTAGTCTTCGCGGCCTGCTTGCGGTGGTCGGCCCAAAGTAGCCCTGAAGGGAAACATGAGAACAACATCGCTTGCAAACAGAATGGCCGTCTTGATTCTTGCAATGTGACACCTGTGGGCTATGGACTTCAATATCCGAGCAATTTCGCTGGCTGCGAGCGTCCCATTTGACGCTCGCACCCCCGTGCGCGAACTGCTCGGAAAGGTAATCCACTTCCATTCTCGCATTGCCCTCAGCATCACGTTACCGAACATCCCGGAGGCGTTTTCCTCCCTGCCAGACCCAGAGCGCCTCCTCACCGCCCTCGACGGATGGACCAGAGTCTACGACTATCCCAAGGGTGAAGACAAGATCAGGCACATCCTCGCCCCCGCCGAGGGGCAAGATGCCGACGACGAAATACTCGTATACCGCCTGGACATCCTGCAGCCGGTCCGCCGAAAGCCCGGACCACGACCACCCGTCGTCATCCTCGGTGGCGCAGCCATGACGTACGATGCATGCGCAAAATGGTTGATCGACCTATCCTACGACCAGGCACGCGCGCATAGTCATACCAAGGGGACCGTCCTGATGCGACCACGCGTCCCCAAACCGCCGCCAATCAGGATCGGGTGGGTTGGCGCAGAGACGATAGAGGGCGTCGTGATGCCGGTGCGCCTAAGTTCGATTGGCGCGGTATTCGGCGCGGAGATTATGCATGTTGGTCTCCAGAGGTTCGCCCACGTCAAGCATCGGCTCGCGGGATTTCCATCATTGGATGCGGTCGCGCTCTGCACGGGCGGCGCGTCGTACATCACGACTTCCGTCGCACCAGCCAACATCTCTCCTGATTCGGTATCTCTTTTTCACGGCACCACGCTCACCGATATCGAAGACGAACTCATCGCGCTCATCAAACAGACGACCGCAACGCTGGAAGAGACCAGCAAGCGCCAAGTGGTTGATGAGAACGCGGAATTGCTTCACGTCATGCTTCGGGGCATGATCAGCCATTCCAAGATCGGACCGTTTAACCATTGCACACGGGAGACGGTGCTGAAGCGCGTTCGCGCCAGGCGTCTGAACGTCCCCGCCGCCGACCGAATCCTGGACCGACACTGCGAGGGATTTCAGGACACCAAGACGAGTGAGAAGCTTTTTCTTTGGAAGGATCATAACGACGGCAGGCAGTACTTCCTGAATCCCAAGAAGGTCGAACATATCAAAGCCCTAATCGACGCCGCACGTGGTTAGGCAGAGGAGCCCCTACAACCGCTTGGTTCTCGTTCTCCGGCGTTGTTGTAGCGTCTCGCGTAACCTTGGAGACATCCCCGCATGTCAAATCCCGAGCTTCGGCGACTTCCCCCTGGGGATAATCACCGGCCGTTCCTGGACGTAGCACGGCACGACCCATTCGGCAATCGGTAGTAGGCCTCGCCTGCAACGCCCGGACGAATCATGGAAGCCATCTGTCAAGCCCGGTGCCCGATTTTGGCGAGCGGTACGAACACCGCGACGACCTTGGCTGGTTCGGGTGGAACGTCAAACCCGGAGACTGGGTGCGCTTTACCGGGGCCTTCGGGCATTGGTCCCGTGAAGTCCGGTCCACGTCACTTGGCCGAGAAATGCGCGACCCGTAGAAGTGGGGCCAAAGGAACGCGAAGTCGGCTTCAGGAAATGGAGATTCCTCCTATGAAAAGCCGGCTGCGGGAGCAGGTACCGGCAAGACGGCTGCACTCCGACGGCGCGCCGCCGCGCACCCTCCGCTAGTGGTCGATCCGCGCAGGCTGAGCCAAAAAGGTTCAGGGCGGCCCGGCCCGTCCGCGTCCGCATGAGGCCGCGGGGTTTACAAGGCTCCGGTTAACGCCGGTCGGGGTCCGGGCTCGGCTCCGCCCGCCGCCGGCAGGTAGCCGCACAAGCACAAGGTGGCATCAGGCCGGACGGTGCACGGGTTGGGTATCGGCTGGCGGGGTGAACGGCTAACCGGCTTGCCGATCAGCATTTTTCCGCCCCCCCATAACCTTGGCCCCCCTCGCCTACGTCCTTACAATTTGGAGTTTCTTCCGTAATGAAAATCAATGATTTACGCTGTGCGGCGGTGGTATGGCTTGCCATGGGGATCGCCACGGCGCAGCAGCCTGCCCGTACGAACCTGGTGGGGGCCGTACAGGCCATCGATCCGGCAAATGGCCAGATCACGCTGCACACCGACGATGGCAAGACGGTAAAGATCACTCCGCACGCCGGGGCGAAGTTTCTGCGGGTTCCTCCGGGCGAGAAGATGGCAAATGCCACGCCGATTACGGCCAACGACATCAGCCCGGGCGACCGCCTGTTGGCGCGCGGCGAGCTGTCCGACGATAAAACTTCACTGGCGGCCACCACCCTGGTGGTGATGACCAAGGCGGACATCGCCAAGAAACAGCAGGCCGACCAGGCCGAATGGCAGAAACGCGGCGTAGGCGGTCTGGTTACCGCGGTGGATGCCAAGGCCGGCGAAGTGACCATCAACACACGCACCATGGAAGGGACCAAGCCGCTCATTATCGTGGCGAGCGAGAAGACATTCGTCCGCCGGTATGCCCCGGACTCAGTGAAATTCGCGGAGGCCAAGCCGGGCGCCGTGGCGGACATAAAGGCGGGCGACCAGGTGCGGGCCTTGGGCGTCAAGAGCGAGGACGGGACGCACTACGAGGCCGAGGAACTGGTTTCCGGATCGTTCCGCAACCTGGCGGCGACGGTGACCACGATGGACCTGGCGGCGAACACCATGAAGGTGATGGATCTGGCCACCAAGAAGCCGTTGCTGGTGCACGTGAATCCGGATACGACTTTACGCAAGCTGCCGGAGATGGTGGCGAAGATGATCGCCATGCGGGCATCGGGTGGCGCGGGGGGCGCGGACGGGGCTGGAGGCGCGGGCGGAAACGGGGCGCAGCGTCCGCCGGTTGCCCCAGGCGCAGCGGCTGGAGGCGCAGGCGGGCCGGGTGGACCCGGCGGAGCCGGCGGCGGCGTGCGGGGCGGCCGCGGCGGCGACATGCAGCAAATGCTGGAGCGCATGCCCGCCATGAAGCTGGAAGAGCTGAAGCCGGGCGATGCGATCATCGTGTCCAGCACGGAAGGCGCCGATCCCGGGCAAGTGACGGCCATCACCCTAATTGCAGGCGTGGAGCCGATTCTTTCGGCGGCGCCCGCGGGCAGCCAGCGCGCCATGATGCTGGGCTCCTGGAATATGGATATGAACATGGGCGGTGTGCAATGATCGCTTCGATTTTTCTGTTTGCCGCTCTGGCGGCCGCGCCTTCGCCCGTTAAGCTGACGGGCGTGGTCATCGATCCTTCCGGGGCGTCGGTCCCGGCGACAGCCGTCACCGTAACCGGCGCGCAAGGCTCCGTAAAGGTTGCCCAAACCGACGCGCAGGGCCGCTATACCGTGGATGGGCTGCTGCCGGGAATATACACGGTGCGGGCTACGGCGAAAGGCTTCGGACTGTTCGAGAAGACCGGCGTGGATCTCACCGGGGGAGGCGCCTCGCGGCTCGACATTCAGATGATCGTGGTAGCGGAAAGGCAGGAGGTCACCGTTTCCGACACGGCGCACGTGGACGTGGATCCTTCAGCCAACGTGGGCGCGCTGGTGTTGAAGGGAACCGACCTGGACTCGCTTTCGGACGATCCCGACGATTTGCAGAACGATCTGGAAGCGCTGGCGGATCCGGCGTCGGGTCCCAACGGCGGACAGATCTACATCGACGGGTTCACCGGCGGAACGCTTCCGCCCAAGTCGGCAATCCGGGAGATTCGCATCAATCAGAATCCNNTCTACATCGACGGCTTCACCGGAGGGCAGCTTCCGCCCAAGGAATCCATTCGCGAGATCCGCATCAACCAGAACCCGTTTTCCGCCGAGTACGACAAGCTGGGGTTCGGGCGTATCGAAGTGTTCACCAAGCCGGGCACCGACAAGTTCCGGGGCCAGGTGTTTTTCAACTTCGGCGACTCGATCTTCAATTCGAGAAATCCTTTCGCGCCGGACAAGCCGCCCTATCAGCAGCGCATGCTTTCCGGAAACCTGAGCGGACCTCTGGGCAAGAAGGCTTCGTTCTTCATCGACGCGGAATGGCGCGATCAGCAGGAAACCTCCGTGATCAGCGCGCTACTCCTTACCGGACCGTTCAGCCAGGCGGTGCTGGCGCCGCAGGTGCGTACGACGGTGAGTCCGCGCATCGACTACCAGTTGAACTCCAAGAACACGCTGGTGGGGCGCTACCGGTATATGGATTCGACGCAGGATAACCAGGGTATCGGTGTGTTCACGCTGCCCAGCCGCGAGTACAACGTGCACAGTGGCGAGCAGAGCGCCAGTCTCACGGACACGATCATGGTCAGCAATTCGGTGATCAACGAGACGCGGTTCCAGTACATACACGACACGAGCCTGCAACTGGGAACCGACAACGCTCCCGGCATATCGGTGCTGGGCGCTTTCACCGGCGGGGGCACGCCCTTTGGATTGGGACAGTCTTATAGCAACGAAGATCATTACGAACTGCAGAACTATACGTCCATCAGCCACGGCACGCATTTCTTCAAGTTTGGCGGGCGTTTGCGCGACGTGCGGCTGGACGACCTCTCGACGCAGAATTACAATGGCACGTTTACGTTTACGACTCTGCAGGATTACCAAGCGGGCACACCCAGCCAGTTCTCTATCATCGGCGGCACTCCGCTCGCCGCGGTGAAGCAATACGACGGCAGCCTGTTCGCGACGGACGATTGGCGGCTGCGGCCCAGGTTCACGCTCAGCCTGGGCGTGCGCTACGAAACGCAGGACAATATCGGCGACCACGCCGACATCGCTCCGCGCGTGGGGTTTGCATGGGGAGTCGGGGGTGGCAAGTCGGGCCAACCGAAGACCGTGATCCGCGGCGGATTCGGCATCTTCTACGATCGTTTCGCGCTCGCGAACACTCTTACGGGGGAACGTTACAACGGCAAGGTGCAGCAGCAGTACGTGATCACCAATCCGGATTTTTTCCCCAGCATTCCTTCGCTCGCGGGATTGGAATCCACTCCACAGGTTGTCCAGGAAATCAGTTCCAACTTGCGCGCGCCTTACATAATGCAGTCATCCGTGACGCTGGAGCGCCAATTGCCGGCCCATACCACGCTCGCTGTCACGTATACGAATTCTCACGGCTTGCACCAGTTACGTTCGGATGACATCAATGCGCCGTTGCCGGGCACATACAATCCAAATGTTGCGGGCAGCGGCATATTTCCGTTGCGGCAGCCGGGAGCAGTGTTCCTGATGGAATCCGCGGGGCTGTACAACCAAAATCAGTTGATCACCAACGTGAACGCGAGGGTGAACGCAGGCTTTTCACTTTTCGGCTTCTACATATTGAATAAAGCCATGAGCAATACGGATGGTCTTGGCACGTTCCCGGCGAACCCGTACAATTTCGCGGGTGAATATGGCCCGGCTTCGACGGACGTGCGAAATAGGGTGACGGCCGGGGGATCCATCAACTTCCGCTGGAATATTCGTGTGAGCCCTTTTGCTACGGTGCAATCCGGACCACCGTTCAACATCACTACCGGGAGCGATGTTTTCGGGACAACCATATTCAATGCGCGCCCGGGCATCGCGACGGACCCGAACAAGCCAGGTCTGATTGAGACGCAATACGGGCTGCTGGATCCGAATCCGACGCCCGATGAAAAATTGCTGCCGCGCAATTTCGGGCGTGGTCCCGGGTTGATCAGCATGAATGTGCGGTTAGGCAAGACCTTCGGATTCGGAGGNNACCACCAACCATCGTTACAACCTGAGCATCTCGATGTCGGCGCGCAACATTCTGAATCACACCAATCCTGGACCGATCACCGGAGACATCACATCGCCGCTATTCGGCCGCGCGAATCAAATGTACGGCAATCTGAATGGCGAGGGGTTTTCGGAGAATGCGAATAATCGAAGGTTGGAGCTGCAAATGCGCTTCACGTTCTGACGAACGCTGCAGCGGTTATTCGGTTGTTCGGTTATTCGGTTATTCNNCTGCAACATGCATCAGTATCGCTTGATATTCCATTCCCGATGTCTGAGGCGCTGGGGACGGTCTTGTGCGCGACCACTACATCCATGGCAGGGAACACTGTGATGTACTGTCCGATTGCTCCTCTCGCGCTGTAGGCTCCGGCAAACGGTCCTTCGCGACGATGATCGTCCCACACCCACCACATATATCCGTATCCCCAC
>PKYZ01000786.1 GCA_003132865.1 Bryobacterales bacterium
TACGACGCCGGCCAGACGCGCGGCCAGCGCCTCGGCGATTTCCGCCGCGTGCGATGGCACCCATACGCCCGACGCGTTGATGCAGGAGCGCCCCGAGTTCTCGAGGATCGAAGAAACCATCACGTCGAGGTATTGTTCCCAGTCGCCGATACAATCTTCCCCAATCACGATTTTGCTGTAACCCGGACCGTGCACCTCGATGCGCGGATCGCCTTGCCAGGGCCGCGTGGACGATACATCGCCGAACACCATGCCGCGGCCGCAGCGGCGCAAGATCTCGGCCGCGCCCGCGTGATCGGCCGGGTAGTATCCGAACACCTCCGGCGGGGCTCCCGCGTGGATCAGCGCCTGGATGATGCGGTATGGCGTCCAGGGCTCGGCCGCGCCGGGCTTCAGCACCAGCGGCGTCTTCAAGGCGAACGCTGGCGCCCACAGCGAATGCACGCCGGGCGAATTGCTGGGCAGCACCACGCCGAGCGACTCGCCGCGCGGAAAGTAGCTCAAGCCTTCGGCGTGGCCGGTGTCTAGCACCCGCAAATCCAGGTTGCGCGTGAGACCGTTGACCACCTTTTCCATCTCGGCCAGCACGGTGCGGATCTTGTGCATGTTGCGGCGCACCATCACGTGCGGCAAGCCCGTGGTGGCGGAAACCTGGCGGACGTAATCCTCGGGCGATTGGGTTGTGTCGCCGAGCGGAAGCGGGGACGTGGCAAAAAGATCGGCGGCGCGGGCGCACATGCGGAACAGTTCCTGCGAGGTGAAGCCCGCCAGGATCGCACGCGCCATCTCCTGGTCGAGCAAATCGCGCCGGATCAGCCCGGCGTTCGCCTGGCTGATTTCGACGATTGGCTCGCCTGTGCGGTAGTGGGGCGTGCGCACGGTATCGAGGCTGCGGTACGGCCGGCCGCGCCGCAATAGCGGGATGTGCACCACCTGCGGCGTTGCTTGCTGGATGGCTTGCTGCATCAGTAAACGCCCTCGACCACTGCCTTCTGGAACCTGGAAAACGGCCGCACGTTGCGCACGCCGTCCCAAGGGTACTCTGTATATGACGGCTCCCGCTCCGCCTCGTCTCGCTCTAAAAAGCGGGGCATGAAGAACTCGCGCGTCAGGGTAGTCAGGCGCACCCGGCCGGTCTCGCCGTAGCCGACCACGCGGGCCGGATCGTCCGGATCGACCACCTCGATCATGGCGCGCGGCGCAGGCGGGTAATAGATGATGGCGTAGTTGTCTTCGGGCAGGCGCGGTTTGTGGACGGCCAGTCCCATGAGCGTGTTGCCGTAGGTGGGCGCGAAGTAGACGCCGTCCAACAATTCTTCGACGGCGAAGCGATGGAACTGCGGAGTCATTTCAGTGCCGCCGCAGAACACGCCGCGGATGCCTAACTTGGCGAGCGACACCTTTTCGCACAGGGCTTCGAGCAGCTTGGGCGTGGTGAACATGCAGCGGATATTGTCGTGCGCGCGCAGCAGCGTCAGGCCTTGCTCGACGACGTGCTGTTTGTAAGCCTCCGCCTCGTCGATTTTCCCGCGCTTGATGAGCTTGATGACCCAACGGGGATCCAGATCCGTCATGAAGCAGATGCCGCCACGGAATTGCGCCAGGTGCTCGACGGCCAGGCGCAGGCGGCGCGGGCCGCTGGGGCCCAACATGAGCCAGTCGGAGCCGGGCGGAAAGGCGTCGTCCGGCAGAGTGGCGCTGAAGGCTTCGTAGTCGATGCGGAAATCGTCGATGCTGATGCGCGACTTCGGCACACCCGTGCTGCCGCCGGTCTCGAAAACATAGACGGGCCGGCCGGCATAGGCTTTGGGCACCCAGCGGCGGACAGGCCCGCCACGCAGCCACTCGTCCTGGAAGGAGCCGAAGCGGTCCAGATCGTGGTAGCCGCGGATCTCGGTGCGCGGATCCCAGTCGAGCTTCGCGGCGTATTCCAGCCAGAACGGGCAGCCGGTTTCGGGACTGAAGTGCCACTGCACAATCTCGCGCGTCCAAGCGTCCAGCGCGGTGCGCGCGGCTTTGGTTTTGGCAAGGAGATCGGTTTCGATGAGAGTACCCACGGTTTCCTTTAGTTTAGTATGACGGGTGGGGCGGGGGATGTGAGGAGGAGGCCCGGGAGCGCGCAGGCTATTCCGAACGGGGGCAAAACGCCCGGCAGAGCGCCGCGCGCAGGTGTGCGAGGTCGTCTTCTGACAATCTGCCAAGAATCCGGCGGATGTTCGCCTTCGCCAAGACCGCGAGCTTGTGCACTCTGGCAATCGACGGCACATTGAGGCCAGCGGCTTGCCAGCCGGCCAAGTTCAGTTCGAACTCGGCGGGGCGTACTCGCGTAGTGATCGGAGCGCCAACAAAGTCCTCATCGCCGGAATCCAGCACGACAACCGTCGGCCTGACTTTCGCTCCGGGTGCCTGATGGAAGCGCACTTCGACCAGGACGACGTCACCGGGCACCAGGTCCATCGATCAGTTTCTCGTAGACGGAGTCCTCTTCGCAATATGCCGCCGCGAACCGCTCCAAGCCGAGCTGCCGCCAACTCTCATCCTCCCCCGAATCAAACAAGAGGATGACCCGGACCGGCGATCCCTCTGGGATCTGTTGAGCTACCTCTGGCGGGAGTTCGATCTGATCCTTGTTTGCCACTCGACTCTCAAATTCCAGAGCCTTCATCGTGAACTCCACCTCGCCACCATGATCTCATATCCCAGCGTTGGAGTGCCGAGCGCGAATCGCGGCCAGTCATGGAGCAGGCGCCGCGAATAAACTCGCCTTCAGGCGACATTTGCTTTGGGCTGAACCTCAACGCTCGATCCGCTTTAGCTCGGTGAGCCGTTTTGGGCTTTTCTGAAAAGGCTGCGCGAGGGCCTTTAACTCATGATTGCCTGAGGGCGGCAGCCGGGCTGGAGCGCGCTCGTCGTGAAATAATCGCCGGACCTAATCGGATACCCCTAAGGTCTTCAAAGCGGAACTAGTAGCGGGGCAACTCTGCATTAATCACACGGCGACGATAGTCTCGGGTGATCTTATGCACAACCGCCAACTGTTCAACTTCATTTATGTAGGTTGTCAGCCTGACCAGCACGGCGTAGCATGAACGGTGGACTGCGCGACTTACCCCTCGCCACAAGAGCTATCTCGGTCCCGCTCGCGAGAGCCATTCCGGCCTCAATGCAGACGTCCAAGTTGAAGCTATCGTCGGCGATACCGCTCAAGTCGGCAAGCACAAGGAAAGCTTGTTTGATCGTTCGCATGATTGCAGACTGAAGATCTGCTTCCCTAACCTCACTGCCGACGATAGTTCGCATGCCAGTGACTCGCTCAACAAGTTGCCGCAGGGCGCTATCCCTCTGTGATGAAGGCGTCGCAATGTCGATCGCGAGAAATATGTCATGCGGACGAGCCGGAGGCGACCACCGTTCCCACAGCGCACCAATAGCCTTTTCGGCTGGGGACTCCGACGCTTCACGAATCCAGTTGTAGTCCTCGCCATCAGAACGACGCACACGCGGATCAGCGATAGCTAGGGTTGGGAGATCCGCCTTTGTAGCAAAGTCCAGCTCCGTCAGGAAGTACTTGTAGGGATTCTCGGTGGCAAATGCAGAGATGCTGTCACGATTGGGGATCACCCCAACAAAGGCGCCGCAACTTTCGATTATGTTCTGAACCCGATTGCCTTTGAATCCCTTTTGATCCTTAGCGGTGATTCCGCGCCGGCCTCGGGCGATCTCGTTCAGCCGCGCGCTATCGACGCAGAGCTCTGGCAGGCTGATTGACGCTCATATTCAATGGGTCAAGCACATCCTCTCGAAGCGTCTCGCCGGGGTGAATAGGTGGTAGCGACTTTGGCATGAGTCCGCGCACCTCATTGTCGTCCAAAACCCAGCACCGCCCGCGGGCGCCGGAACCGCTATAGTGGCGTAATGGTGTTGTCCCGAGCCGAGACCAAAGCCCTCTACGACAAGATCAGCAAGGTCTACGACCTTTTGTCCGAACACACCGAAGGCCCAGTGCGCGAGGCCGGCCTGCGGATGCTCGCGCCGCAGCCGGGTGAGACGGTCCTCGAAATCGGATTCGGCACCGGTCACGCGCTGGTCTGGCTGGCTCGCGCCGTGGGACCCTCCGGCAAGGTCCATGGGATCGATCTCTCCGACGGAATGATGGCCGTTGCACAAAGCCTGCTCCGGCACGAAGGGTTCGCCGACCGCGTCGAACTGCGATCGGGAGACGCGACTGACTTGCCCTATCCGGCAGACAGCATGGACACCGTATTCATGAGCTTCACGCTGGAGTTGTTCGACACGCTGGAAATCCCCGTGGTGCTCGCGCAATGCAGGCGAGTCCTCAAGACCGGCGGACGCATAGTGGTAGTGGGCATGTCCAAAGAGGGAGAGCACGGACTGGTTTACGAGGCTTATGAGTGGACGCATCGACACTTTCCCAACTTTGTCGATTGCCGCCCGATTCTCGTAAGCCATGTCTTGGCCGCGGCCGGCTTTCAAGTTACCGAGAAGCAAAACCTGCACATCTGGGTGCCGATGGAAATCGTGCGCGCCGCGAAGCTCACTGAGTCAGAAAGTCATTCACCGTCTTGATGAACAATCCCGGTTGATCCACGAAGTTCATATGGCCGCTCTGCGGGAAGATCACCAGCTTCGAGCCGGCGATGAGTCGATGCATCTCCTCGGAGAGCGAGGGCGCGCATTCGTCATGATCGCCGGCCGTAATCAGCGTGGGCACTTTAATCGTCTTCAGGCGGTCCGCATATTCCACGGATTTCAGATTGCCATCGATCACGTATTCGCCGTTCGATCCCCACATCTCACGGTAGAGGTCCCACGTCATGTTGCCGTTGGCGATGGGATCGTAATTGGCGTCGGGCCGCCTCTGGTAGAGATATGGGAAATAACCTTCCGCCCACGCCGCAATCATGTACTCGTTCGGGTAGCGGTTCTTCTCGTAATCCTTGCCCTTGCCGAAGAGGCCCGCCTTCTCCAGGGTAAGGATGCGGCCGCGCAGTTCCGGCGTCATATCGGCCAGCATGCGGCGGAAGACTTCGTTCATCTTACTGGTACTGTGGAAGGTGCTGCACAGAATCAAGTGACTGAGATTGGCCTGATACTTGAGCGCATAGGCCTGCGCCAGCACGCCGCCATACGAGTGCCCCAGCAGGCTGATGCGGCCCAGTTTGAGCGCTTGCCGCACGGCTTCGGCATCCTCCACCATGTTTTCCACGGTGTAGCCGGACGGATCTTCGAGCTTCTCCGATTTTCCCGACCCCCGCTCGTCGATGAAGATCAGCTTGTGATGGCGGGCCAGGGGCAACAGGTACGGGAGGAAGTAGTCGTGCGATGCGCCTGGCCCGCCGTGCACAATCAACAGCGGCGCCCCCTGGCCGAGTGTCTGGTAATAGATAAGGACGCCATGCGCATCCACAAAGCCGTCTTGGAGGGGGTAGGTCGCGGGCGTCTGTGTGTGCGCGGCAGTGAGCGGGAGAATCAGGAGCAGCAGCGTTGGGAACATTTGTTTCAAGATGGGTTTCATGGGAAGAGGATAGCGCATGGCTGGGCGGATATTTGGCCCGTTGCGCGCGGCGGACCTCTTCCGCTGGCCCGGTCAAGTTGGGTTCGTGCACCAGACTGCCCGGGAAGGAAACTGAAACGAGCGGCTGGCAAACGATCCGGGCGCATTGCGTGTGTGCTGCATGCGCGGGGGTGCTAACCGTTTGGGAATTTCCGTCGGAAACCGCTCCCTGACGGGGTGCCCTCTGGGTTAAGCGCCGTACGCGCGGCGGCCCGAGTATGCTCAAGCCGGCAAAGGGGTAATATAGTCTGTTCCAATCGGGAGGAAACCATGCAGTTATCGCGACGGGATTGTTTGGGACTACTAGGCGCCGGTGCGGCCCTGGCGGCTGCGCCGGGCGGCGATGCGGACCGCGAGCGGCGCATGCAATGGTGGCATGACGCCAGGTTCGGCATGTTCATTCACTGGGGGCTGTACAGCGTCCTGGGCCGGCATGAATGGGCCATGGAGGAGGAAGGCATCCCCGTTGCGGAATACCAACTCCTCGCCAACCGCTTTACGCCGAAACCGAACGCCGCGCGCGCCTGGGCGCGGCTGGCCAAACAGGCGGGCCAGAAATACATGGTGATGACCACCAAACACCATGAGGGCTTCTGCCTGTTCAACACCCAGTACACCGATTACTGCGCGCCCAAACAGGCGTGCGGCCGCGACCTGGTGAAGGAGTTCGTCGAGGCCGTCCGCGGCGAAGGGCTGCGCGTGGGCTTCTATCACTCCCTGATGGACTGGCACCATCCCGACGGAGCCCGCTGCCTGCACGACGAAGCCGCGCGCCGCCGATTCGTCGACTACGTGCACGGCGAGATCCGCGAGCTGATGACCAACTACGGCAAGATCGATGTGCTGTGGTACGACGTGGATTGGCCGCTGGACGCCGCCGGTTGGGAATCCGAGAAGATGAACAAGATGGTGTTCGAGCTGCAGCCGGACATCATCGTCAACAACCGCAATGGGCTACCCGGCGACTTCTCCACGCCCGAGCAGGAGATCAGCGCCGCCAAGGGCGGCCGCGCCTGGGAGTCGTGCATGACCATGAACGATAGCTGGGGCTACCAGGCCGCCGACGACGCCTGGAAGACGCCCAAACAGATCGTGCGCAACCTGGGTTTGTGCGCGCGCGATGGAGGGAATTACCTGCTCAACATCGGCCCGCGCCCGGACGGTTCGATTCCCGAGGTTTCGGTCAGGATCCTGACGGCGGTGGGCCGCTGGATGGAGCGCAACGGCCAAACCATCTACCAAGCGGAGCCTTGCCGGGTGCATGCATCCGAATTCGCGGGCTTCACGCGCAGGGGCAACACTTTGTATATGCACGTGCATTTCTGGCCGGGCGAAACCGTGGCGCTGGGCGGATTGAAGACCAAGGTGCTCTCCGCGAAGCTGCTGGCCAGCGGACAGCCGGTGGAGTTCGAGCAGGAGCAGTTCCGCGTGCGCTTCAAGGGCTTGCCGAAGAATGCGCCGGACGATCCCGTGACCGTGTTGGCCATCGAGTGCGACTCCGAGCCGGTACAGGACACCGGCGCCGTGCGGCGGGAGCGGCCGCGGCTGAAAGCGTAGTGGGGCAGGCCTCCAGGCCTGCGCGGGTTCTCCAGAACCCGCTCTTCGGCGCTTTCACATTGTCACTCAATCCGCACCTCCTGATTCGAAGCAGCCATCTTGCCGTCCACCGCCTCCTGCACTACCTCACGCAATCGATATGTCCCGGCCGGCGCTTGCAGCAACACCTTGGCATTCACGCCGGTCCTGGTCAGCCGCGCAAAGGTCTCGTTCGTCAACTCCAAATCCATTCGCCCTTCCTTGGCGGTAACCACATTCCCTTTCGCATCTAGCAAGGCCGTAACGAAGATCAGACCCTGCAAGTGATGCTCGTCGCGTTTAGTGAATAACAATGGCTTCAAATCGACGTGCACCAACACCCAGAGCAGCGGCTGGCCGCCGCTTGACTTACCCGCTGCAACGGTAACATTGGCCGGGAAGTCGGCCAATACTCCGCCGGCCGACACCTCCCGATCGAGCTTCTGCCGCGGAGTCGTGGCCGGCGCCGTCCCCTTAGCCGGAGCGAAGTAACCGTGCCGCGCCTGCACCAGGAACGATCCCGGGCTCGCAACCTTCACCGTCAGCCTATGATAGCGGCCTTCGCCGCGTTCACCCGGCCGGAAGCCCAAGCGATAGGTAACCTCCGGAACGGCCGCCAGTTCCTTGAAGCCAAGAGTGAGATCGTTGCTGTTGTGGAAGAACAGGCCGCCAGTACTCTGGGCAAGGTTGACCAGTGGAGTGTTCGCCGTCTCCAACGCGCTCAACTGCGTGCGCCCTTCGAAGATCGTGGTAAGCAGCGGCATCTCCATCACGTTTTCCAACTGGTCGGGCGTTCTCACGGGAGTGCCCGAAAACAGACCCTTCGCATCCAGGGCGTTGATCGCCACATTGGCAGCCAGCGCCCTGTCTATGATCCGGCTCTGGTCGTATTCCAGGGTCTCCGCCAGGAATCCGGAAGAAGCAAGCAGCAGCACGCGGCCGCCCGGCATCTTCGCCAGTTCATCGACGGCACCGCGGATCGTGTCCAGCGTGCCCTGCGAAATCGTTTTTGCCTGATCCCAAGTCTGTTCCGCCTGAATGCGGACTTCGCGAACATAGGGATCGCCCAGCGGGTTCATTGGGTCGACCATCCCGCCGGGCGGGTTGCCCGCACACTGGTGCGCTTCGGCCAAGGCAGCCGCCAGTGCGGCCTCGTCCATACTGACAATCAGATAAGCCTGGTAGGGCGTGATGCGGGGGCATGCCGCCACGCCGTCTTCGGACATGCGCGGATGGGCGCTCAGGTTCTTGATAGCGCCGGCCAACTTCTCCGCATCGCTTGTAAAGCCCACAGCCCTGGTCCCGGAAGTCGTGAAGATCGCGACGCGGTCGCCAGGCTGCAGCGCCTCCCCCACGAAACGCTCGGCCGCCACACGCGCATGGCTCATATCGGCATGGCGGGTGTGTACGTCATCGAAAAGCAGCGCCACGTATCGCGGCTTGGCGGCGGCCTTCACCGGGGCCGCGGCAGCGTCCGATGGCGCGCGATCTCCGCCGGGCGGGACCGCGGGTGGCGCCCCGGCAGCGAAAGTCTCCACGGAAAAGGCGGTGATCTCCCGCGCCTTTCCATCGTCGAAGATCTTGAAATCCACCTGCGTCAATCCGGCGACCGCATGTCCCTTGTAGTCGCGCACCACAACGCCGGTCTCCACCAGATTCGTATCCACCCGCAGCACGAACGGGGACGGCGTATAGGGCCTGCTGCTGACGCGCACTTCTTGCGCGCGCACGGAGTGCAGCACTGCCAGGATCAGCGCACCCCACCGAAGCACCCGAACCGATCGCGCGGCCCCACCGCTTGCCACGCAGAGCATTATACCGGAGAATAAAGGGTCGCCAGATTTATGGTCGGAGAATACAGCCTCGTCCCCAGGGCCGTCCCGCGCATCGAGACGCCCTTCCGCAGGATCGTGACGGATCTGCCGGTACCCGAGTCGCTGCCCATCCTGGAGCGCCTCCACGCCTGCGAGCCCATCGCCATGCGCGGCCAGCCGCCCATTGTCTGGCACCGCGCCGAAGGCTTCCAGGTCTTCGACGCCTGGGGCAACCAGTGGGTGGACTGGTCCGCCGGCGTGCTGATCGCCAACGCCGGCCACGGCCGCCAGGAGATCGTGGACGCCATCGCCGCGCAAGCTTCCGCGCGCCTGCTCACCAACTATTGCTTCCCGAGCGAGATCCGCGCGCGCCTAGTCGAAAAGCTCGTCTCCATTCTTCCCGAGCCGCTGAAGAAGGTCCTCCTGCTCACCACCGGCTCGGAAGCCGTCGAGTGCGCCATCAAGCTGTGCCGTACGCATGGCGTGAAGTCGGGCGGCCGCTCCAAGAACGTCATCGTCTCCTTCGACAAGTCTTTCCACGGCCGCACGCTCGGCGCGCAGCAGGCCGGCGGCATCCCCGCCTTAAAGGAGTGGATCGTCAACTTGGATGCCGGCTTCATCCAAGTGCCGTTTCCCGATGGCTACCGCACGCCCGACACTTCCTTCGGCCTGTTCGAGCGCAGCCTGCGCGAAAACTCCATCGAGCCGCAAAACGTCGCGGGCGTCATCCTCGAAACCTACCAGGGCGGTAGCGCCGCCTTCGCGCCCCCCGCTTACATGCGCGATCTGCGCTCCTGGTCGAATGGCCACAAAGCCTTGCTGGTGTGCGACGAAGTGCAGGCCGGCTTCGGCCGCACCGGCACGCTCTGGGGCTTCGAGCACTATGGCATCGTGCCGGATCTGGCGCTCTTCGGAAAGGGGATCTCAAGTTCGCTGCCGCTGGCTGCTGTCGCGGGCCGGCCCGACGTGATGGATCTGCAACCCGCCGGCAGCATGACTTCCACCCACACCGGCAATCCGGTCTGTTGCGCCGCGGCCCTGGCCTCCATCGATCTGGTGCTGCGCGAGAATCTCGCCGAAAACTCCCGCCGGGTGGGTGGCGTGCTGCACCAGAAGCTCTGCGCACTGGCCTCCCGCACTCCCCAGATCGGACGCGTGGACGGCAAGGGCTTGGTCGCCGGCGTGGCCTGCATCCTCCCCGGCACGAAAGAACCCGATGCCGGCCTGGCGTGGGACGTGGTGCGCCGCGCGGTCGAAAAAGGCGTGCTGATGTTCAGCCCCGTGGGACACGGCGGCGCCACCATCAAGATCTGCCCGCCCCTGGTGATCACCGAAGCCGCCATCCTCGATAGCTTCGCCGCCTTCGAAGAGGCGGTAGGACAGGCTTCAGCCTGTCATGCTACAAATGCCTAGTACTGTGCCCAGCCCCCAAGTCCTGATCGTTGGCGGCGGCATGATCACGAACGATCAGCTTCTGCCTTCGCTCTATCACATCCAGCGCCAGGGCCGCATCGGGCCAATAGCCGTGTGCGCGTCGCGCTTCAGTACCGTGCGCGGCCTGGCGCGCGATGAAACGCTGCTGCGCGCGTTCCCCGGCCAGTCCTTCCGCGCGTATCCCGATCGCGACGGCCCTCCCCAGCCGGACCTCTACTGCGAAGCCATCGCCGCGCTCCCGCCGCGCCAGATCGTGGTAGTGGCCGTGCCCGACCAGCTTCATTACGAAGTGGCGATGGCCGCGCTGGCCCGCGATCAGCACGTCCTCTCGGTCAAGCCGCTGGCGCTCGAATACCGCCACGCCGCCGCTATCGAGCGCGAAGCCCGCGCCCGCAACCTGCTGGTCGCCGTCGAGTATCACAAACGCTTCGACGACCGTAGTCTGGTGGCCCGCCGCCAATACCGCGCAGGCGCGTTCGGCGAGTTCCGCCTGGGCGCCGCGCGCCTGTTCGAGAAATGGTATTACCGCCACTCGAATTTCCAGAACTGGATGACGGCCGCACACTCCGACGCTTTCACCTACATCGGCTGCCATTACGTGGACCTGGTCCATTTCATCACCGGACTGCTGCCCGTCGCGGTGAGCGTGTATGGCGTGCGCGACCGCTTCCCCAACGGCAACGAAGGCTTCCTGTGGACCGATGCGCGCGTTATATGGAGCAACGGCGCATGCCTGAATGTGCAGAACGGCCTCGGCTTTCCCGACGACGCGCCCGGCACGAACACGCAGGGCCTGGTGCTCTACTGCGGCGGAGACGATAAAGGCGGGCTGCTGGAACACTCGGACCAGTACCGCGGCCTCAAGCACAGTTACACAAGTAAGCCGGATGCGCCCGGCGCGACGATCTACGCCGAGCCCAGCCCCGATTACTTCCAGTATGTGGACTTAGGCGGCGAAGGACTGACGCCGGTAGGTTACGGCTATCGCTCGGTCGAGCACATCGTATCCAGCATCATTCGCCTGGAATCCGCGCCCGAAGGCCGCCGCGGCGAGTTACTCGACGAGTTCGATCGCGCCGGAATCATAGCGACGCCGCGCAATAGCAGCTACAACGAGCGCGCGATCGAAGCCGGCCGCCAATCGATCGTGAACGGCGGCGTGCAAGTCGAAATCCCGTAGCGCACGCTCTCTGGCGTGCCGTGCGGGCACAACGCCGTTGGAGGCGAGCTTCGCTCGCAGCGGGTCCACGGGGGCTTTCCGAATCTGACGAACAAAGCCCAACATGCTGATAAATGAACTACTTGCTTGGTGCCGTCGATTTGTGGGTCATGGTACAGCGAAAGTGGCGCTCGGTGATGGCTGGCTGTATACTGATGGCACCCCCCGGAGTCGTTCTGCCCCAACTACACGGCGCGGACTCCACGATTTACACCGTATTCCCAGAAGCGATTATTACGGCCCTCAGCACGAAAACGCTGCACGGTCAGGGATCCATCATCCCAGCCGGCGTTGATTCCGCCGTGCCTGTGCTCTCTTCCGATGGCAACACTTTCTATGTGGCAGCTCCGTCGGGGCCAACCTACTCCAACGGCCAGATTATCGCCGTGGATCGGCTGAACGGCAAGACACTCCATACCTACACACGAAGTATCCCATCTGGAATCCGGTTAGTCTTGCCCTGGCGCCGAACCAATCCCGAATTTACGTTGACACCTGTTCCAGCTCGGCCGATGGATCGACGTGCCAAGGCGGTAACGTGGAGGTGCTCGACGTTGCATCGGGCCAGAACCTCGCCGTGATTTCCGCCGGCACCGACCAGGTATTCGGAATTGCCGCTGCTCCCGATGGAACCGCGGTCTATGCCGCTCACTACCCGAACTCCCCCGACTGCTGTTTCTCCATCTGCTGTGCCTCGCCGGCCGGCACGATTCCGCCAAGTGCCATTACGGCGTTTGATGCCACTTCGTTCCAGCCAGGCGAGAGCCTGGCTCTCCCCTCGTGGACGCCTTCCTCGATCGTCATTACTCCGGATAGCCAGACAGGGTTTGTGGCTTCGGGAGGGAACGTTTACCAAATCGCTCTCGCGCAGATGACGCTGGCGGCGACTATTCCGGTTGGAGACGCGGCGTTCATGGCGCTTTCAGGCGATGGCACTACACTCGCGGCCGCAGAGGTGTCAGCCGGCTATCTCAACAGCGAGTTGTCATTCATCAACACGGCGACCGGAGCGATGACCGGGCCAGTGACGCTGAGCGGCGCAGTAAGCGGCGTCTCGATCGCACCGGACGGCAGCGCCGCATATGTCACCGCATATAACCCGCTCGACGTCTTATATGTTGTAAGCGTCCAGGACCTGAAGGTGGTCGCTGAACCACCACTCGGAGATGTTCTGGCAACTGTCGTTTCGCCGAACGGCGAAGAGCTTTATCCTCTGCTTGCAGCCGGGTCGGCGGTGGAGGTGCTGCAGCAGGGCTCCGTGACGCCTTCGAAATTGCTTCGCGGTGCAGGCGGAGGCTTTGCCCTCTCGCCGGACGGGCAGACTCTTTACTCGACAGGCCCGCAGAGCGGCCTATGGGCTACCTCCACGACAACCGGCCAGGTGGTTAAGACGATGCTCCCCAAAAGTTTGGTATATGGGGTGGCTGTGAGCCCAGACGGCAAGACGCTCTATGCTAATGTTTCGGGGACTAGCGTAGTGGTCGTCAATGCGTCCACCGGAGAAGGGGAGAAATCGATTCCGCTTCCGGTTAACGGCCAACCTGAAGACTTATATGTAGCTCTGGCTCTTACTCCGGCGGGTGATCGGCTCTACGTGCTCGGGGGGGCCATCACACCGGACAACACCGTGGTTGCCGATACCCGCAATCTCGCCATTTTGGCCACGCTAGCTGGTGCAGGAGGCTACAGCCTGTCGATTAGCCCCAAGGGCGATGTCGTCTATATCGGCCAGTATCTTGCAATAGATGTCATTCAGACGGCCACCAACAAGGTTATCGGCACGATCTCTGCGGCGCCGGCAGTAAATTCGATCGCCTTTTCTCCGGATGGGACGCGCGCATACGCATGGGGGGGCTACGCTGCGCAGGGGATCAACGTCATCGACACGGCGACGCTCGCTGTCACTAACTTCCTTCCTGGCATGTTCGGCGTTGGCGGCCTGGCGGTCACGCCTGATGGCACGCTGCTTTACGGGGGAGGGCAGTCTCCCACATTCCAGTTCGGCGCAGAAACAGGGTCCATCATCAATACGCAATCGCTGCAGATAACTGCCACGTTTCCCTCCGGCGGCGGGATACTTATCCATTAGGCTGAGCAGAACTATTACGCTCCAGGGCAGTCACGGGCTGGTAGCTCCTAGCGGTTAGCGCATGACAATGCGCTGCCCATTGATGGATCGCGCCTGGTGCGAGGCCAGGAACACAATCACCTCCGCCACCTCATCGGGCTGCGCTATGCGGAAAGGCGGCGTGGCCTGCGCCAGCTCCGCGGCGACTTCGGTCGAGATCCAGCCCGTATCGGTGGGCGGCGGGGAGAGCACGTTAGCCGTGATTCCCAATGGCGCGAGCTCAGCGGCGGCAGCCACCGTGTAGCTCTCGACTGCGTTCTTGCTGGCCCCGTACGACACCTCTCCGGGAAAGCCGGGCGCGCCGCCCGTGGTCAAAGAGATGATACGGCCCCAGCTTGCCCCGCGCGCGCAGTGCCGCCGCGCGAACTCCGCGATCAGCAACGCCGGCGCGCGGCTATTTACCGCGAAGTGCCGATCGCACGTATCCGGCGAGACCGGCATCAGGCGCCATCCGAAGCGCTCCGCGCGGTCCGGCAGGAAAGTGTCGCCGTGCCAGAAGGCCGCGTTGTTGACCAGGATCTCGACCGGACCGAAGGCCGCCTCGGCCCGGTCGAACAACTCGGGGACCACAGCGGGATCCGCCAAGTCTGCTTCCCACCCATCCGCGCGGCCGCCCGCCTGGCGGATGGCTTCAACCACCGCCTCGGCCGAACGCGCCCGCACTTCGTCATACGTCCGCGGCAAGGCCGGATCGCCGTGCCCGGCCCTGTCCACCCGCAGATAGGTGAGGAAAACGGGCGCGCCTTCGGCCGCCAGCGCGCGCGCCGCGGCGGCGCCGATTCCTTGGTTGGCGCCCGTGACAAGGGCCACTCGTCCGCAAAGCGCAGGATCAATCATGTAAGATCCAGTTTCGGCTTTCTTGTACTCGTCTGCAAGCTCGCGGGGCCATGCCAACTCCCAATACGCTTCAGCGCTGAGGTAATTCCCCCACCCCAGCAGGCTGCGGAGCTGCGCTAGTTCACACATCTGGTTTCCCCGTCAACTGAAAACAAACGGTTTGTAGGTTGGGCATTGATATGCCATACTAGGCCAAACTGCGGAATCTGACCTACCCCCTTCGGACAAGGCGGAGCCCTCAGTTAGGAGGTGGACCCTGAAACTACGCCGATTGCCCAAAACATTTATACCTGTTGGCATCCTGATTGCGCCGTTCCTTCTCTCGACCCTCAGCACCAAGAGCTATGCGATCCCAGCGTTTTCCCGGCAGTACGGCACCTCGTGCACGACCTGCCACCTGGACTTTCCAAAGCTCAACGACTTTGGCAAAGCCTTCAAAGACGCCGGGTTCAAATTCCCGAAAGACGACGAGACGTTCCTCAAGACTCCCGCGGTGATGTTGGGCGCGCCGGCGCAGAAGGATGTCTGGCCGCACAGCGTCTGGCCGGGCACAATTCCGGGCATGCCGCCGGTCGGTCTGCGCATGAACAACTTCTTTCAATTCACGGGCTCAAACGCGAGCCGGTTCAATGCGCTGGCGGCTCCGGGCACAGTGGCGCCAGTCATCCCGGGAACCGATTTCGAAACGGGCTTCTTCAGCATCTTTATGGCTGGGAACTTCGGCAGCGATATCGCCTTCTGGGTGGATGACGATATCAGCGTGGCCGGGGATAACGGCGCTGGCGGCCTGGGAGACGGCTACCTGAAATTCGTCGATATCGGCCGCCTGATCAAGCTTCCGAAAGACTCGTTCAGCGTCCGCACGGGACAATTCGAGCTGGACCTGCCGTTTACGCAGGCGCGCAGCATTAACATTAGCCCGTACGACATTTACACCGAAAGCAATGTCGGCGCGATCAACTCCATGGTTGCCCTGCAGCAGAACGTGGCGAACCAGTTTAGCTTCGCGGATGCAGCAAAGGGCATCGAGTTCAGTGGCGGGCACNNAGCTACGGCGGCTACCACTATTCAGTAGCCCTCATCGACCAAAACACGAGCGGCGTCACCCAATCCGCCAATGCCAGTTCTTACGTTCCCTCGGCCACGGGCGGGGGAAATGGCGGCGCCGGCTTCGCCTCGGACTCCAGCCTGAAGGATATTTACGCCCGCTTCTCCTACCGCATAAACCTGGAGCGGGACAGCGAAAGCCGTCACTCCATCCAGGCGGCCGGCACGACCGGACCCCGCGACCATACCAACTTGAACCTGGGCACCTTCTACCTGCACGGCAAATCTCAACAAGGCCTCGTGGGCGCGGACGCCAGCGGAAACCCCAGCGTGCTCTATGCGCGCGAGCCCTACTACCGCGCGGGCGCCGATTTCAGCTTCANNGCCAAGTTCAACGGGGGATTCGTGCAGGCCGATTACCTGGTTCTGCCGTGGATCATGGCCATCGCCCGCTGGGACGGCGTCAACTCCAGCGCCGACCGGATCAACGGACTGGCGCTCAACAGCGGAACGGCGTACTTCGGGCCGCTCCAATCCACACGCAACCGCTTTACGCCCGGCATTCAATTCCTGATCCACCCGAACATCAAAGCTTCGTTTGAATACCAGTTCCGGCCCAAGCAGGTGGTCCAGGTGGTCACCGACCCCGCGACCGGACTGCAGGAACCGCTCAGCCCCTTCCGGGTGAATACGGCAGTTGTGGCTCTGGAATTCGTTTATTGACCCCGGAAAAGTTTTACAATTAACAAGAGACGAAAAGAGGAGAACCGTTCCATGAAGAGAGTGATACTCGTTTTTCTCGCAGGTTCGCTGGCCGCTTACGCGGCCAACATCAGCGGCAAGGTCGCCGCCGGCAAGGGCTCTTCGGTGGTATACGTGGATGCCGTTGCCGGCAAGACGTTTCCCGCGCCCGCCAAGAGTTACGTGATGGATCAAAAACAATTGCTGTTCGCGCCGCACATCCTGGCGGTGCAGGTGGGAACCACGGTGGAATTCCTGAACAGCGATAAAGTGGCGCATAACATTTTCTGGCCGAACATCAGCGGCAATAAGAAGCTGGGACACAATCTGGGCACTTGGCCCAGCGGGCAGAAGCGCGCCTTCAAGTTCGACACACCCGGAATCGTGCCATTGCTCTGCAACGTTCACCCCGAAATGTCAGGGTACGTGATCGTGGCGCCCACCCCGTATTTTGCCGAAACCGATGCCGACGGCAATTTCAAGATCGCGGATGTGCCGGCTGGCAGCTACACGGTCTCAGCGTGGCATGAGGGTATCAAGACGCCGCAGTCGAAGCCCGTAACCGTGGCCGGCGACGTGACCGTCGATTTCGCGCTCTCGAAGTAAGCCCCGCATGCTGACACGCTTTCGCGACAAGAAAGTCGACCGCGACTGGCTGAACAGCAACTTCCCGTGCATGATGGCGTGTCCGGCCGGCACCAACGCCGGCCGGTACGTCGCGCTCATCGCGGAAGGGCGNNACAAACCCATCCAGATCCGCGCCCTGAAGCGCATGCTCACCGAGCGCTACGGTCCGGAATCCCGGCGTCCATTGCGCATCGAACGCGAGCGGGCCGCGCCGCAACCGTACCGCGTGGCCGTGGTGGGCAGCGGACCCGTGGGGCTTTCCGCGGCGCACGACCTGGGCCTGATGGGTTACTCCGTAACCATTTTCGAAGCCGCGCCCGTGGCTGGCGGCATGCTCAAACTCGGCATCCCGGAGTACCGTCTGCCGCGCAGCGTCGTGGAAGCGCAGGTGCGCGAAATTCTGGAATCGGGCGATATCACGCTGAAGCTGAATCAAGCCGCCGGCCGCGATTTCACGATCTCCGGATTGCGCCAGCAGGGCTTCGACGCGGTAGTCATCGCCGTCGGCGCCCACCGCAGCCGCGACCTTTCCATCCCGGGCGTGGATCTCGACGGAGTCCACAAGGCCGTCGATTTCCTGCTCAACGCCAACCTGGGCTATCGTTTCACCATCGGTAAGAAGGTAGTCGTAATCGGCGGCGGCAACGTGGCCA
>PKYZ01000784.1 GCA_003132865.1 Bryobacterales bacterium
CACACACCCTGCCCCCATCCGAGGTGGCCGATGCCGGCTTTCTGAGTGACGTCCTCAAAGCGAAGCCCGCCGAGATTGTGATAAAGGTGCGGCGTAAGGGGCACCGGACCTGGCTTCAGCCGGTCGCCCTGGACCAGGAATATATCCGGCAATCCGTCGTTGTCGTAGTCGAAGATAGCCACTCCCGTGCCGGTGTTTTCGACCACGAAGGTCTGGTCCAGGTCGCCGGAGACGACTACAGCGTTGAGCCCAGCCTGGGCTGCCACATCCCGAAAATCGACAGCCGGAGCCTTCATGCCCGGCGGGAGCGGGCGGTGGGGCTGATCCGTGGCGCCCGACGAAATCATCTGCGACAGGGCATGACGCTCCAGCGACAGACCCAAGACCAGTGCGGCGGTTGCCGCGGTGATGAACAAAGTGGAGCGGTGCGACGGGCGGCGCATCAACGCGCCTTCTCGGGGTGAGACGCGACGCCCTGCCGTTGCGCGCGGGCCTGCGCGATCAGTGTTAGAGCCCGCGCGATATCGGGGTCCGCGGACTTAGACGCCTGGGCCAGGCGAAGCTCCTTTTCTCCACTGTCTATATCGCCCATCTGGCAATCGATGAGGCCCAGATTCTTGTGCAGATCCGCCTTCATGACGCAGCCGCCGCAGACTTCAATCGCCTGTTTGAGTTGGCGGATGGCTTCGGGCCAGTCGTGTGCCTCGCTGGCCGCCAGAGCGTCATTGGCGAGGGTACCGGCCTGGTCGACGATGCGGCGCTTCTTTTGCACCTCGCCATAGCGGGCCATGAGGCGCGCGGCCTCGTCCGGATCCGACGGCTTCATGGCGCGCGCCAGGCTCCACAGCGCCTGGCTGTAATCGGGGTCGATGGCCATCGCCTGCCTCCAGGCCGCGATGGCTGCCTGAGTCTGCGACTCGTGTTCGAGACTTTGCCCGAGCAAATGCCACGCCATCACATTGCGCGGTTGCAGTTTGACGACGGTCCGGAGCAGAGCGGCGGCCTGCTGGTAGTGGCCGGCTTGCTTCTCAACTACAGCCAGATAATAGGGAGGCTCCGCCATCTGGGGAGATAGCCGGCATGCGGATTCGAAGTCGGATTGCGCCTCGGCGTTGCGGCCGAGATCGAAGAGCACGCGGCCATGGTTGAAGTGGGCCGCAGCGGACTCAGGCGCCAGCCTGACCGCTTCACCGGTTTCGGCCAAGGCCCCCGGCAGATCGTAGCTATCGGCCAAGGCAATAGCCAGATCGAGATGCGCGGCGGCGGATTGCGGCCGGAGCGCCACAACCTTGCGCAGCAGAGCAACGCCCTCGCCGCTCTTTCCTAGGCGAGCTTTGACCTTGCCGGCCGCCGCGAGTGCCGCCACATCCTCGGGCACCAGCTTAATGGCATTGTCGAGTTCCGGTTCGGCATCGGTAAACTTCTGCTGCTGAGCGAGAATCAGCCCGAGATTAAGATGCCCCTGGGCGTAATTCGGGTCATCTTCAATCGCCTGGCGAAACAGCTTTTCGGCGCCTTCGTTGTCGCCCTTCATGGCGCGAATGACGCCGAGGTTCCCGAGCGCCGAGACAAGTTGCGGGTCGTCGGCAATCGCCGCCTCGAGCCGCTTCTCGGCCTGGGCGGTATTGCCGGCGGCCAGGTCGAGCCGGCCCAGTTCGCCCTCGACGACTGCCAGCTTCGGATCGATACGGGCCGCGCGTTCGAGGGCCTCACGCTCGCCTTTGGGATCGTGCGCCGCTTCGAGCGCCAGCGCCAGGTTGTACTCGGTGCGTGCATTGCCGGGCTCGATCTCCAGCATCTCGCGGTAGACCTCCGCCGCCCGCGCCGGTTGGCCGGCCTGAAGCAATTCGTTGGCCTGGTTGCCCTTGGCTGCCAACTGGTTGACCTTGAATTCGTCCGATTTGCTCGCCTTGAATCGATTCGTGGCCTCGCGCGACCTCGCATCGTCGCCCAGCGCGCGCAGAACGGCCGCAAGCTGAAACTGGGCGGACGAATCGGATGGATTGATGGCGACCGCCTTTTGCAGATGCGGGAGCGCCTCATTCGGTTTTTCGTTGCGCGCCAGTACGAACCCGAGCTCATAGTGCGCCTGTGCGTCATTCGGGAGCTCCGCCGCGGCGCGTTTGAGTTCCACCTCAGCCGGTTCATACTCGCCCAGGCCTCGGTGGACTGAGCCCAGCAGCAAATGGCCTTCAGGATCGGCCGGTTTCCGCCGTACGTATTCTCGTGCGTCCGCCAGGGCATCCTGAAACGCAGATACAGTGACCAGAGCTTTCACCTTCGCTAGCAGCGCGACATAATCCTGCGGGTCCAGGCGCAATACTTCTGCGTACTCGTCGGCGGCCTCGCGAAACCGCCCCTCGTGAGCATAGATGTTCCCCAGACTGAAGTGCGCCGATCTCATGTTCGGGTGGGCTTTGAGCAGCTCAACGAGGATACGGATGGACTCGTTCGGGTCGCCACTCTGATAAACGGCGATGGCCATGGACAGCACAAGTTCGGGTGAATTGGGTTGGAGCGCCAGCGCTTGTTTCCAGTATCGAATCGCGGCCGCATAACGGCGCTCCGATGCGAGTTGCTGCGCCAGGTGATCCAACGCAAACACCGAGTTCGGGTCCAATTTCAGCGCTTCCCGGAACTCGGTTTCAGCCTCGGCTGCCCGCCCCCTATCCATGAGAACGGAGCCAAGCGAGTTGTGCGCCGCTATCATGTCGGGTTTGTAGCGCAACGCCAGACGAAATTCGCCGGCCGCGGCCGGAAGCTGTTGTGCACGCACGCGCGCCACTCCCAGGTTGTAATGCGCTTCGGCGGAGTGCGGCTCCAGCCGCACCGCCTCTTCAAAGGCAGCAAACGCGCACTTCAGATTGCCCTGCTCTGCGAACCAGGCGCCGACTGCATCGTACACTTCGGCGGAAGGGTTGTCGCGGATCGCTTTAACGCCGGACGCCGAGGGCTTGCACTCCTCCGGCAGTTGTGCGGCGGAGGCGAAAGTACAGGCTAGAACCAACCCAAAACCCAGCTCGATTTTCATGGCCGCTTGGTACCAGTATAGGTCTCTAGTGGCGCACGCTTCAGCGTGCAAGCGGCGAACTTCAGTTCGCCGGACTGTCGGCTAAAGCCGACAGCGGCACGCTAAGGCGTGCGCCACGGGTCTCTGGCTCCGTCACGGCGACGATCCGATCGCCTTTCACATCCCGCAGCGACTGCCGTACCCCGGAAGGCCAGCGGATCTCGATCTCGCGGGCGGCCGGAAAGCGTCCAAGCCCGAAGTGTACCCGAGGGTCGCTGGACGCCGCATAACCGGTGCTCGTGGTCACCTCGTTGTATTGGCTCTGACCGTCGCCGGTCGTGACCCGGATCTGCGCCCCGATCCCCATCCGGTTGCTCCTGGTGCCAATAAGTTTGAGCAACAGCCAGTGGTTCTGGTTTTCCGAAACGTTGTGAAACAACTGAACGGGGCCGCGCAACTGAGTCACCACAAGATCGATGCGGCCATCGTTATCGAGGTCGCCATACGCCAGACCGCGATGGGGCGCCGCACGCGTGAAGTCCGCGCCAGCGGCGGCGCTTACGTCTTCGAATTGCCCGTTGCCAAGATTGCGGAAGACCGCGTTCGGTTCCGCGTAGTGAAAATGTTTCGAAACGGCGTCGATGTCGTCCATCACGTTGCCGCGGGCCACGAACAGGTCTTTCCAGCCGTCGTTATCCAGATCGGCGGCTCCATTCGACCAACCTGACATCTCCCGCGTCAACTGGGCGAGCCGGCTCCTTTGCGTGACGTTGCCGAACTGTCCCCTCCCGAGGTTCCGGAACAGCGGAAACGTTTCGTTTTCGATGGCGGTGTGCCAGATGTCCGGCAGTCCGTCGTTGTCCACATCGCGAAAATCCGCGCCCATGCCCGCGAGCTGGTTGCCGTCCTCGTTGTACGCCACACCCGCCGTGAACGCGACCTCCTCGAACTTCTTGCCGCCCAGGTTGTGAAACAGCAGATTCGGGCTGTTATCGTTTGCCACGAAGACGTCCATGAACCCGTCGCCGTCATAGTCGGCAAAAACTACGCCCATGCCCTTCCCCTCGACGGTGGCGATCCCAGTCTCGCTCGAAACGTCGGTGAAGGTGCCGTCTCCGTTGTTGCGATATAGCTTGGGCGCCCCGACTGCGGACACGAACATGTCGGGGAATCCATCGTTGTTATAGTCCCCAACCGCCACGCCCATCCCGAAAACGTTCCCCGCTACCCCTGCCTTCGCAGTCACATCCGTGAAAGTGCCGTCGCGATTGTTTTTGTACAACGCGCTGTGGATCGGCCGGGGCGGCTTCCAGAAATCGCTCGGGCCTGAATTAACCAGATACAGATCCATCCAACCGTCGTTGTCGTAGTCCAGGAACGCCACGCCGCGCCCCATTGTTTCCGGCAGGTAGTGCATGTCGGACATCGCGTTATCGTGCACCCATCGGATGCCGCTCGTCTCCGGCGCGATCTGCTCGAAAAGGGGGTTGCCGCTCTCGTCCGCTGCATTCACTCGCAGCGCCCACGCTGCGCCCGCCGCTGCCAGCAGCGCTTGCCTGCGTGTCAGTCGCATGAGTTTTTTGACATGTGCTTGCTGTCGATGTATTCATTATCGCTCCATCAGCGCCTCAGTTCGGGTAAGGACTGGCGGCGTTGCGATCCGGATTTCGTGGTCGGTGAAACGGCTCCGGTGCAAACTCAAGCCAACGGTGAGATCGGTTAAGCTCCGCCTCGTTGAGTGATTGCGAATGGAGTCAAGCGGCAAGTGCCGCGTTCCAAAGCTCCGTGATAGTCGCATTGCGCCCGCCGAGTTTGCCCGTCTTAAATTGCCCCTTCTTGATCTTCTCTGCTAGCTCGATTCCGGAGATCGTTACGACCGCATAATCGAATCGCTTGAATCCCAGCATCGGCCGGATTCGTTNNGCAGAAACGATTTGGCGGCGTTCACGTCTCGGCTCTGGCTGAGAAAGAAATCGACAGTCTGGCCCGCTTTGTCAACGGCGCGGTACAGGTCCACCCATTGTCCGTGAACTTTTATATACGTCTCGTCCATCCTCCAAGATCCACCGATGGGCCGAGCGTAGCGACGCCAGCGCTTCTCGAACTCCGGANNCGATCCGCCATCATGATCACCAAATCCCGGAGGCTCAGCTTGAAGCTCGTGTACCAGGCCACGCACAAGATGATGATCTGCCCGTCGAAGTGCCGTCCTTTGAACACCGCCTCGATCGGGTTGAACCGTTCCATTCCTCATCATCGCCTGGCGCAGGCGCGTTTGCACCAGAGCCTAGAGGCGTCGATTGACAGGCATGTAATCTCACTGCTGGCTGGCTCACCATCGCGTTTCGAGCACCGGACGGTCTCCGGCCTTTTTTGGCGCATCTGAATCGCCCGGGAACGATAATGATCGCGCCTTCTGGCTCAGTGCCGGACATTCGATTACATACACTGTCGGAGTTGATTCACTGTGCCCTGGACGAAGAGCTCATTCGTAGCGTGATGGAGGATTTAGATCACCAGCTTCCCAGGCCAATGTTTCGCCCAGGGATACAAGACTGGGATTTAAACCCGGGACCTCCTGCGCCTCCGGACG
>PKYZ01000788.1 GCA_003132865.1 Bryobacterales bacterium
GCTGCGACCGGCCCGGCTGCTACGAGAGATTCGTGCGCGAGCGGCGATCTCCCTCACAGCGCTTCTGCTCGCCGGCGTGCCGGCGGGCGCTGGAGCGCGGCGGACCATCTCAAGCTGGCCCTGGTCGAGGTTGGCGTCGCCGCGAGGTTGGCCAGAGCAGATGGCGGCTCGCCGAGGTTCTCCAACGAATCCGCGGCACGGGGAGCCCCGCGTCCAGCGCGAAAATCAGGCCTGCGCCGGTCGGGCCGCCGCCTGAAGCGGTCCCCTAGATGATCCCATCGTGGCCCTGCACCAGCGTGCATGTGTACAGGCCCCCGCTCACCGTCGAGACTACCTTGTAAGCGCCGGACTTGGTGAGGCTGAATAGCACGTTGTCGCCCTCGGTGACGCCATAAAGTTTCCCGTCGCTGGCCTCGATTAAGTCATCCACGACGCCCTTAGCGCACACGCCGAAGTCGTGCAGCATCGTAAATTGGCCGCTGGGGGTAAGCTTGAAGACAGCGCCGTGCTGATTGCCGGCGTAGCAGCCAGGGTCGGTCGGCTGGATGCCGTAGAAATTGCCGTCGCTGGCCTGTAGGACGAGCCCGCTTCCGGTGAAGCCCTGGCCCTCTGCGTCCATTTTGTCGGGCCTTAAAAAAAAAGGCGCTGCGCCACACAGAACTCTTTTAAATTAGATCGCCATGACGCTGGCGGCCCGGCGACCGGGGTTGCAACCAGGCATCTAAAAGTGGCCCACCGAGTTCGGCGCTTTGCACTGGGGCCATTGTGGCTCAGCCGGTCTTGCACTCCGCGCACAATCCGTAGATTACAAGTTCCTCGGTTTCGCAGTTGTTGAAGGCGGCCAGGGAGGCCCGAATACACCATCAAGAGGTCTCCTGACCTTCAGAAACGCACGGCGCCGCGATTATCGCGGTGTGTGCAATACCCGCCTCAGGCACCAAGGCGCAAGCGCAAGAAACGACCGCCGCCGGCCAGGCCGCCCGTTACGCTGACCGGCCAGCAGCGCGACCGCCGGCTCGCCGGATCGGCGCAGATGATGGCGCGCAGCGCCGCATCACGGCGATAGCTATTGCGGGACAACCCGACAAATCCGACAACAACGCGGGAGGCTTCGACCGAGTGGCGCCCTGCAGAAAACCCTGCGCAAGCACTTTGGAGGCGTGCCCCTGGGCGAGATCGTCACCGCGGCTCGCGAGTTTCCCGTAACATCGCGGGTCGACGTAGCGCCTGCGCCAGTTTCGTGCGCACCCCGATGTGCGCGCGTCGAGCCGCCACGTCCCGAGACGCTGCCTCCGTCCCTGCGGCCTCCCGCTCCGGTTAAATCCGCGCAGCGCGTGATTCCTTTTCAGGCGCCGAACAAAGCCCCGCGACAGGCGTCCACCGACACACCGAGCATCGCCCGCCGACGATCGAGAACCTGCCGGCGGCCCCGCCAGCGGGCCTCACATCGGTGCTGGGAACGGCACCTGATTCGCCGCCCGCTCCCGCCGCGCCGCATCCGGCCACCGCCGCGCAAGCCGCCTCCGGTAGAATCATCTGGACAGCCAAGCTCGCGAAAAATGGCCGCTTGGTGGTTGAATTGAACGCAATCACGCCTCATCCGGCGCCATAAGCGGTGTCCTGCCCGCGGTAGCGGCGGGCGGTCAGATTTGACCTGACGACCCGTTGCGCCCAAGGCAGGGAAAGGAAAGCACAATGCTTGTATTTTCAACGCAGTAACGCAGCCTGAAGCCATTGGCCGAAGGCAGAAATGAAGAGTTTTGACACTAATCTGACACTAAACGGCTTGTGGGGTGGCTCCCGAAAGCCGGTAGTGTCCTATTAGGAGGATACTACCCGAAAGCCAGCTTGGACGTTCATCAGGTTCCTCATCCGTAATCAACCCCCGTACAACGCCCCGTAGCGCCGGAATCACCCCTGTTCAACCCGCCTGATCTTCGCCGCCGTCGGACCAGGACACCACCACAAAAGCCCTCCAGCGGCCACCAGTTGGCGCACAGTCGCTTTGCTGGGGCCGGACGGACTTCACATAGCGACCCAACGATGTCGAATGGCGTACAGCATCCTGCTTCATCCTTTCGCTGCCTTCTTCCGTTCGGCAATCATCTTCCTGACCTTCGCCGTGAACGGGGAGTGGAAAGCCGCTTCCCAACAGAGTGCGTCGTCCAGAAAGTCCCTGCATTCGGGACAACTGGCGACATACTTTTCGACCCGGCGCATGTCAGCCTCGGAAAGTTCCTTCAAGGCGTAGCTCTCCATCTCGACGATTGACAGGTGGGCCACGCCTTTACGATATCCCACTTTTGAGCGCCAGGACAGGAGCGGCGCTAATTCTTCTCCACCAGCCGGGTTGCCTCAAAATGTGGCCGCAATCGCACCAGGATCGCTCACAACGGCTCGGCGGTGCCGGTTGGATCTCTACATACCGGCGACAGCGGCTTCCAACGCTGTTATACTCCCTGCGTGCAACCCTCACTCTTGCTCTTGGTGCTAGTTGTTCTGTTAGTTGGCGGCGTGTGCGCTGGCGGCACACTGGCCCGCCCGCCAGGACGGCTCTGGCAACGTCAAGGCCGGGTCGAGGGCGCACGCGCGCATTGTGCGTTTTGCGTTGAGCGACTCCGATTTTCCGCAGCATGAGCTCCAGGTTGCACATATTTGAATGGTCTCCGGAGTCATCAAACCGGCGAAATAGGCGAAACGCGATGTCATGCGCTACCTGCTGGTGGCCAGCACGCTGGGCGGCGAGGCGATCCGCCCCGAGGGCGCCACATGGAAGTACGGGAGCGGGACGACGGGGACAACCTGCAGCGGTTCAAAGGATCGTGGAAATGAGGATTAGCGTGTGCGGCGCCTTACGAGATCGGCTTCCTGGCGGGCCAGCAGGAGCGCTACGCCGACCACACCCAAGATGTTTCTGACCGCCCGCGGTCACTTGACCGCATGTCGTTATCATCAGAGGGCCTCGCTCCTTCCAAACCGAATCCGCTAGTCGCCGGCGAGCGAATCAGGTCAACAGAGAACGACGTTGGTGGCGACTCGTGCAATAAGCGATTGATGCACGACGCCTGCATCGCGCGCCAGAGCGAACAAGGCCGCGCACGTGCTCGCTGTAAGTTTATTTCAAAGGAGAAATGAAATGCTCGGCTTAGGATTGCTCGGAGCCGTTCTCGTGATTGTGTTAGTTGTGTGGCTCATTCGCAGAGTGTGAACGCCTGCTCGTTGAGATGTCAGGCCTGCACCCTGACGGTGACGGCCAAGGGCGGGGGTGTGACGAAAACTCACCCAATTAGCGTGACGTATTGACTCCCAGACTGGCGGCTTCCGGGACGGCCGCGGGCGGCGGAGTGAGGCTTGGTGTTCGCCGACGCCTGCTAGCCGCGCAAGTGCAGAAGTCACCTCCGGAATCGCCGCTGTCAGGCTGCGACCACGTCCGGCTGATCGAGGTGAATCATGGCGGCGTGTCTTTTACAGTCACCAACTTTCCGTTCGCTGCAAGCGCGCCGCAATCTCATCATCGCCAGCGGCTAGGAGTTGCCGGCCTCAAGAGGCTGCCTCGCGAAGGAAGCGCCCGCAACAGGCTGTTACGGGCAGTCTGGAGCCTTGGCGTAGCTTACACAGCCCGAGCTTTGGTTTCCGATGGTCCAAATCGCAGAAGTATACCTTAGATTGGGGTGGTGATTAAACCAGAAGACCCAACCTCCCGAGCCCGTGAGCGTTCCAAGGTCATTCATGTTGTCTTGTTGAGCCGGACTACATTTTGTGGTACCCATGTAAAGCGTTGCTTCCAGCGGCAATTCGGATGGCGGAGTTGGTACATTGACACTGAACGCCACACCCTGGCATGCTCCATTACAATATGATTTCGGATAATGTCTGAGCCAACAGGCTCCTTGCCAGGTGACCTGCAGGCCTACGGGCAGAGGGGGCGGATTTGGCTCATACTGACCGACTTCAACCTGTTGAGAGGCGCTCACGTTGCCGCCGGCGCCACTTGCCTGAAGCACATAATCTGTGGTGGAAGTAGGGTAGAACAAAACAGTTCCCGCGCATTGTCCATTACTGCAATGAGCCTCGACACCATTAAGCGTCGCGGATGTGGCGCCGCTTACCGATAGAGTGCCAATTGCTGCCTGGACCGGGAGAGTTGATGTCGGGGCCACGTCAAAGAAATTAATGACGGGCACCCCTGCGGAAGCGCTCGAGGATTGAGAAAAACCCTCCCGGCGCTTTCCCAGCACAGTGCCAATCGCCAACGAGCCCTGCTCAGCGATCGTCATATCGTCGATGCCGTGATAGCTTATCGCGATGTTTCCGGCGTTAGCCCCGGGCTGAATGATGAACTGCCGTTCGATACCAATACTGCCGGCTATCAGTCTAACGGAGATATCAGGCCACACGTCCTTGTAATCCACTCCGTAAAAGGCCCTAACACTTGAGGGCCAACGCGCCGCTTCCGTGTCAGTGAAGTAATCATATGGATTAGAGGGCTCCCCCGCCTCGAGAGCGACGTTAGGGCTCGACCCGACAAACGTTTCCGAGAGCACGACCCGTTCCGGCGATTTAGCCTCAAAGCCAATCCTGCCCGGTCCAGCAAGTCCCCGCAGCACTTCGAAATTCGCCGGCGACGGGGCGGCCAAGGCGCGTGAGCGGACGCCGTGGGCGGGAGCTTCGCGAATGCCATCGAAGACAACTCCAGTAGCGGTGAGCCAGATGGCGCCCGTTAGCGTGGTCAACTTGTACTTGGCAGCGGGATCGAACTGTCCCTGGTTTTCGACAAACAAAGCGGCGGGCCCCCGAATTGCCTTAACCGCGGATTCGGATTGGGAGCCTGCAGGCGCGTTCGCGGCAGCAGACTTCGACGAAGCATGTTCGGTCGTAAGTCGTTGAGCGGATAACGGAACGCAGCCGGCTAAAAAGAGTGTAGCAGCGGCAATGCGTCGAGTACAGCGCAAGGTTAAGAATCCTTTCGAGTCGAAGTGTGTGTGGTCAGATAGTAACGCACAGCGCCGATGAAAACAACCCGGTAGGCCTTATAAGTTGAAAGCAGCAAAAATGAGCGGATGCGCGAAGCAGGTAAGTGACAGCGGCACGAATCCTTCAAGCGTTTTGAGACATCGTACGCTATTAATTCATCGAATCGCGGAAGAATGACAGAATCGGGCCTTCGGTGGGTACACCGGGGGTATTCACGAGCGCCTCGGATCCGAAGTCCAACAAGCCAGGAGCGTCGCCGAGTGGGCAGCCAACATAAAACGCGATGCCTGTGCCTGCCCCGCCAGCAGGTCGGCTATCACCTGCGGGAGTTGGAGAAGGCCGGGCTGGTGGAACTGGTCGAGGAGAGGCGCAAAGGTAATTGCATCGAACGGATCGTGCGCGCCGCGGGGCGCTGTTACGTGGTTAGTCCCGAGGCTCTGGGCAAATTGGGCATCACGCCGGAGCAGCGCGGAGACCGTTTCGATGTCGGCTTCCTTGTGTGTCTCGCGGCGCGTGCCATTCGTGACCTGACGGTGTTGTGCGGGCGCGCGGACAAGGCCGGCAAGCGCGTTTCCCCCACGACGGCCTTGGATGTGGAGGTGCGTTTCGGATCGGTAGGGGCCCGGTGACGCGGCGGAACTGTTTCTGCGCAACCCTCTCAGCCCCCAGAACGCGAAACGCTTACGCCACTTGCTGACCGTGGGGACGGAGACTCCCAAGCCCTGCGCCACTTGTTGATTTTCCTTGCCTTCCAGGCAGGCAAGAACGATTCGAGCACGCTCCACAGTGCGCGCCTCTTCGGTACGGCTCTTACTGATGGTGGTCAAACTCGCCGCGTCCTCCGCCGAGCATTCCAATGCAGGTGCATGTCGGGGCATCACCAACATTATAATACAGAAACGTTGTTATGCAATTAAGCACCAGTATAACGTTTCAATACAACGTATCCATACAGTTTTGTTTTCTGCTATGCTGGGTTGATGGCA
>PKYZ01000830.1 GCA_003132865.1 Bryobacterales bacterium
CGAAGGCCCGGAAAATGGTCCGTTGGACAGTGGAACCGTCTAGTCCGCCCGCCAGTACCCGGCACGGGAATAAACCTTCGCGCCGGGAACGTCAACTTCAATTGCGATCGTGTGGTAACCGCTCTCCCTGGAACTCGGGTAGTAACTCAGCAAGTATGCGCTTCGGAGTTCGGCCCCGATAATAGCAATGGCATTTTCAAATTCACTCTGCTTCCTGAAATGGAGCCGAGTTCCACCGGTAGCGGCAGTCAACAAAGAGAACGGATCCGTACTGCTTTCAATCTTACCGCTCCGGCTGAGGACGGATGCCAACTTACCGAGGTCTACACCGGCCCTGAAGCCTCCAAGCTCATNNAGCTCAGCCCCGGAGACACCCTGAAGAGAAAACGTATCGGATACAAAGGCTTTTCCGAGTTCGGGAAGCGTGAGGGCATATATGGTCACGTTTCCCCTGTCTGCCTGCTCCGTAAGAGAAGTCAACGTGGACTCGCTTCCATCGTCCATCGACTGACCGACGAAGACTAAGATGCGAGTCCTGGAACTGGGACCCTCTTGGAGGAGCCCAACCCCACGAAGGCCGGCATCGATCATCCGAGCCCGCCTGCCATTTGCGGAGAGCTTCGCGAGTGCGGCTTGGAGATCGCCCGCATCCATCGGTTTGACCGTGGATACATCGTCGCCGTACGTAATAACGGCCGCTTGGCCCGATTCGCCAATAAGGAGACTCTCAAACACGGCTCCCGCTTTGGCGATGAAAGGGACGTACTGCCGCACGTCCCGATTGACCTGGACGGCAAGCGCCAGTGAAACCGGCGCAGAAACGGTGTCCAGCACGACCTTCTGCAGGCGATTGTTATCCAAGACGCGGAAGTCGGCTCGTTGCAAGCCGGGAATGAGGCGCCCTTCTTTTGAGAAGACTAGGGTGGGAGCCGTCACTAGCCGCACCGGTACGTGAATCGTAGTTGCGGGGGTAGGAGACTGCGCAAGGAGCACAGGAATACCCAAACACAGGAAAGTCGCAAAGACTCTACGCGTCCACCTCATGTAACCTCCAATGTTAACCGACCTCAGGGGGTGATAAGATCGCGGCTAACATAGCTTCGACGGCAACTCTCTGAAATCGCGCGTGTGTGAAATCACCGACCCTGCGCCCGGTGAGCATGAGTCGGGAGGCCAGACGCTTTTTACGGCGACGAAGAGGGGCAGCCTACCGCCGCCCTATAACCGTGCTGAGCACGAGTCGAATTGGACCGTGGAGTGAGCGCGCGCCTAAGTCTTCCCGGATGTGGCAGTGTCGCGCGCCTTCATGAACAAGTCCACGGAACCCTTGTCGACAATCGTGACTCCGGTGTCCAGCGATCGCGGGATACGGGCGAACGGATCTTCGGCCCAATTGGCGCCCAACCGGCTGAGGGGATGATGATGCAAGTCATCGAGCATCCGCATGCCGGTGAACGCCATCGTGAAGGGCTTCTGCACCACGGTCGCGGCGATCACGCCCTTCTGCACCCATTCCAGCGTGCCTGGGTCGGCATCCATGGCCACGATGATCTTATCGGACATCTTGGCGCGGTTCACGACCTCTGCAACCTCCTTGCCGGCGATCGCCTCCAGGCAGACAAAGGCGTCCACCTTTTTCGGATCTTTGTCCAGGATAGCGGCGGCCGCGTCGAAGGCGACCTGCGGCTTGCCCTGGATATCCACCACCTGGACAATCTTGGTCCCCGGCTGCGCGTCGAACACAGCCTGGTAGCCGTGCAGGCGTTCGTCGAGGTTGGCTTGGCCAGGCATGGTCAGAACAACCACGTTGCCCTTGCCTTGCAGCAGCTTGGCAACCAGCCGGCCACCCATCAGCCCTGCCGCGTAGTTATTGGTTCCGATAAAGGTGAGCCGTTTGCTGAGCGGTGAATCGGAATCCATGGTGATTACGGGGATTCCGGCGTCCACTGCGGCATCGATATCGGGAGCCATCAGGTTCGCGTCCGCGGCCGAAACCAGGATACCGGAGGGCTTCAGCTTCACGATACGGCGGAACTCCTCCTGCTCGGCCTTGGGGTCGTATCCGTCGGGACCCACGAGTTCCGCGTTGAGATGCATTTCCGCGGCAGCACGCGCCATGCCGGCCGCCGCGGCCTGCCAGTAGGGCACCTTGATGTTAACCGAAACCAGGTAGTACTTCTCGTCGGGACTGTGCTGTCCGGCACAACCGCCGAGCAGCAGAGCGCATGCGGTGAGGAGCAACACCGATTTGTTGGAAAAGCGCATACAGACCTCCGTCAAGCACTATACTCTTAGTTAACGCCGCGAACAAGGGTGCTCGATGCCGCACATCACAATGGCGAGCCGGCGATTCACAGCTTCCGCCAAGTCCGGATGCCGGGGGCGTGGCTCTCTGGCTGGATGTTTTCCACGAAGGCCGGTGGCGGACCCGCCTCTCGAAGAGCTATCGGCGGTGCGCGCGCGCCATTGCCGGCATGAGGTTGGGCGAGTACGACACTGTGCGGCGCGCTTTCGCGAGCGCGAGGAAGTCGTCCTGTGGAATCGACCAGCGATAACGCCCCACAACGGCTCCGGAGACTATAATCGCGTCGATTCGAGCCCACGAGTGTCAATCTTCCATCACCGCTCGCACGTGCCCGGCCGCCTCGGCGGCAGTCGCGTTCCGGCGAAGTCCGTCTGTCTCTTCCGCACCGGATTTTCGTGAACTGCAGGAGAAAACGATGAGTTCATCCGATAAGGTGAGAGAAGGGTGACAGTGCCCGTGTCCAGCGTCATCAATGTTTTGGTTGTGGTGGGTACCATCGCCGATACCGGGCATTCTTTCTTTTCCTGATCTTCTTCACTCTGCAGAATGTGGCCCTCGCAGTTGTCGCCTCAGGAAGTGACGCCTACCAGAAGATCTGGGTCCTAACCGAGCCGATCGAATGGTTTTTCTACGCCTGGGTAGTTCTGGAGTTGTATTCGTTGGTCCTCCAAGACTACCGGGGACTATATACGGTGGGGCGCTGGTCGGTAATCGTGGCGATTTCCGTAGCATTGCTGGCTTCCGGTTTTAGCCTGATGGTTCCCTCCCACTCTACGGGGCAGGGCCACCTGATGGCGTATTACTACGTGGCCGAGCGCGCCGTCTACTTCAGCCTGGTCGTTTTTTTGTTGACGATTTTGGTCCTGCTCATGCGGTATCCCATCACGCTGAACCGCAACGCCATTACCCACAGTGTGGTTTTCTCCGTCTATTTTCTTAGCAATACGGCAATTTCCTATTGTTAAGCACGCGCGGATTCGGGGTGATACGAATAGCCACCTATGGCACCCAGGCTGTCAACCTGATCGCGCTGGGAACCTGGCTGGCGATGTTGAATACGGCAGGGGAGCAGCGCCAGCAGAGACTGCGCCCCGTCTGGATGCCCGGCCGGGAAGAGGAACTGGTCAGCCAATTGAACAGCCTCAACGTGGCGTTGCTGCGGGCCACCCGAAATTAGACCGACTGCCCTAACCCGTTGAACTTGGGGCAGGCAATCCCCCCAGGCAATTCTGCCCAATGCGGATATCGTCGCGTATTGCGCTTTCCAGAACTACGCAACGCTGTACCTTGGGAACGGCGCCGGAGGCTTCTCCGGGCCCACCTACGCGTACATGCCTCGAGGAGTGGAAGCTATCGTGGATGTGAACGGTGACGGCATCCCGGACTTAGTCAACTCATGGGTCTATGTTGCCTTGGGCGAAGGAAACGGTAAATTCAAACCGCCCGTGCTTCACCCCGTGCAGGTCGCCGCCACCGGCTTCGGGCCCGGCATCGTGGTTCCCGCCCATTTGCGAAGCCCCAAGCTGGTTGACTTGGTGGTGCAAGGCGCGGGCGCGGTCTCGGTGCTGCTCAACATGGGCAAAGGCGACTTCAAGGATGGCGTGTGGACGCCGCTCCCCAGCCCAGGCTATTGCGCCGCCGCAGCCGGCTTCAATGGGGACGGCAAACCGGACGTGGCCGTCAATACCGGGCAGGGTGTCTCCATCCTGCTGGGCACCGGGTCGGCCAGTGCGCCGTTCGCGGCGGGCCAATCCATAACCCTAAGCAACGCAGGTTGCCTGCTGGCCGCCGATTTGAACGGAGATCATATCCCCGACTTGGTGGTGCCTCAGCCAGACGCGGTGGATGCCTACCTCAACAACGGCGATGGCACCTTTTCGCTAAAGAGCTCCACGCCGGGCTCCACGGGTGCTGGTGCTGTAACGGTAGCCGATTTCAACCGGGACGGGAAGCTGGATTTCGCCACCACCGGGAACTCGCTGGCGCTCGGTAACGGCGATGGCACGTTCCAGACGCCGGTGCCGCTGATGCCGAACCCTCCGTCGAACCTGTTCGCTGACATCGCCGCCGGCGATCTGAACGGTGACGGTTGGCCGGACTTGGTCCTCAGCAGCGGACCGGAGAATTCGACCATCGGCATATTTGTCCTACTCAACAACCAGCATGGTGGGTTCACCCAGACCGTTATCAATACATGCCCAACGCTGTTCGCTCCCGGTTGCAACCCATCGGAGATCCTATTGGCCGATGTGAACCACGATGGGAACCTGGATCTGGTCGTCGGCCAGGTGTTGAACGGCGGCGTCGTAGTATACCTAGGCGACGGCAAGGGCGGATTCACCCAAAGCCAGGCGATCACGGACGCGCTCAACGCCCC
>PKYZ01000836.1 GCA_003132865.1 Bryobacterales bacterium
TCGCCAAGCAAGTGGAGCCGTCCGTGGTCAATATCTCGACCACCTATCTGCCCAAGGCGCCGGCGCAGACGCGCAATCGCCGCCGCGCCGCCCCCCAGCAACCCGATAACGGCGACGAGGAGGATCAAGGCGATCAGGGCGATCAGGGCAACATGGAAGATTTCTTCCAGCGGTTCTTCAGTAACCCGTTCGGCGGCAATATGCCGCAGATTCCGCAGCACCGGACGAATGCCCTGGGCTCCGGGGTGGTGGTGGACAAGGCCGGCTACATCCTGACCAACGATCACGTAGTGGACAAAGCCGACCGCATTCAAGTCAAGTTCATGGGCGACACGATCGAATATGACGCCAAGGTAGTGGGCGTGGACGCCGCCACCGACTTGGCGGTGATTCGCGTGGAGGGCAAGAGCAACCTGGCGCCCGCCCGCATCGGTAATTCCGACGCCGTGCAAGTGGGCGATTGGGCCATGGCCATCGGCTCGCCGTTTGGCTTTCAGGCCACCGTCACCCTCGGCATTATCAGCGCCAAGGAGCGCGACGTCGATCCCCTCCAGCAGTTCCAGCATTTTCTGCAGACCGACGCCGCCATCAACCCTGGCAACAGCGGCGGCCCGCTGCTGAACATCAACGGCGAGGTGGTCGGCATCAACACCGCCATCGCATCCCGTTCGGGCGGCTATCAAGGTATCGGTTTCGCCCTGCCCATCAATGAGGCGGTGAAAGTCTATAACGACATCATCAAGAACGGCAAAGTGACCCGCGGCTCCATCGGCATCGGTTTCACGCAGTCCGACACCCCCAAGGCCGAGGCGCTACTGAAAGCCAATGGCGCGACAGAGGGCGTGTTCATCGAGCAGGTGCCCGCGGGCGGTCCGGCGGACAAGGCGGGTATCAAAGAGGGAGACATCATCCTGGCCGTGAACGGCAAACCCATTCGCAATGGCGGCGAGTTGGTCGAGCGCGTCACCGGCACGCCCATCGGGAGTTCGCTCACGGTGACCGTTTTGCGCGAACGCAAGCGGATGGATTTCCATGTCGTGGTGGCCGACTTGGCCAAGGTCTTCCCGGATCGGTTCGGAAACGGCAAGGAGGAGGAGGCCGGCCCGGCGGAAGGCACGCAGGCCCTGTTCGGCATCGCCATCGAAAACCTGACCGATGCCCGCCGTGAGAACATGGGCGTCAAGCAGCCCGGCGTGCTGGTCGGCTCCGTGGAGCAGAATTCATTCGCGGAGGACATCGACATGCGGAAGGGCGACGTGATTGTGGAGATCAACCGGCAATCGGTGCACTCCATCGACGACGTCAAACGCATCCAGAGCACGCTTAAGCCGGGCGACGCGGTGGCCTTCCGTGTTATGCGGCAAACTGGCCGCGGCGAATGGAGTCCGCTGTTCCGGGCGGGGGTTCTGCCCAACCACCCATAGACGGAGAACGATTGCAGTTTCGAAAAGTCATCGCGGTACTGGCCGCCGGGCTAACCTGCTCGGCCGGTTTGCTGGCGGCCACTGCCCAAAAGAAGAAATCCACGCATACCAAAACCACGGCGGCGCCCGCTCCAAACAGAACGGCGCCTGCGCGGGGCGCCCAGCGCAAGCCAGCGGCACGATCGGCCCACTCGACGCACGTGGCGCACGCGGCGCAGAAGGCTCCGGCGCGCTCCACATGGCGCGCGGGACAGAAGGAGCCTACCCCCGACCGCTACAGGGAAATCCAGGAAGCGCTCGCCAAGAAGGGTTATCTGCACGGAGAGGCCACGGGCGCTTGGAATCAGGATTCGGCCGATGCGCTGCGCCGGTTTCAGCAGGATCAAAACCTGCAAGCCAGCGGCAAGCTGGACTCTCTTTCGATCGTTGCGTTGGGCCTGGGCCCCAAGTATTGAGTGGTGTGACCGCGCGGGGAGGCAGATTGTTAAGGATCGCGGCAGGCAGCCCGCAGGCCTGCCATTGGGCTAGTGCGAAAGACCTATCCTGCGTAAAGTGAGCATTGCATGGTGGCTACGGGCGGGTGCCCTTTCCAGAGGTGGCGTTATGAGAAGAAACTCCGTTTCCGCGGCGTTCCTCCTGGTGTGGCCTGGCGTGCGCCGATGTCCTCGACGCAGCGAAGACCTCCCAACCTTCCTTTTACGCACGGCGTGACTACCCGGATTTCGGCGCCCCGTGGATGGCAGTGGGGGATACCAACGGCGATGGTGTCCCGGACGTGCTAGTGGCCGGCCGCAGAGGCTCCGTGGACGTGCTGTTCGGTAACGGTAACGGCTCGTTCCGGCAGGGCCCGGTGACGCAAATCACAACCGGACTGCCGTTCACCGCTGCCATGGCCGACCTAAACGGCGACGGCGCAGTCGACCTCGTTCTAGCCGGAGACCAGGAGACGAATCCCCACGGAGGCCCCTGGGGCATCTACGTCTCGCTGGGCAACGGCGATGGCACCTTCAAGCCCGCAGTTTTTTACCCGGCCGGCACCGACACTAACACGCAATACATTGTGGTAGGGGACTTCAATGGTGATGGCATTCTCGACGCCGCCACCGTAGGCAGCAGCGGCGTATGGCTGTTCACTGGGAAGGGGGGCGGAGCCTTCAACCCCGGCGTGCTCACTCCGTTCCAGGGCGCCGGCCCAACGAACTACACGCTGCTGGCAGCGGCGGACTTCCGCAAAAATGGCAAGCTCGATCTGGTGGTGGCCACGCCCACCGGCTTTGCCGTATTGCTGGGCAATGGCAACGGCACGTTCCAACCCCAGCAAGACTTCGCGAACCCGGTAAAGCCCGAAACCGCTTGTGGCTTTGTGGTGGGGGCCCTCACCAAGGGAGGCTATCCGGGCATCGCCGCCAACTGCGGATCGCCGGATTATACGCCTCTCTACCTCGGTAACGGCGCGGGATTCTCAGGGCCTACCTACGCTTACATGCCGCAGGGCGTCTACGCCATTGCGGATGTGAACGGCGACGGCATTCCGGATCTGATCAACTCCTGGGCCTACATAGCGCTTGGCGAAGGCAGGGGGAAATTCGGGCCGCCCGTGCTACACCCCGTTCAGGTTTCCGCCACCGGGTTCGGCCCCGGCATAGTGGTTCCGGCCCATTTGCGCAGCCCAAGCTTGGTCGACCTGGTGGTGCAAGGCGCGGGGGCGGTCTCGGTGCTGCTGAACCAGGGCAAAGGCAACTTCGAGGATGGCGTGTGGACGCCGCTGCCCAGCCAAGGTTATTGCGCCGCCTCAGCCGACTTCAATGGCGACGGCAAACCGGACCTGGCCGTCAATACCGGGCAAGGCGTATCCATCCTGCTGGGAACCGGGTCGGCCAAAGCGCCGTTCACCGCGGGTCAATCCTTAACCCTAAGCAATGCAGGCTGCCTGCTGGCCGCCGATTTGAACGGAGATCATATCCCCGACCTGGTGGTGCCTCAACCAGACGCCGTGGACGCCTACCTGAACAACGGCAATGGCACTTTTACGCTCAAGAGCTCTACGCCAGGTTCCACGGGCGCTGGTGGTGTAACGGTAGCCGATTTCAACCGGGACGGGAAGCTGGATTTCGCCACCACCGGAAACTTGCTGGCGCTCGGCAATGGCGATGGCACTTTCCAAACGCCCGTGCCGCTGATGGCGAACCCTCCGACGAACCTGTTCGCCGGCATCGCCGCCGGCGATCTGAACGGTGACGGCTGGCCGGACCTGGTCCTCACCAGCGGGCCGGAGAATTCGACCATCGGCATATTTGTCCTACTCAACAACCAGCATGGTGGATTCACCCAGACCGTGATCAATACATGCCCGACGCTGTTCGCTCCCGGGTGCAACCCATCGGAGATCCTGTTGGCCGATGTGAACCACGATGGGAACCTGGATCTGGTCGTCGGCCAGGTGTTGAACGGCGGCGTGGTGGTGTACCTGGGCGACGGCAAGGGAGGTTTCACGGAGGGCCAGGCGCTCACGGACGTGCTCAACGCCCCCGGCGCCGTCATGGTGGCGGACCTGAACGGCGACGGCATTCCCGACATCGGCCTGATGGAAGCGGGGACGCTGGGTATCTTTCTGGGCAAGGGTAACGGCACCTTTGCGGCGCCCTACTATATCGGCGCGGGTCCGAATCCCGGCAACGTTGTGGCGGTGAACCTGCACGGGCAGCCGGCCTCGGCGGGACGGCCGGACATTGTGGTCCCCGACCTTTCNNGGGTTATGGTCCTCGTCAATACCAGCAAGTAAACTATGCCATGAGAAGAAACGTCGTTTCCGTAGCTTTCCTCCTGGTGTGCTTGGCATGTGCCGAAGTCGTCGACGCAGCGGGGGTCTCCGCCCCCACTTTTTACGCCCGGCGCGACTACCCGGACTACGGCGATACTGGGCTAGCGGTGGCTGATACCAATGGCGATGGCATACCGGACGTAATTGAGCGGGGCGGCCTCGGCCACGTGGCGGTGCTGTTCGGCAATGGAAACGGCACGTTCCGCCCGGGCCCCGTTTCGCAACCTGGCATGGGGCCGGTCACCTTCGCCGTAGCCGACCAAAACTTTGACCATAAGGCAGATCTGGTGCTGGCCGGGACTCAGAATGCAACGAAGGGAGGGGCCTGGGGTATTACCTGGGGTATTGGTGTCTCCCTGGGCAACGGAGATGGCACTTTTCAACCCGCTGTCTTCTACCAAGCCAGCACCGACGCCAATACGGACTACGTCGCCGTTGGCGATCAACGGCGATGGCATTCTCGACGTTGCCACCGTAGGCAGCAGCGGCATATGGCTGTTCACGGGCAAAGGCGGCGGGGCCTTCAACCCTG
>PKYZ01000595.1 GCA_003132865.1 Bryobacterales bacterium
GGCAACGAGCAAGTGGAACAAGGTCGAACACCGGCTGTTTTCGTTCATCAGTCTGACAAGCACTATGCCTATAAGTTTTATCCAGCGCGACATTAAACTTACTCCTTTTTCGGGCCACACAAATACCAGGCTCCCAGTGTGGAACATCAGTCTCTCCCCGGCCCGGCGGGATGGCTGAAAACGGCGCAGTATTCTATCCAAAGCCCCGGCACTTTTGACACATACAAGACGAAAGATGGCGATTCCTGAAATCCGCCGCATTTTTCGCAGCGACAGCCCGTGTGTTCGCCCCCTGTACGGCCACAGTCTGGACATTGACAGCCTTTGGCGTGCCCACCCCTTCGATGACACCGCGGACACTCGCACTCAGCGGTGTGATTGCCACCAAACTTGTACTCCAACACGAAACCCCCGTGCGGCTTCATTTTACGACATCGGACTATCAGAGGCGAACGCATTAGAGCGCACATTGACCGACTCAATAGCAGACAGGACGGGGCCGGGGCCAGACCGCGCGGTGGCGCTAGCGATTTCTTGTTTCGCAAAGGGTCGTTTGCGCAACAAGGCGGAGTCGCAGCATTCACACCGTTTCGGCCAAATCCCAATCGGCCCTGTCAATCCTCCAGACCTTTGCTTGCCAAGTCACACGAACAGAAGTGGGATCATTCTCCTTAGCACTAAACTGCACAATTGTGCCCGCCGGGATGACAGCAGTTCCCAGCTTCGGTATGGGGTTCGGAACCGGGGCCAAGGGTGGTGCGCCCGGCGGAACTTCAACAGCCTTCGTGTGGGTCGTCAGTTTTCTTCTCATGGTCACCTCTGCGTTTGAAATTGCCAAGTGGCGGCTGAAACACTAATTCGTGGGTTCTGTCCTGGAAACATCGTTCACGGAGCTGGGCTGCGTGAACAGAAACGGGGAACCCGGCACTCAGAAGGCCCTTGACTTCATGGACAACTGCGGTGAAGAGCAAAACGAGAAAGACAATGATCGCGACGGTTTTCGACGGCATAGAATTTGGTGTCGTGGAATACCCGGCTAGGATTGAAACGGCGAGGTGTTGCACAGAAACCTCCGTTCTTTAACGGCTGAAAGATCTGTGCATCGTTGGGGGCGCGTGTCCCCAGTACCATCGGGTCAACGGGTGGCCGTTGGATACGAATATACCATACTCCATGCCTCCGACGTGATCGGCGTGGCAACTGGAACAGAGTTTATACGCGTTGGACTCCACCACCATCGATCTCTGCCTGTCCCTGTTTCCCTGGGCCAAATTCCGAAAGCATAAAGCCGCCGTCAAGATGCACACCTTGCTGGACCTGCACGGCAACATCCCCACGTTCATCAGCACTAGATACCAATAAGCGGATCGCGGCGATCCGATGACGAGAAGCGCGCTGAGAGAAAGGCGAGATTCCCGGAATGGTATTGGCTATCCAGGCTTGGTGGGCCTGTGTACCGTCGTGACGCTCACAAATGGTAGGTTTCGGGACGCCGTTATGTTGGGCAGTCAGGTTTGCTTTGGTGGTGGACACCCCGCCCTTCGCCATGTTCTGGTAAACTTGTGTGGAAATTCCGAGTAACCATGAGTATGCGCTCCTTCTTTGGCCGGTGCGCCACCGTCGCGTTGGTCGGACTGGTTGGGGGCAGTTTTGCCTTCGGTGGCGAGATTCACGACGCGGCGCGGGATGGCGACCTGAGAAGGGTCAAGGCGTTGCTCAAAGACAATCCCAATCTGGTTTTGGCCACGGAGGACACAGGCGCGACGCCTTTGCACATGGCGGCGGCTAGTGGCCGCAAGGACGTGGCGGAATTGCTGCTGGCCAATAAAGCCGACGTCAATGCCAAGGCCAACAATGGCGCGACGCCTTTGCAACTTGCGGCGATCGAGGACCGCGGGGACGTAGTGGAACTGCTGCTGGCCAACGGGGCTGAAGTCAACGCCAAGGACAACAACGGCATCACACCCTTGCACATGGCGGCGGTTAGGGGCCACAGGGGCGTGGCGGAACTGCTCCTGGCCAGCAGAGCCGAGGTCAGCGCCAAGGACAGGAACGGCACGACGCCCCTACACTTGGCGGCGTCCGCTGGCCACAAGGACGTAGTGGAACTGCTGCTAGCCAGCGGAGCCGAAGTCAACGCCAAGACCAGGAGCGACATGACCCCTCTGCACGCGGCAGCGTTTGCCGGCCACAAGGACGTGGTGGAACTGCTGCTGGCCAACAAAGCCGAGGTCAACGCCAAGACCAAGTACAGCGGTGGGACGGCCCTAAAGATGGCAGCGGCTGCTGGCCACAAGGACGTGGCGGAACTGCTCCGCCGGAATGGCGGCCACGAATAAACCCGGAATATGCGCCGTCGGGCGGCAGCGGTGGGTTCCGTGTCTCGCAATGGGTAGTTTCGGGACGGGAAGTGAACCCCCACAGAAACGAGGCTCGCCCAGTCGCGCTTCGCAGTAGCATATTGTGCTGCCGCCCTTAAGCCTCCACGAAACTTGACGAAGCCAGGAATGGCCGCGCATTCACGCAACCTCCACCAGTTCCAGCTCCTGCACGCTCCGTCCGCGCGACATCCGTGGCCTGCGCCCAGTTGCCTCGGAACACTACCGTCACGCGCCCCTGCGTGTTGTTGCCTGTGGGATCGTAGTTGCTGCCGATCTGCTGGCTGGGCGCCACCTCGAACGGATTGTAGAATGCGAACGGGGTCAGTCCTGCGTTCTGGGACACCCAGAAGTTGTACAGCGCCGAGAGCACCGATGCGCTCAACCGTTTGCTCAGCCGGAACGTCCGGCGCGAGGTTTGCGCAAGCTGCGACCGCTGAACCGTCCCGTCGTGATACTGGTTCTGGAGTTGAGCGTTATTCGCGCAGCTCAGTGAACGTAGTGCACAGCGAGGCGGGCATCACTCCGTTGGGAGCGGATTGTACGAGATTGCCTGGCATTGAATCACGCCACCGTTAGGCCGGGCAGTTGCATGTTGGCCGACTGCTGCGTGCGCTCGTCGCTCGAATACTGCGCCGCCATCGCCTGGTCGGTAACGAACTGCGGCGTTACAAACTGGCCAGTCATAAAGTTCGCGGCGTCGTTACCGCTGATGTTCAGCGAAAGGTACGTTGCGCCGGTGCCGCCTGCGGTGTTCGGACCACCGGGCGTTGGATATGTTCCTGCCGCGATGCCGCCGAGCGTCGGAGTGTTCGAGGCGTATGCGTGAGCCCGGCCATCCCGGTAGCTGGCTTGTTGATAGAGCTTTCCGCCTTGCTCCACCAGACTCCCCGCGTACGGCGTCGTGGCCGATAGCGGCAGCCGTTCCAGCAACTGCCGCGTGGTGCTCAGGTTATATATCGCCTTGGCCACAAAGGCTCGTGCCATCGCCCGGCGATCGGTCGCTGGTCGTCCCACACCGCCGGAGGACGGCGCGATGCAAGCCTCCGGATGGACCATGTCCAACACCGCGACCACCTGCTGTTGCTTCGCGGTCATGGGTCCCAACTCTTCTTGCAGCGCTGGGAACAGAACGCCTTGCAACACTCGCGCGTAGTCGATCCAGGAGAGTAAGCTTCATGAGGAGGGTCCTTTCCGCTGGGAATTGGCTTTTGGAAATCCTATTTTAAGCTGGGAGGGGCCCTCCACAAAACAAAAATGCCCCTCCTGTTTTAATTTTGCAAGAGGCTCCCGATTATATAGTTTAACGATCAAAAGTTAGAAAGTCGGACTTCTGAGGTAAGCATGCGGGCGGGCGGCCCGGGAACTGTTCGCCATCGGCCCCGGAATGCGGTTCGCCTTCGCCGGAGTCCTCAACCGTGAACCCTAATATATAGCGGGTTTTCGTTCTTGAGACCGCGCCTGGCTCATGGTAGCTACTGTGTCACAAAGGTGGGGCGGCCAATCTTGGCTGGAGTGCTTAACCGTTTTGGGGAAACCGCTCCCTAACGGTCGCGTTGATTTCGCAAGGGTTTACTGAGCCGGTCCCGGAGGGCACCCCGTAAGCGAGCGGGGCATTCCCCGAACCGCCTGCCCCACCATACTGTTCAGAGTGCCCCCAAGGCATGCTTTCTCTTTAGGAAAATGTGGGAACTGGCAAGACAGGCCAGGAGGCTGTCCCACCGCGCTATATTCGTCTTGTGAGGTATTTTCTCCGCCGCCGTCAGCCTCAGGTCTCGCGCATTCTGCTGGTCGAGAGCGGCTCGCGTCACCTGATCGAGCACGTGCTGCCGGGGCTGCGCCGGACATACGGCGAGCGGATCCCCATCGATTTGGCCACCTGTTTCGCCGGCGCGCCGGAGGGCATCGGCGCGGTGCACCGCGTCACGGATCACCGCGGACCCGATGGGCGCCGCAAGCTCTATCGGGCGCTGGCGGCCAAGCGCTACTCGATCATGGGAATGGTCTGTTCCGCCGAGCCCATCATGACCAAGTGGAAATGGGCGCTGGCCGCGCGCCTGCCGGTGAAGGTCTTCGTCATTAACGAAAACGGCGACTACTTCTGGCTGGACCGCGGCCATTGGCGCGCCATCCTGCACTTCGCGCTGTTTCGCGCCGGACTCACCGGTTCGGGGGCCACTCGCACGCTGGGCCGCTTGCTCGTATTTCCGTTCACTTTGTCGTATCTGTTACTCTATGCATCGACCGTGCATATTCGCCGCGCGTGGCGCAAAGGTTATCCATGAAAGCCATACAGATTAAAGAAACCGGCGGGCCGGAAAAGATGGAGTTAGTGGATGTGCCGCAGCCGGTCCCCGGACCGGGGCAGGCGCTGGTGAAGATCGCCGCCTCGGGCGTCAATTTCATCGACGTGTATTTTCGCATCGGGTTGTACAAGGCCGATTTACCGGCGACGCTGGGATCGGAAGGCGCGGGCACGGTGGAGTCCGTGGGCCCCGGCGTCACCGAGGTCGCGCCCGGAGATCGCGTGGCTTATGCCATGGCGCGCGGTTCCTACGCCGCATACGCTGTGGTCCCCGCCGCGCAGTTGGTGAAGATCCCCGCCGGCATCGATTTCCAGACGGCCGCGGCGGCCATGCTGCAAGGCATGACCGCGCACTACCTGACGCATTCCACTTTCGCGCTCAAAGCGGGCGACACCTGCCTGGTACACGCCGCCGCGGGCGGCGCCGGATTGCTGCTGGTGCAAATGGCCCACCGCATCGGCGCGCGCGTGTTCGGCACCGTCTCCACCGAAGCCAAGGCACAGCTTGCCAAACAAGCCGGCGCCGATGAAATCATCTTATATACGCACCAGGATTTCGAGGCCGAGGTGAAGCGCCTTACCGGCGGACGCGGTGTGGATGTGGTGTACGATTCGGTGGGCGCCACCACGTTTGCCAAGAGCTTGAATTCTTTGCGGCCGCGAGGCATGCTGGCGCTGTTTGGGCAATCCAGCGGCCCGGTTCCCGCGTTCGATCCGAACATTTTGAACGCCAAGGGCTCGCTCTTCCTGACGCGGCCGAGCCTGGCGCATCATTGTTTAACGCGCGAGGAACTCCTGTGGCGCGCGGGCGACGTATTGGGTTGGGTGTCCTCCGGCGAGTTGAAGATTCGCGTGGACCGCGCGTATCCGCTATCCGCGGCCGCCGAAGCCCACCGCGATCTGGAAGGGCGGCATACCGCCGGCAAACTCCTCCTGATCCCCGAGTAGCTCGCCGGCGATGAGCACCCAGACCAGGTTAACGCTCTCTTCGGTCCTGGTGATGACGGCCATTGTCGCCATCATTTCGATCCTCGATCTGGGCTATCAGATGGACGCGCAGTACGCGGCCACGCTGGAACACGCCGAGTTGCTGAAGGGCATGGCGTCGAACGCGGTCGTCGAAGCGCTGAACCGCGATCGCCAACACCCCTGGCGCGAGGCCCTGCAGGCGTCCAACCTGCAACGCAGCCTCATCGACATCATGAGCGCCTCGCACGCTTTGCTGGAGATCGCCGTTTGCGACAACGATTACGAGATCCTCATGGACAGCGATCCCAAGTCGCAGGGAAAAAAGTTCCCGCGCTATGCGAACTTCCGGCCGATCGTCGGCAACACCAACTGGCTGGACAAGGTGAGAATCCTCGGCCAGCAAACTTCCTACCAGCTCGAACAGCCGTTGGGTACCCCGGGCAAGCCCGACATGCTTTATGTGCGCGTGGTGATCTACCCGCCGCTAATCAGGCTGGATATCATGCCCACGCTGAAGAAAAGCGCCAGCGTGGCTCTGGCATCGGTGGCCGGCGCGCTCTGTATCACGCTGCTGTTTTCGATCATAGCGTTCCGGCCGCTGGGCCGCCTGGGACACCTGCTGGACTTGGTGGCCAAGGGCGAATACGACCCAAGCGCCCTCGCGCCAGTTTCCCGCACCGGCGCCGATGAGTTCGGAATCATGGCCAGCAAGGTCAGTCTGCTGGGCCAGCAGCTCCGCGGCGCGCAGTTCGATTTCTCCGATTTGCGCGGCAACTTCGAGCGGCTTCTGGATCAACTGGAGGACGCCGTGCTGATGTTCGGGCGCGACCGCCGCCTGGTGGTGGCTTCCGGCGCGGTCGAGAAATTCCTGGGCAAGATGCGCGCGGACCTGGTGGGCCTCGCCCTGCCGGAGGTTTTCCCGCCCAACACCACGCTGGGGCTGATGCTGGCGCAGGCCGCGCAAACCGGGCGTCCCATCCGCAACCGGCGGGTGCCCATCACCCGCGGCGATGGTTCGGGCGCATTCGTGGCTTTGCTCTCGGTGGATATCCTGGAGCCTCTGAGCTCGGGGAACAACCCGGGCCGCGGCACCGGTCTGCTGGTGCGCTTGCGCGATCCGGAGGCCGCCCGCCAAGTGGGCCGCCAACTGCAGACGGCGGACCGCCTTTCCGCCATCAGCCGCATCACCGGCGGCGTGGCGCACGAGGTCAAGAACCCGCTCAACGCCATCCTGATGCACGTGGAGCTGGCGCGCATGAAACTGGCCCGGGAGGACACCGATATCGCTCCGCAAATGGAAATCATCTCGCGCGAGATCCTGCGGCTGGATCGCGTGGTGAAGACTTTCCTGGATTTCACGCGGCCCGTGGAACTGCATCCGGCGGAGGTGCCGCTGGATTCCTTTGTGCGCGAAATCGTGGACTTGGCGGCGCCCCAAGCCGAGGCGGCCGGCATCCGCGTTTGGGTCAACGCGGATACGGATGCGGCCAATATCCGCGTGGATAGGGACCTGATGAAGCAGGCCATCCTCAACGTGGTGGTCAACGCTATTCAGGCCATGCCGCAGGGCGGCGAGTTGCGTATCGAGTGCGCCGTACGCGACGAGGAGGCCGAGATCCGCATCAGCGACACCGGTGTGGGCATCCCGCCGGAGCTGCGCGACAAGATTTTCCGGCTGTACTACACCACCAAACCCGAGGGTTCCGGCATCGGACTGGCCATGACCTTCCGCATCGTGCAGTTGCACGATGGGGCTATCGACTTCACCAGCGAGCCGGGCAAGGGCACTACCTTCGTTGTGCGGCTGCCGGTTTCGGTTTAGGCAAAAAAGTGGGCCGCCGATGAACGCAGATAAACTTAAGCAAAAACCGGAACCACAGGATGAACACAGATAAAACACACCAGCGTAGCGATCTGGCTCAGCTTTCTTATCTGTGTCCATCTGTGGTTCCCACGCGGATGAAAAACAAAACGGCCTGAATTTGTTTTATCGGTGTTTATCCGCGTTTATCGGCGGCCGGGTTGCATTTTTCCGCCACCGGTTAGCCGCGAAATCCGGAATGCTACAATCGAGGTTTCGATCGCGATGCGAGCGCTAGTTCATGACCAGCGAGCCGGTTCTGGCCGCGAAGGATGCGTCCCGATGAGCCGGGACGCGGCACGCAGGAGTGNNGCGCCTCCCAAGCCAGCAGCCGTCCAGCCGCCCGCGCCGGACCCGCCGCTTTCCATTCCGCAGACAGCCGTGACGCTTCCCAGCCCACAGTTGGTCAACCCGGATGCCATCCCCAAGGTGCAGACTGCCCAAGAGTCTTCCGCGCCCGAGAAGACGGAAGCTCCGCCTGCTCCGCGCGCCTCGCGCCGCACCGCCGCGGGTCCACCGAAGCCGGAGCTAGAGCCCGAACCCGAGGCTCCGCCCGCTCCGGCCGTGCAGGAGCAAGCGCCCATCCAGCCGATCTTGAGCGCCGACGAACAAAAACGGATTCAGGGCGCCATCGAAGCGCGCAGGCGGGAAATCGACGACAAGCTCGGCCGCGTCAAGGGACATTCATCGAGCCACGATAAATCCCTCGTGGAGCGCATCAACTCTTTCCTGGCGCAGTGCGCTCAAGCCGAACAGCGCGGCGACTACTCACAGGCGGATGCCTTGTCCGAGCGCGCCTTGATCCTGGCCCGGGAACTCCAGGGTGAATGACGAATTCACGCAACGCCGACAGGCCAGGAGGCCTGTCCTACCGTGAATGACGAATTCGAGCAGCGCCGCCGCCTTATCGGGGCCGGACTGGAGAACCGCGAACTGGACGCCATGCTGGTCACTTCACCGGCCAGCGTGCGTTATCTGACCGGGTTCACCGGCAGTAACGGGGCCGTGCTGGCGATGTCCGGCGAGCGAATCTTCTTCACGGACCCGCGTTACGGCATTCAGTCCAGCCGCGAAGTCTCCTGCCGCACACAGGTGTGCAAAGGTCCCATTCTGCCGGCCGTGGCAGCCGTCGTGGCCGGCAGCCGTATCCGGCGGCTGGGCTTCGAGCGCGTGCATTTGTCCTATGACGGTTTCGACCTACTGCGCGCCAACATGCCGGTGAACACGTCGCTGGAGCCGGTTTCCGGCTGGCTGGAAGCGCATCGCATGTTGAAATCGGAAAGCGAGATCGAGCTGATCCGGCGCTCCGTCGAGACCAATTCGAAGGCTTTCGAGCTGGCCGCGCGGCGCGTCCGCCCGGGCATGCGCGAGCGGGATCTGGCCGCCGAAATCGACCACCAGATGCGCCGTCTGGGAGCCGAGAAGCCCTCCTTTGAAACCATCGTGGCGGCCGGCGAGCGTTCGGCGTTGCCGCACGCGCACCCCACCGGCGCGGTGTTGAAACCACGGCAACTGGTGCTCATCGACATGGGCGCGTTCCAGGAGGGATACGCCAGCGACATGACCCGAATGCTCTTCCTGGGCGCGCCCGGCGCTCAAGTGAAGCGCTTATATCGCGCCGTGCTGGAGGCGCAATTGGCCGCCATCGACGCCGTGCGGCCGGGGGTGACTACCGCCCGAGTGGATCGGCAGGCGCGCAATGTTCTGAAGGCTTACAAGCTGGACCGCGCGTTTGTGCATTCCACCGGCCACGGCCTGGGACTGGAAATCCACGAACTGCCGCGCATCGGCAAGAAGGACAAAACACCGCTCGCCGCGGGCATGGCGATCACGATCGAGCCCGGCGTTTATTTGGAAGGGGTCGGCGGCATCCGCATCGAGGATACCGTGGTGGTTACGCCGACCGGCTGCGAGGTGTTGACGCCCACTAGCAAAGAGCTGCGGGTGATCTGATTAGCCGAGGAAATCCTTCTCTAGCTAGCTAGGCGAGGCGTGGCGAATATGCACTTTTCCGCGGCGTTGTTCATAGTAGATACGGTAGGTCCCCCCGGGTAGGCTTCGCAACCCCGGTTTGAGGTCATCTCTCCTCCGCCCAATACCTGGTTGCGCGGCAAGGCGTGGGAGCTTCTCAGTGATGCCCTCGATCAGATGTTGGGTTGGGCGCGCTCCGCACCATCCCGCTTGCAGACATACAACCAGATTGAATCGAGATCGGCTCTGGCGCGCCGAGAAACCCGAAGCTTCATCGCCTACCGGCTTTTTGCAAATCCGCAATTCTCTTGAGCCCGCACTCGTGCACGTCTTTGGCAAGATCTTTGATCGTGTGCTCGTCGTATTCGGCATAATCCCCACGCTCGATGTCGCGGAGACCCTCCTCGACAGCCTGCTGCAATTCTTCACGCTCGTCTTCGTCTTGATCGAGGAGCCGCTCCACTGCTTCTCGGACCAGCCTCTCAAGGCTCGCATAGTCTCCACGCTCGACCCTTGATCGGACCAACTCCTCAAGTTCTCGTGGCAGCTCGATTGTCATGCAAGTGGACCCCTGCTTCCGATTCTACCAAGCTGATTGTGCGCTTGGCCGACAATCATCGCACCGAATGGCGGGTCGTTTAGCTTTGTGTCCTGGATCGCTGGTGAAGCGTAACGCCCTACGGCGTCGGCGAGAACACCGTTCCGCCGCCCTAACTAAGCTCCGCCCTTAACGGTCGTGCCGTACAGGATGCCCCTGTGCTGTCCATCACCGCGCCCCAAAGCGTGCTGCCGCCCGAGCCGGCGCAAACACGCCAAGAATCATCATGCCGATGTTGAGGCCTTGCACTGGACATGTGCATTTCCTTCACCCGCGATTCTCGGGCAAGGATCGATCCCCGGAATCAACCGAGAAGCCGTTCATTCGGTGCTATCTTCCGCTAGAAGCCGTCGCCCAAAACCTATCGCCCTCTCTGCTAAGCTAGTCAGTTGCCATGACCGTAGAAGAGATTCGCGAGTTGATTAACCTCGCAACCGAAACCGGCATCGACGAGCTGGAAGTGCAGCGCGGGGACAACCGCGTGCGCATTCGCCGCGCGGTTGCGGGGCATCAGGAGCTGGTATTGGCGCAGCCCGTCGCGCCGCCGGTTGCGCCGCCCAAGGCGGAGACGGCGGCCGCCAAAGAGCCGCTTAAAGAACCCGGCGCCGATCCGAACCTGCAGTTGGTCCGCTCCCCCATCGTCGGCACGTTTTACGACGCCTCCGCGCCCGGCTCGCCGCCGTTCGTGCGCGTAGGCGAGCGCGTGCAGATCGGCAAGGTCTTGTGCATCATCGAGTCCATGAAGCTNNCCCGTGGAGTACGGGGAGGCGCTGTTTGCCATCCGCTCCAATTAAGAAAATCCTAATAGCTAATCGCGGCGAAATCGCCCTGCGCATCGTCTGCGCCTGCAAGGAACTGGGCATACGGACCGTAGCGGTCTACTCGGAGCCCGACCGCCACAGCCTGCACGTGCGCTTCGCCGACGAAGCCGTCTGCATCGGTCCGGCCAAGAGTTCGCGCAGTTATCTGGATATCCCCTCGATCATCAGCGCCGCGGAGATCACGGGCGCCGAGGCCGTCCATCCCGGCTACGGTTTCCTGAGCGAGAATCCCGGCTTCGCGGAGGTGTGCGAAGTCTCCGGGCTGAAGTTCATCGGACCCCGGCCGGATGTGATCCGGCTGATGGGCGTGAAGGAACGCGCGCGCGCGTTCATGCGCGACGCGGGCGTGCCCATCCTGCCCGGCTCGCCCGGCATTCTCAAGACCGCGGAGGAAGCCGTCCAGGTCGCGGGCGAGATTGGGTATCCGGTGATCGTGAAGGCTTCCGCGGGCGGCGGCGGACGCGGCATGCGCATCGTGAACGAGGCGTCCGAACTGAAGCCGCTGTTCAACTCGGCGCAGCAGGAAGCCGGCGCGGCATTCGGTTGCGCGGACGTCTACCTGGAGAAATATGTCCGCGCGCCGCGCCACATCGAATTCCAGGTGCTGGCGGACGAGCGCGGGCGTGTGGAGATCCTGGGGGAGCGCGAATGCAGCATCCAGCGCCGGCATCAAAAGCTGCTGGAGGAGTCGCCGTCGCCGGCCATGCGGCCCGAACTGCGCGCATCCATCGCCGCGAAATTGAAGGAAGCGCTGGCGGCCGCCGGATACACCAACGCGGGCACCGTCGAGTTTCTGATGGACGAAGACGGCCAGTTGTACTTCATGGAAGTTAACGCGCGTATCCAGGTGGAGCACCCCGTGACGGAATTCGTGACCGGCATCGACCTGGTGAAGAGCCAGATCCGCATCGCCGCGGGCGAGCCTCTCGACCAAGTGATCGCCCTGCCGGTGGAGATGCGCGGGCACGCCATCGAGTGCCGCATCAACGCGGAGAATCCGGTGACCTTCACGCCGTCGCCCGGACGCATCACGGGATTCCACGTTCCGGGCGGCATTGGCGTGCGCGTGGATACCATGGCGCACACGGACTGCGTGATCACGCCGTATTACGACTCGCTGGTGGCCAAGCTGGTGGCGTACGGCGGCGACCGCGCCGAAGCGATTCACCGGATGCAGCGCGCGCTGGAGATGTTCGTGGTGGAGGGGATTCACACCTCGATTCCGCTGCACCAGCGCATCCTGGCCGACGCCGATTTCCAGGCTGGGCGGTTCGATACCAACTTCATCAAGCGATTCATGGCGCCGGAGCGCGGCGCGCGCTAGGCTGGCAGTTATGCGCCTGCGCACCGCCAAGGACCGGCTTAAGGTCGAGCACAGCATCATCGACGGCGTGCGCGAGATCCTGGAGCGCCTGCTGGCGGCCACGCCGGAAATCCGGTCCATAATCCCTGGCGTGATCCGGCCGGTGCGCGACGCGCGCGGCCCGGTGAAGGTGCACGTCACCGTGCCGGTTCAGAATGGTTGGAAGGCCATCGCGTTGAGCGCCGGCGCGCGCCAGGAGTTGTTCATCAGCACGGCGCTTTCTAAAGACGACCTTGAGCGGGCGCTGGAGCGGGCCGGCGCGCTGCTTGAGTAGTAGGACCTGTCCAGTCTAAACTTTGCGCCCCGACGCGCCGATTGATCCATTGATATGTTTGAATGGAAACCCGAATACAGCGTTCAGATCCCTAAAATTGACGTCCAGCACCAGCGGCTCTTTGCCTTGGCAGCCGAACTGCACGCGGCCATGGCGGAAGGCAAGGGCAAGACTGTCCTCGAGCAGTCGCTAGCCCGATTGGTGGATTACACCAAGGTCCATTTCGCGGCCGAAGAAGAGTTTATGGGCAAGTATGGTTATCCGGAGGCCGCCGGGCACAAAGCGCAACACGACCAACTCACCGCGCAGGTACTCGATCTTCAGAAGAAGTTTCGCGCCGGAGACACAGGCTTGACCATTAGCCTGATGATGTTTCTGAAGAATTGGCTGGAGCACCACATCGCCGGCTCCGACCAGCAGTACAGCGCTTATATTCGCGGAAAGCTCGCTGCCTGATCGTTTATCGGCGTGGCGCACGCATTCCTGCGTAATGCCGCATACTTTTCACAGATTATCCCGGAGTCGGGAATTCTGCATTGATTGTGGGGCGGTTAATTCTGCCCGCAGTTGGCTTTCCAGCCGGCTTGCGGCGGCTAGAAAGCCGCCACGCAGGCAAGATTGCGTGCCCCACGATTACTCACTGCTGCGTGCGCCACAGGAGGTATTCCGGAACAATCCACGGCCGGCGGTGTCTCCAGATCTATGCGCGGTTTCCTGCTGGACCTCACATACTTGCTACGCTCAGGCTCGCCGCGCGCGTGCCGTCGGCCTCGGAAATCCCCGAATGCGCGGGGATATCCGGCCGCTCCTTCAGCGTCCGGCGGTACCGGTTGAAGTATTCGAGCACATCGCCGCCGTACTGAAAGCTGTACATGATGTCGGCGCAATCCGCGGTGTGCTCGAGGCCAATTCCATGACCGGTCTCGTGCAGGCATTTCAGATACACGACCGTATCGCGGAACAGTCTATCGTTTCGCCCCGCGGCTGCGATTTGCGGTCCAAATTGCGTGAGATCGGGATGCACTTCGATCGACGCGCCCCGCTTGCCGTTGATGTACATCAGCCGCGCATCGCCGTAAAGCCGAGGCCTTGCGCCCAGCCAGTAGATGCGAATGCGCGCGTCGTTCTGGCCGTCGGCCGGCACGAACCGTAATCCGCGCCCGGCCGCCTTCTGCCACGCTTCCAGCGCCCAACGGGCCAACTCGGGATCGGCTGCGTCGCAACCGGAACGCGCCGCCACATCTTCCGTGCAAGGCTGGATCCAGTAGTTGTAAACTTCCGCAGCGGACACCGCCCGCGCCGCGATCGCCCACAGCATGCAAGCCGCTCGAAGCCGCTTCATTGCCGCCCCGATCGAACCTCCAGGCGCTCGCCGGCCAACTGCCGCACCAGCGTTTCCAGTTCGGACACGCGCTGCGCCAGTTCCTCGATCGCCTGCCCTTCCGGGTCCGGCAGGCTGCCGTGCTCCAGAACGCCGTTGTCGCCGCGCGTGCGCACCACGCGTCCCGGAATGCCCACCACGGTGGAGTTATCGGGCACCGGCCGCACCACCACCGACCCGGCGCCGATCTTCACGTTATCGCCGATGCGGATCCCGCCCAGAATCTTCGCGCCCGTGCCTACCACCACGTGATTGCCCAGCGTGGGATGCCGCTTGCCTTTCTCATTGCCCGTGCCGCCCAGTGTCACGCCCTGGTACAGCAGCACGTCGTCGCCGATCTCGGTGGTCTCGCCGATCACCACGCCCATGCCGTGATCGATGAAGAACCGCCGCCCGATGCGCGCGCCCGGATGAATCTCGATCCCGGTGAAGAACCGGCTGCACTGCGAGATCACGCGCGGTAGCAACGGAACCCGCGCGCGGTACAGTTTGTGCGCCAGGCGGTGCGCCAGGATCGCATGAAATCCGGGGTAACACAGCAGGATCTCGATCGCGCTTTTGGCGGCGGGATCCTCGCGGAAAATCGTGTCGATCTGTTCTTTGATCGCCCGGAACATGCGGTTACTCGTATCGTAGCGCTTCGGTAGGGTCGACGCGGGTGGCGCGGCGCGCCGGAAGATAGCTGGCCAGCGCCGCAATGGCCGCGAACAGCAGCGCGCTGGCGGCGAAACTGGCCGGATCGGCGGCGCTCACCTGAAACAGCAAGCCGGACATCAGCCGCGTGACCGCCAGCGCCGCCATCGTTCCGATCGCCAGCCCGGCCAGCGTCAAGGTCAGGCCCTGCCCCACGATCATGCGCAGAATGTCGCCGGTGGCTGCGCCCAGCGCGATGCGGATGCCCATCTCCTGCGTGCGCTCGGCGACCGAATAAGCGATAGCGCCGTAAAGCCCCACCGCCGCCAGAAGCAGCGCGGTCATCGAGAATACGCCCAGCAGGAACACACTGAAGCGTTGTTGCGCCGTGGATGTGGCCAGCACTTCTTCCATCGTATTCACGCCGGTCACCGGCTGGTCGCGATCCACCGCCGCGACCGCCGCGCGCGCGGCCGCCGCCCAATTGTGCGGATCGCCCGCCGTACGCAGAATTAGATTCATCGAGGCCCATGGACGCTGCGGAAATGGCACGTAAACTTCGGCTTCGGGCGCCGCCGCCAGGCTGAGGTTGTTGACATCCGCCGCCACCCCCACCACTTCGGTCGGCCTGACCATTCGGCCCAGCAACAGGTGCTTGCCGATGGGATTGTCACGCGGCCAATAGCGGCGCACCAGCGTCTCATTAACCATCGCAACCAGCGGCTCCTCGGCGCTATCGCCTTCGGTGAATTCTCTGCCCTCCCGAAGCGAGACGCGCAGCGTGCGGAAGTACGCCGGGCTCACCATCTGAATCGCCAGGATCGGCCGCGCAGCCAGCGGTGTCTCTGTCGAGAAATTGGGCTGCCCCTCCACCAACACCGGTGAGAATCGCACGGGCCGCACGGGCAACGCGGAGCACACCGCCGTGGATTGCACGCCCGGCACGACCGACACCTGCTTCACCACCTGGTCGTAAAACGCCGCCATCTGTGGTCCTTTCGGATACCGCGCGGGCGGCAGCGCGATCTTCATGGTCAGGACGTTGCGCGCGTCGAAACCGGCGCTCACATTGCGCAGCCGCAGGAAGCTGCGGATCAGCAGGCCCGCGCCCACCAGCAGCATCACGCTCACGCATACCTGGATGGCCAGCAGCGAACTGCGCAGGGAAACCGCTCCGCGCGTCGCCCCGCGGCGCTGTTGGAGCGCATCGTGGAAGCTGCCGCGCGTCGCGGCCAGCGCCGGAGCGAGCCCGCACGCTACGCAAGCCAGCGACGCCAGCGCGAACGCATAGGCCAGCACCGTGGCGTCCGGATTGAGCCGGAAGGAGACCTCGCCTGCCACATTGCGCAACAGCGGCCCCGGCAAAATCCAGGCGAGCGCCACTCCCAGAACTCCCGCCGCCATCGCCAGCACCAGGCTCTCGGTGAGCAGTTGCCGCAC
>PKYZ01000795.1 GCA_003132865.1 Bryobacterales bacterium
ACGGAGCTCCGGGCATTCCCCGGAATTCGAGCGGCAGGGGTTCAGTCAGAAAGTGAAGGCTGGTATGGCCGCTGCGAAGCAGCAGGGGAAACGCATTGGCCGGCCCAGGCTGAGCTTCGACCAGCAGAAAGCTCAGACCATGCGCGCCGCCGGCGCCTCCATTCGCAAGATCGGGGCTGCACTGGCGGTGAGTCCCACCACGATTCGCCGGATTACTCCATCCGAAGACGGGACGCTGGTGGTGAGCTGATCTCAATCAGACTGCCGCGATCAAGCAGGCTTTGCGCACGCCGGGGCAGACGTCGGCTGCGCCTGCAACTTCCGAGTCGGGTTGTGGAACAAAAGGGCTCCCTTTTGGCCCATTCCTCCGGGTACCGGGAACAAAAGCCCCCGTTTTGGCGCAGCATTCGCGCCGCCGTTTGATTCCGCCACCCCGCCGGATCGCCGCGCCAGCAGCCGCTGGACGCGATGCGGCCGAGGAGCGGCGGCGAGATGAGCACGTCCTAGCGGTCTTCGGGTTGGCCGTTGGCGGCTGACTCCAGCGCGGCGTGCGGCTCGGGTTCGATCGAGCGCCCGGCGGCCGTTCCTCGCGCATCCGCGCCTGCTCCGTCGAGAGCTGCGCGGCGGCGATCACGATGATGCGGACCCTCCTTATTCTCACCGCAGCGGCTTCTCTCTGATCGCCGAGCCAACGAGGCGAACGGACCATCGCGTACGCGCTACACTCGCCATCTCCTTCTGACGATAAGAAGTAAGACCGAGGGCAGCGCCAGTGATGGGACTGCAGTCGATCACGCGGATAGGACGGCCGCAACAGGTGATTATCGAATTAGTGCTTAGCCACGGACCCGACCAGTGGTGCCGTTGAGACCTTGGGAAAGGCCTGCTTTGGAGAACGTCACGCAATGCCATTCCTCCGATGAAAGACTCGAAAAATACTCGCTCGATAGACTGCCGGAATCCAGCCTTGCTGCGGTCGAGGAACACTTGCTGGTTTGCGAGCAGTGCCGCGCCCGGCTAGAGGAAATTGAGCCGCTGAAATACGTCCACCACACCGAAGATGGGCCGGTCTATGCGAGGGTCACAAGGTTAACGACGGGCAAGGTGATGGCCAGGCATTGGGGCCACGACTTGCACGCAGGGAGGGCATTTGGTGATTTTTATGCTGCAAAACAATACCTGAGCGAGTCCTTCTCTCAGATGTATCCTGAGCACACCTGCGAAGGTTCGTGTGGTTCGCCGCAATTTCGCGACGAGCCGGATTCACTATATGGCCCAATTCTGACTGGGAATTCAGCAGCCCTCAGCTCCGATTTCTGCGACCGGATTCTTCGGGACCTGGCGCTAATGGATCGCGCCGGCGCGTCGCTGGCGGATTGAAGCTACACCGAGGCGCACCGCCGGATCGCCGAGCCGGGCGCTGCGAACGGAGCGCCGAGCTGACGACGTAGTGAGAACGCTGCAATGCAAGCCGGCTAAAGTGAAGAGCGGATCCGGTCGATATAGAACTCTGCGGGAGTCGCGTGCCTTGGCAGAACCTATGGTCACAGCATCGACTGGTGTCGTTCTTTTCCCCGCGGCTCGAAGCCTACCCGGAGGACTTGGCGGATGGGATAAGCCCAGCCGGAGGGCGCTCTGGCGACCATGTTGGTTTACCAGCACCGCCTCAAAAGTGATGTTGCTACAGCCTGCTCTAGGGTGCCCGAATTGCGCGCTCGGATAGCCGGCGTTTCGTCTTCGAGTGGCATTTCGCTTGCGGGGGATAGCGAGAAGTAAAATGAATGCTTCAAAGTCTCTTTCACAGCCGTCGTCGCCCCTTGATCTCCTGGTGACGTCTCAACTCGCGACACTCAGCGCCTGCGAGGAACAGTTACAGCAGAGATACCACCTCCTCCTACGAAGGCCCAACGCGGACGACTCGCAGATATGGGCGCGGGATTTATTGAGTCTTCAGGTAAGGACCGACAGACTCAATCGCCTCGTGGACGCAATCTCGCTCAGCTAGCAACAGCGACGAACGTCCACTGCAGTGCGTTTCGTTGCCATGCAAAACGATTGCGGACGCACGGGCATTCACATCGCGTTCGGACGGTTAAGGCCACCCGCCATCCGGCCTCAGGCGAACTGCAACTCTCCAACCTGTGGCGGCACCATGTGGGCCAAGAAGAGTCACCTGGCCCATGGTGCGATTCGCTTTGGGCGAAGAAGGGTTACCTCGCCCACGCTACGATTCGCGTTAAGGCCGAGCGCCAGTCTTGAGGTGCACGGCCTGCAGCACGCGCCGCATCGGCGCGCCAGCAGCCGCCAGGCGACGGGCCCGCCTCGGCTCGGTCTGTTTGGTACCTCCGCCGGCCCAGCGCTGCTTACCCCATCACCAGTACTCTACGGTGCCCGAGTACCCCAGCCGCCGTCTTTCTCTCACGTGTTTGTTCGGGCCTAACGCGCCTCCGGCGTCTGCGAGACTTCGGCGTCGCACCGCCCGATCGCCGCGCCAGCAGCCGCCGGAACAAGATGCGGCCGGGCAGTAACTTCGAGCCGCGCGTTTTCGCCGCTGACTAGCCGGCGGATACCCAAGGTCCTTTTCCGCCTGGGATTTCGCGCTCCTCACTCGGCCCATGCCAGCGGCCAGTTCCGGCGCCAGGAGCCCGTTGTCCGTCGCCGCGACCGCCAGCGCGGCGGATGGGCGACGCGATGGGAGACGAGGCGCAGCGCGCCCAGGGCGTTCATCCGCCGCGAAGCGCACCCCGCTCGGCGCGATGACTGCGCCCGAGCGAAGGCGGGCGAGCCGTAGGCCGCGTGCTAAACGCCGCGCCGCCGGCCCGTGCCCGTGATGCACCACTGGCCACCCCGCCACTGGCCACGGCCCATCGCGAGTGCCGCGGCTTCGGACCGGCGCAGACCGCAGCACAGGAGCGTGGCTGGCGCTTCGCTTAGCCCCATGCCGGGCAGCCCGTCCGGATGGGCGACGCGCCGTGTGGCAACCGGATTTGTTCTTCACGTTAAAATAGCTGCTGCCTCCATGTCCGAACTTCAGTCTGTATCTCCCGATGTTTTGATTCACCTTGCCCGCACACTCCAGGTCCCCATGAAGGGCCTCCTCGCCACCGTCAAGCTCCTCGACGAAGGCTCCACCGTTCCCTTTATCGCTCGCTACCGCAAGGAGTTCGACCGGCAACCTCGACGAGGTCCAGATCCGCGCCATCGAAGAAAAGCTCCTGTATTTTCACGAGTTGGGTTCTCGCAAAGAGACCATCCTCATTGAGGAGCAGGGCAAGTTGACCGACGCGTTGAAGGCCCAGATCGATCAGACACTGAATAAAAGCGAACTCGAAGATCTCTATCTCCCCTACAAGCCCAAGCGCCGCACCAAGGCTATGATCGCGCGGGAGAAAGGGCTTGAGCCGCTCGCGGACTATCTGTGCGGTCAAGAGCCTAAGGGTACGCCGCTCGAAACATTCGCGGCGTCTTTCGTGAACGTCGAAAAAGGCGTCGCCAGCGCGGAAGACGCACTCGAAGGGGCGCGCCACATCGTAGCCGAAACCATCAGCGACAATGCCGATATTCGCAAGCTCCTGCGCGCCGCCATGTTCGACGAAGGCGTCATTGTCTGTAAAAAAGCGGCGGACGCGGTCGACGAACAGCAGAAGTTCAAGATGTATTACGACTACCGGGAGCCAGTCAAGCAGATCCCCTCGCATCGCATGCTCGCTATCCGCCGCGGCGAGGCCGAAACCGTCCTCTACTTCCTCATCGAACTCGATCCGCAACGCCCGCTGGACCTTATCAGAAGAAAGATCCACAAACAGCCCGGCGACTGGACTCCGCACTTGAATCTCGCAGCGGAAGACGCGTGGAAGCGCCTGCTCAGCAGTTCCATTACCGGAGAAGTACGCCTGGAACTCAAGCAGCGCGCCGACGCCGATGCCATCCAGGTTTTCCGCGAGAATCTCCAGAACCTGCTGCTCGCCCCACCCGCGGGCCAACTGGTCGTGCTCGGACTTGACCCCGGCATCCGCACCGGCTGCAAAATCGCAGCGACTGACAGGGAAGCCTCCTGCGTGCAGCAGGCGAGCAGGAGGAGTTTCGCCGTGTGTTCGCCTTTAGGTAGCCACAGGGCAGGCTTGTTCGTTCCCATGTCCAAAAGAATTCACTTTTTGGAACATGGCTCTCTCCGGAGCCGCGCGCTAACGATCCGAGGCGAAAAACTGGCGAATATCCTCCTACTCGCCTGCTGCTACCAGAAGGTCTCGATGGGCCGCCACCGCTAATCGATTGATTGGATTCGCTCTTACAGTTTCAAACCGTGTATACTTGATCCCGAGAAGACCGCAGGCAAAAGGAGGATCCGGGAAATGGCTTATATCGCGAAAGATCCGGAATCGTACAAGGACACAGTCGTAGGCACGGGACAATGCGTTCCGTTCGTCCAAAAAGCAAGTGGTGCGCCCGTCACGTCTGCATGGAAGCGCGGCACCAAGGTCCGGGGGACTTCGGCAATTCAAAAAGGCACAGCCATCGCAACGTTCGACGCCAACGGCAAGTACACGAACAGCACGGATGGCACGTCTCATGCCGCCATCTATGTCGGGCAAGACGCAGCCGGGCTGCAAGTTTGGGATCAGTGGACCGCACAGCCGGTTCACCAACGCACTATCCGATTTCAAGGAGGAGCAGCCGGCGTCAAACCAGTAAACGACGGAGACGCCTTCTATGTTATTGAATAAGCGCGCGCTCACCCGTACTTTCTGCTTATACTCGCTGGTGTACGCAGTTGCACCCCACGCCACCGCACAGCAGCCGCCCCTGGTTAACGCTGTTGCTTGTCCTGCCGCAATCGAAGTTACCGAATCGGCTGTGCCGATTTCTGGCTGGAGTGCCAACCAAGCCAAGCAGCTGCGGAAATTTGAGCGGGTCTCGATTTACAACAGTGATGCAGGCGGCAGGGAATTCGAACTTGCCCCAGATGATCAGAAAGAGCAAGGTAGCAGGACCATTCAAACCTGGAACCTGAAGGAATACCGGACAATGAATGTTTTTCTTCGATGCCGGTATCGCGATACCCTCGTGGTGCTGCAAATGGACTTGCCGCTGAGGATCGAGAAATGCACGCTCCGATTTGTAGCTAACAAGAAGGGTATGATTGTAGGACCATCGGAAATGGAGTGCCGGTAGCGAACTCCTAATTACTTAGCCGCGCCTTTTTCGGGTCCAGGCCGCCAGTTTATCCACATCAATCATGGCTGTAGTGCTGTAGTTTAGTTACCAATCACGCCATGCCAGAGTCTGGACGATTTCTTGCTGTACCTTAGCGCCGCAATAGCCCTTCTTCGCGTAATGGACCAGAAAAATCGCTAAACCAGCAGCGACAGCGGGTGGAGCGCCCGCCATGAAGGGGATCAGCGAGCACACCGCGACAGCTACGGGCTCAATCGCCGCTTCGGCTGTCCTTGTTGCCAGGTCATCCGCTGCGACCCTCACCACTTCCCAGAGGTGTGAACGTTTCTCGGAAGACGGCGACTCCGCCGACCGCAATTCGGATCGGTCGCACAAATAGGGCTGGGCGGCGCGCAGGAGGGAAAGAAACCAGTTGGACTCAGAGTGATTGTTCTGAAGAAATGAAGCGAAGCTCATGGCGCCGAACGGGTCACCCTGGCACTGCAGCTCGTTGTAGATTCGCAGTTCAATCTCGTACGCGGGATTGCCCTTTAGACTGTCGATCGATAGATTTCCGGAACCGTCGGGGGCAGTCAGATCCTGTTTGAGGAGGCACTCCCTACGGGCCCCCGTTTCAGACGGCCCGGCCAGTTCGTGAGGCACAGCGAATGGACGCTTGAGTTCGATTCCAGTCAACCGAGCGAGACGCCGCACACTCATGTGTTCATCTGGAATTGCCATCGCTCGCGCAAAGTCCGTTCCGTATTCCTCCTGTGCGAGCCGATCCAGCGTCTTGAGACCGACCTCAACTTCGACAGTATTCACGTTTCCTCCAATCTTGCCGCTTTTGCTTATCCCTTGGTCATCCAGTCGACAGGCCAAGTAACCTCAAGCAACGGCAAAGGCGACATGGCACCGCGCGGAAGTTCCCAAGTGATCTGGAAGAGGGGAAAGGCGGTCCTGACCTTAGACTTCTCGACTGCAGTCACAAGGGTATCCATATTGGCGGCGGACACGGGCTTCGGGCCGGGGGGGACCAGAAACTGTCTTGTCAGTACATCGCCTCTTGCGGCAATACCTTGCGTCTCCGCACCTTTTGGAGACTGCCGCGGGTGGAAGTCTGGAAGAGGCTGCTGAACGAGGCCCGAGACACTAAAGGTTGCTGATCTGATCCGGCTCAGATTCCAAAAGGTCATTTGGCCTGTCGTTGTCTGATAGGTACGACTCAGCACCTCGCTGAGGATCGGCCCGAAATCAGTTGACGTGTCTTTTGTATTGAGCCACGCATCGAGGGACAAGTTCCTTATCTGGAGTTTTCTGGCGGGTTCAGGGATCGGAGGACCGGTGTTCTCTCCTAGGCGCCGCACATCACGCCCGTAACTGACCCAATCGGACCGGCCGCTGGCCATGATGAACCCGGGGTCGATATCCAGTTCATTGTCGTCGTTTTCATCGCGCAGGTTTCGCAGAATCCGTGCCCGCACTCGCGTATATTGCCAGGCGTCGTCGAGAACAGCGACATGGAGAACATACTTGTCGGTGTCCGGTTGACCGCCCCGGGCCGGGAAAGCAAGAATGTCGGCTGCAATTACTCCTCCGAGTTCGGGCGTCGCCGTAGCGGGGGCCGCCTTCAGCTTCCAGCCGGAACCGGTAGTAAACTCCAACCTGCTGTAACCCGCAAGGGATTTGTCCGGCACGCCGCCGCCCGCCTGGAAGAGGCCATCGGAAGCGTGCGGGGGCGTAAGCCAGTTTCCTATACCAGCCAACACGTCGTTCAGAGCAGGGTTGTCGGCCGGAGCCGTCGGCGGACTGCCGACAGCGCCTTTTTTTGATTCTTCGCGCTGCCGGTGGTAGGCGAACCAACGAAGAAGTGCGTCCGACAAAACGAAATCCGGCGCTTGGGGCTTTGCCTCCGCGGGTGGCAGGGTGTAGAGGAGAATGTTTACCAGCGG
>PKYZ01000911.1 GCA_003132865.1 Bryobacterales bacterium
CCGGCGGCACAGGCTCCTCGCAAAAGTAAGGCCGGTACTCCGCGATTGCGTTGATGTACTCGATGGCCACCGCCGGATAAGTCCGCCCGTGAAAATCGACCATGATATCCACGCGGTTCGCGCAGCCTATCAAACTTGAAGTAATCGCGCGAATGAACCGCGACTTCTGGAAAGCGGTAGTAACCGGCCGTGGGGCAGGCTCGTAGCCTGCNNCTGCCGGCTTGACACTGCAGTATCCCCAACTGTACAGTTCAGGTAGACGAACTGAAGACTTTCATCATGCTGAAAAATGAAAAAAGGGAGACGATAGTCGTGTCCGCACTGCGCGCGCGTACGAGTTTTGGCCAGCTTTTGCGCCGCGTTGAGGATGAGCGCCGCTCGGTCGTCATCGAGAAGCGCGGCACGGCCAAGGCGGTGCTGCTCAGCATCCGAGATTATGTTCGCCTCGCCACCCCGGAGCCCGACGTGCTTCGGGTGATCGGCGAGGAATCGCAGCGCAAGGGTACCGACAAGCTGACCTCGCGGCAGATCGAGCGGGTGATCAAAGCCGCGCGTGCCCGGAAACCGAAACGGGCATGATCCCGCTCCGCCTGGTCATCGATACCAACATCATTGTCTCGGCAGCTCTTAAACCGGCTGGGCTGCAGCGTACTGTCCTTCTGCTCGCGATCACGAAACCGGCGAGGCTGTACGTCTCCGATCCCATTCTTGCCGAGTACAGTGAGGTGCTGTCGCGCCCGGAGCTGAAGATTCGCAAGGGCCTCCAGCCTCAGCTTATCGATCTGATCGGGCGTCATTCGCATCCGGTCAACCCATCGCGCCATCTCCAAGTGGCGCAAGACCCGGATGACAACCTATTCCTGGAATGCGCAGATGCCGCCCGCGCCGACTATCTGGTGACCGGCAATCAGCGGCACTTTCCAAAGTTCTGGAAGCAAACCAAAGTAGTCACATCGCGCGAGTTCCTGAACATCGTCGCGCCGCACCTGACTTCTCGAAGCGCCTCACGTCGTCCCGTATATACAATCTGATACGATATCACTGCGGTCGTCTCCGGGTTTGAGTGGGATGATGACAACATCTTCCACATCGAGAGGCATGCGTTCACCCCGGAAGAGGTGGAGGAGGTCTTCGCCGGCAACCGCAAGATCAGGCGAACGCGCCAGGAGCGATACATCGCGCTAGGCGAAACGCTGGACGGCCGCCTGGCATTCGTAGTGTTCCGGTGATTGCCCGGCGGTCTGGTAAGAGTGATCACGGCCCGGCATATGGAGGCAAGTGAACGGCGGCTATTTCGCCGCAAATAGGTGGACCAATGAAGAGGAAACTCTCCCCCGCAAAGTCGCCACTCCCTAAGTTTCAATCCGACCAAGATGCCGCAGAGTATTTCGAGAGCCATTCTGTCGCGAGAGTGTGGGATCAGTTGCCCGAGGCCCCTCAGGTCAAGCCGTCGCCCGCGCTGGCCAGGAAGATCCGCGACCGCCACGCTCGCGCAAAGTCTCCGATTTCACTGCGTCTGGCCCCCGAACAGATCGCCGCTGCGAAGCACATCGCGGCTGCGAAGTCGGTGGGCTACCAGACGCAACTCCGGATGTGGATTGCCGAGGGGATCCGCCGCGAAGCGAAGCGCGAGTAGCCGCCCGGCTCTTCACAAAATACTCCCGAAGAGATTTCCGCCGAGTCAACCGCGCTTGACACAGGACGCCTACGCCTTTAGGCTTGGAGATGGAAGGCCGGAAGAGGCGCCTATGGCCATTACACTGCGACCGGAACAAGAGAGTATCATCCGACAGGCCATCGCAACCGGGATGTACACCTCCGTGGAAGAGGTGCTCGACTTCGCCTTGGAATCGATACGGATAAGGGAACCGTTCCACGCGGATCTGACGCGTTCGCGGCTTGCCGGTCAGCGAATTCGTGAATTGCGCAAAGGCGCCACTCTGGGTGATATTTCGATTAAGGAACTTATCGAAGAGGGCCGTGAGTGAGGAATTCATCCTGGACGATTCGTTTGCGCTGGATTGGTGCTTCGAGGACGCAGCGACCGCGAGATCTGAATCCATACATCTGACACGGGACCAAGGTGTTTCTGTAGCCGGAAACACGAGAGTTGCCTATTCGCATCGTTGGCACTTCCGGCGAATGTTAATCCGGCTGAATATCGGTTTCTTTTCAAGAACGTTGTACAATAAAGAGAGTCGGACCACGATGAAAGCATTGGCGCCAACGAAACTGCGACCGAGACGACGAGAGATTCCGGACCCTCAGGTCCGGGATGCCGCGGATCAGTTCGAAACCGCACGACAGCTTTTGGACGCTCAACCACCGGGTTCCGGCATGCTCTGCCCTCTGATGAACAACGCAGCGGTGGCGATTGAGTTGTACCTGAAATGCCTCTCGGCTGAGAAAGAGTGCGCAGATGCGGAACGGGGTTGGTCGATAGTATCAGTTACACGTCAATTCGGCCACGGGCTGACAGCGCTACTGGACAGAATTGAGGGCGATCTGAAGGATGAACTCGACCGCGCTTTTCTAGCCGAGTTTCCTGCGTCCTGGGGCTCGTTTCGGGCCGCACTTGAGCAGTGTGAAGGCGCGTTTGAAACATCCCGCTATCCGTTCGAACTGGGTCGGGACGTGTCAAAATTCCCGATGGATATTCTCATGGGATGCTCGCATTTCCTTCAGCAGTTCGTTTCCAAGTTGCATACCACAGGAACGATTCAATGGAGTGATCAGGAGCCGCAACGTGCACGTCCGCAAGGCCAACGATGAATTGTGGAAACTAACCTCCGCCCCAGCGAACCTTGAGACATTTATCACGGCCGCCGTGCTGCTGGATGGATTAGGTAAAGCCAATGAGGATACCGACGCCGGAGAGCGGCCAAACGAAACGGTCAGGGAGAAAATCCAACGCGCCCGCCACTGGTTTGAAATTCTGTTCGGAATTGGGGAGGACGGCGACTGGTCAGAAGAACGCCTCCGCGATTTTATTGGGCAGGCTCTTTTCGCGATCGGACAAGAGATCGAAGGTTCCCACTTCAAACGGTGGCTGGCGGTCGAGAGTACGGACTCATCAAGGCTGCAGTAGGGTGCTGCGGGAAGAGACATCGATGACGATTGACGAACGGCTGGAGGCCCTGACGCAGAGCGTGGAGCTGCTGCAACACTCGCAACGCGATACGGACGAGAAGATCCGCCACCTTGCGGTGATCGCCGAACAGAACGAAGAGCGTGCTGAGCGTATGATGGAGGCCATCGGCCGCCTAGACGCGCGTGCGGGGGACATGATGGACGCTATTAAGCGGCTGGCGCGCATAGCGGACATCCATGATCGGCGTATCGAGCGACTGGAAGGCTGATGTCGTGTTGCTCTGAGACTTCCGACCGGCTCAGGATCCCATCGGTCGTCGAGCCCCGATTGGCCTGCGACAATTAGGGGAGAGCACCGAATCACCAATCCAGCACCGCCCCATCGCCCGCATACACCGCCGACTGCAGCACCTCCTGCTGAAACGGATGCCGCGCCGCCGCCTCCTCGTTCACCCTCACCCCCAACCCCGGCGCATCCGACGGCAACCAATATCCGTTCTCAGTAGAAAGCGAACTCTCCACCACTTCCCAGCGCCACGGCACGTCCGCCAGCATATCTTCCTGGATCAGGAAATTCGGCGTCGATAGCGCGAAGTGCAGCGCAGCCGCGTTGGCGATCGGCCCCA
>PKYZ01000738.1 GCA_003132865.1 Bryobacterales bacterium
TCAGCAGATAGCCTTCCAGCCAGCCCTGGCACATGTTTTCGCTGAGCACCTCCATCACGCGGCCATCCGGAGCGATGTGGTCGTCGCTCGCCAGGATTTCGGCCGTGGAGCAGCGGTTGGTGACCTCGAACAATGCGTCGAGGCGGTTCGAGGCGGTCTCGTCCGGCCCCACCACGCGGAAGTTCGCGGCATCCGCGTTGAGCTTCATCACGTCGCGCAGCATCCTGCCCATTACGCGCGTGGCTTCCGCCACGACGGTGCCGGGCTTGGGCACGTCCACAGCATAGTCGCAGAAATCGGGCATCTTGAGATCGCGGAGGAGCAGGCCGCCGTTAGCGTGCGGGTTGTCGCCCATGCGCCGCTTGCCTTTGGGCGCCAGTTCCCCGAGTTCCGGAACGAGCGCGCCGCCGGCGTCGAACAACTCCTCGGGCCGGTAGCTCTTCATCCAGTCTTCCAGCATCTTCAGGTGGGCGGGCTTGGTGGCCAACTCGGCGAGCGGCACCTGGTGCGCGCGGAAGGTCCCTTCGATTTGGACGCCATCCACCACCTTTGGTCCGGTCCAGCCTTTGGGCGTGCGCAGCACGATCATGGGCCAGAGCGGGCGCCTGGTGAAGGGGCCGGCGCCGGTTCGGGCATCGCGCTGGATGGTCCGGATCTGGGCGACGACTTCATCGAGCGTGGCTGCCATGAGCTGGTGCATCGTGTCGGGATCGTCGCCTTCGACGAAAAGCGGCTCGTGGCCGTAGCCGTGAAAGAGGTCCGCCAGTTCTTCCCGCGGCAGGCGCGCCAGCACGGTGGGACCGGCGATCTTGTACCCGTTCAGGTGCAGGATGGGAAGCACGGCGCCGTCGCGCGCCGGGTTCAGGAATTTGTTGGAGTGCCAACTGGTGGCCAGCGACCCGGTTTCGGCTTCGCCATCGCCCACCACGCAGCACGCCAACAGGTCCGGATTGTCGAACACCGCGCCGTAGGCGTGCAGCAGGGAGTAGCCCAGCTCCCCGCCCTCGTGGATGGACCCGGGCGTCTCCGGCGCGGCGTGGCTGGGAATGCCGCCGGGAAACGAAAACTGCTTGAAAAGGCGCCGCATGCCTTCCGCATCGCGCGAGATGTTGGGGTAATACTCGCTGTACGTGCCTTCCAGGTACGTGTTGGCCACCAGTCCCGGGCCGCCGTGGCCGGGGCCGGCGATGTAGATCATGTTCAGATCGTGCCGACTTATGAGGCGATTGCAGTGCACATAAATGAAATTGAGTCCGGGAGTGGTTCCCCAATGGCCCAGCAGGCGCGGCTTGACGTGGTCGATCCGGAGCGGCTCCTGGAGCAGCGGATTGTCGTAAAGGTAGATCTGGCCCACCGACAGATAGTTCGCGGCGCGCCAGTAGGCGTTCATTTTGCGCAGTTCTTCGGGGGATAGGGGACCGGTCAATGGCGACTCCATACATCCAGAATCGCAGAAAAAGGTTTCGATCGCGTTTCAGCCGGCGCGGCCGTCTGCACTAAAGCTGCGGCAGGGTCGCGCAAGGTGATGGATCATACGGGTTTGGCTAGGGGAAAGTCCTCGGCGGTGCTGGCCCGTATTCAGCACATTCTCATGGCTGCGGACTACCGCGTATTTGATCGCCGCAGAGCGCGCAAGCGCCATCCGCATGGCTCGGCAGAAACATATCCACATCGATCTGGTGTTGCTGGATGTGCGCGTTCCTGGAGTATCGGGGGCCGAACTGGCGGACGAGATTCTGTCCATTCGACCGGATGTTCGAGTACTTTGGATGTCGGGCTTTGTCGACGAGCCCTAAACGCCGGCGAGGGACGAGTTATGCCGGACGAATACGCCGCCGTAATATGACGGATCGGCGAATTTCTCGTCGAAAATCCTGTTCCACCGGGCGTTATCCTGGCAACCGCCGCAGGCTCCGCAGGAGCAAACGCGGGAACGGAAATGGCGCGCGTGGCGAGGGCTGGTTAGCCTGGGCGGCGACGGTTGAAGGGCCGGTCGTCCACCTTTTCGAGAACTGGAGGCCGCCCACGCCGCAAGAAGCTGGGCCAGAACGGCCGGCGATTCCAGCAGCACCACTTCCGGTTCTATTGCCGGCATACGGGTTCCATCACCAAGGAGCGCAGCCCGCCTTGGCCTTCCGTTGAAACGCCCGCCATGCTGAGGTTCTTCAGGCCATGGAGCGCCAAGTCAAGGCGGCTTTTGGCGCCGGACTTCTGAAAAAGACGATACAGGTAAACCTTGACGGTTCCTTCCGTGATACCTAATTCGCAGGAGATTTCCTTGTTCTTGAGGCCACGCGCCAACATGCTCACCAACTGGCTCTCCCGCTGGGTGAGCGACACGCGCCGGGCGGAGCGAAGACTATCCATCAGGCTCTTTTCGAACCAAAGGTCGCCGGAATAAACTCTGTGCAAACATTGCCGGTGCGCCTCCAAGGGCAACGTCTTGCGAAGGACGCCGCGGATACCGATGGTCAGCGCCTGCAGCGCGAAATCGCCGGCAATCGTGTTCGTCCGAAGGATCAGCTTCGATTCCGGCGCCAGGTTCTGCAGTTCGTTAAGCGCGGCCGACGTGATTTCCGGTGTCAAGTCCAGCACGGCCAAATCGGGGTTTTCGTTTGCCAAATGCTTTTTCAGCACGGCTACTTTCGAGCAACTGGCGCTTGATTCAAGTGCCGGATCGGCGGCGATCAAACTCTCCAGCCCCTTGGCCAGGACCGGCTGATCTGAATAAACAGCAACACGCACCATTTCGTTTCGATACCTCGCAATCGGTTTCTCAACCTATGAGTGGATCGCCCGGCGAACCCTTACACGGTGCATCCGGTGTACGGCTACAACCGCCGGTGCCCACCTGCGCGATCTCCATCATCCTATACCAAGGGTGTGCTACAGATTTTTCCTATATTAAATACTTGATTGCCGTAAGTCAAATCCGGATATGGGTGCGGCAAATGGGTGGAATCGCGCAGTAGTGCCCAAAAACGTCTCCAGATTCAGTTCGAGTTTAATTGGAGCGCTCACGAGGCGCCGATTCCCAATGTGGCGATGCAGTTTCAACGCAAGCTTTTTGTGGCCGGCTTGGCGGCGAACCTTCCGATCGTTCAGGCGCGGCTTTAGGATACATTCCAGTGGCCGCCGGGGGAGCGGCCGGCTGCTCCGGCGATTTTGGCGGCGCGTCGCACCAGCGCCGTTCTTTTTTCCCATACATCTGCGCGTCGGCGAAACGCAGCAAGGGATCCGGCCGGTTTCCGTCGAGCGGCCAGACGGCGATACCGACACACGCACTGACCGAAAGCCGCTGGTGGTTCGAGCAGATGGGCTCGCGCAGCGCCTTCGAGATCTTATCTGCAATCTGTTCGGCGTCCTCTCTCCGGCCGAGCAACGGCAACAGCACCACAAACTCATCGCCACCAAGGCGCGCGACCGTATCCCCGCGGCGCACGGCATGGGTCATGCGCTTGGCAGCTTCCTGCAGAACCACATCCCCGGCGTCGTGACCATATGTATCGTTGATTTGTTTGAAGCCGTCGAGGTCTATATACAGCACGCCCAGTAGACCTCCGCCGCGCGAGGCCCGCTCAATCTCGGCTTCCAGCCTCTCGTAGAGCAGCGCCCGGTTTGGCAGCCCGGTAAGACCGTCATGCTGTGCGCGGTAGGACAACNNAACTGGTCGTGCAGCCGGCGCCGATCCAGGGCCAAAGCGGCAATGTTGCCCCATAGGCCGAGTTGTCCGCCTTGCGCATCCGCGGAGCCCTTCTCATCCCGGAAGAACGCGGCGATTACACCGGCCGTGGCGGCGTCCACTACGATGGGCGCCGAACAGAACGTCCGGAAACGCGTATTTTGCTGTGAATCGATGAAGTCCACCCACCTTGGGTCGTCCGAGAACTGCTTGGGGGCGCGGAATTCGGGACTGAACGAAACCGAGCGGATGTCGATGCGGCCCAAGACTTCCCGCCAGCCGCCAGGCATGGCGGGCACCACGCAAACCCGCGGCCCATGCGGCGCCCCCAGCAGGATCGCGCAAACCGCGCCTTCGCAGTGCAGCGCTACGGCTTCGGCGATGTGGTCGACGATCAGATCCACCGGCTCGTCCCGGGCGATAAGTTCGAGAATCCGTTTGCCGTCCAGGTCCAGGGACTCGGCCTCACACGCTTTCTGCAGCGCGTCGCGGGTCCTTTGATGCGCGGCCTGCAACTGAACCGTCTGGCCGCGCAGAGCGAACGTTTGGGCTCGGACGCGCCTGCGCAGGAGGCTGACCCAAGCCAGAGCGGCAATCATTAGCAGCGCGGCGCCCGCCAGGATGGGGAGCACCCGGTCCGCCGTCAACCACGGTGGCCGGCCCAAGATAACGACGTCCGCCGGAGACCGGAGAAGCAGCCGAAACGTGCGCGGCAGGATCAAGTCATGGGATTGCTCCGCTTCCACGGAGCAAATCCCGGTCAAGCGAAGGCGCATACCGGGATCCAAGGGTTGCGCCGCTCCGCCGCTAGGGAGATTCGCGGTGAAGACCATTTCACCGGACGCGACCGTCAAAACCTGCTCGGCCGGCTGTTGCAGCCGGTCGATGAGTTTACCCTCGATCTGCACCAGTTGACCGTCGACGTCGCCTTTCATGGCGTCTTGGGCGGTAACGCGCATCGGTGAAGGTGGCGCGCCAGACTGCAATCGCTTCACCTGAGCCCCGCGCAATGCGGGGCCGAACCCGGCGATTTCAGGAAAGCCCACGACATCCACCAGATCGCCCGCGGCCAATGCCTCTGTTTCGTGATCCTGGATCATGACGCCGCCGGTCGAATCGCGGACCCAGGTGGGCCCGGACAGACGGGGGTATGTTACCGTTCCCCGCAGCCGCACACGATGTCCCATGTCGCGCGCCCGCGAGAACTGCAGGAGGTCCGCAATGGGAGTGGGAGCCATGAAGAAGGGATCCGGGGAAGGCGCCCGCAGCACGCGAATGCATTCCGCTCCGGGCACGAACATCTGAATGCCGAGCATTTGACGCCTTCCATTAAATAGCGCGCCGCATACGCCCTGCAGCTTGACGTCGGCGTCCACCAGATGCGCCAAGGACTCGGGAGCGGCCAGCACATGGGCTTTATACGTGTTCTTGCCCCAGGCCAGCGTGAGCAGGGCATCCCCCCTTCCCTGGGCGACGTGCTGGACAATTCCCCCTAATTCGAGCCAGTGGCAGTCCTCGTGGCCCCAATTCGCGGTTCCGAAGCTCCCTGTTTTGGGCGCCGGCAAACCCGAGTGGCCGAGGACTTTAATCCGAGCCTTGGCCACGTTCGGAGCAAAATCGGCGGTGCTCACTCCGGTAACATCCACGTCGTCTCCCGCCTGCATTGGCACTTTCTCTTTTTCGGTCGGTTCGACAAAAATGCCATCGCTGGGATCCTGCACAAAAAGAAGGTGGTTGTTGGGATCGAAGTAGGTCACCACGGCGCGCAGATGAACCGGGTATGCGCGTTGGGCGGCGCTTAACGGCAACTGGTGTACCTGCAGCGCGGTGGTGAGCGTGGAACCCGGCGCGGGCGTGTGGTCCAAGCCGCCGCTCCCGACGGGGGCAACCCGTACGGCCCGGTCCAGGATAGGACGCCCATGCTCCCACGCTAGAAAGCCCGCCACGTCGAGTACGCCGGCGTTAGGATCAAGAACGGTCTCCTCCATCCGGACGGGGATCCGCCCGTCCTCGTTCATGACCGCGATGCCGCCCTGGACTGGCACGTAAGGCATCCCCCGAACGCGCACGCGGTGCGCCGGCGCCCGCCTAGGGTCCAGCGCCAAAAGGGAACGGATCTTACTAACAGGCAATTCCGCCGGTGGCCTTCCGAGACGCGTTGTCTCGATGGCGCCGGGGTCGGAAATCCAAAGCGTGGAGCTAGTCCCGCCCGGGTTCCCGTCCTGCGATTCAGCCGGGGATTCGGCCAGGACGCCGCTGGCGCGGACGTCCGCATCGGTCCAGTCCTCGTTGATGACCACTATCGAGGCCGGAACCTTTGCCCAAACGGTGGTTTGATCCGCGCGGATCTCGAGCGTCACAAGCCCCGGGCGTTCGGAACTGACCGACTGCACGACCCCGGGAATGACCACTCGCTCGTACTCATATTTCGTGTCCCGTAAGTCCGGCGGGGAGACGGAGACTGGCGGCGGTAGCACATCCGCCCCGAGAGCCGATATACGAGCTTCGACGATCGCGGGGGCTGCGCCTCCGGAAGAGGCCAGGCCGGCGACCTCTACCCGCCAGCCGGTGGCCGGCGGAATCTGTCCAGGCGCTAGAGTAACCCGGATTCCGCCGGTGGAATCTTGAACAAAGCAATAGCTGGAGAGCCCGTCGAAATAGGTGAGGATGCCCTTGATACGAACCGGCACACCCAATCTGACCTGTGCCGCGGAGAGCTGCCGCACCTGGGTGGCGCTGGTGAGGACAGTCCGGGAAACGTCCGGCGCACAGCCGCAACTCGCCAGCGCGGCCACAGCCAGCAGCGCGGACTGGCAACGCGGTGTGGGGCGCGGGCGGCGAGCCGGCCGGTCCGAAACCCCAGGCCGGGCATTTCCGCTAACGATTGTCCGGGGCACGTGACGCACCTACATCTTAATCGGCATAATACTCTCAAAGCTGTTAGCCGGATGATTTCATAATAACCATTGGGGTACCCCAATGGTTAGTCCGGATCAGCTCACACTCGTCGGTTCCTGGCTGTACCAGTGCGGAATAGGCGGCGGCCGCGCGCATCGGCTCCTTTTGAAAAATGTCGTGATTGCCGGCTCCAAATCCAAGCCATAAGTACGTTTGTTTTCCATTGCTTCCCGGTACTATTTCATTATTAAATATCCAAGGATAAGGTGAATTATATTCCTGGCCGCGGCTATAATCGGAAGCGTCATGTGTCGAGTTTTTCAACGTTCGTGGTTGCTGCACCCGCCATGCTCCTGAATCCGAATGCTTTCCACACGCGCGGTCGAGCCGCGCGGTGAACGTCCATGAACGCGACGGGAAGCGTTACCGGGATGAGCTGCTCTCCGACATCGGCGAGCGCAAGCGCATGGAACAGAAACTGGCGCACCAGGCCACGCACGACCTGTTAACGGGCCGTCCCAATCGATCCGTCTTCGAAGACCGGTTTCGCCAGGCCGTGGCGCGCGCCCGCCGGCAGAGCGGATGGCCGCGCTGCTCTGTCTGAATCTGGACCGCTTCAAACGCATCAACGACACGCTGGGGCATCTGGCCGGGGACACTTTGATCCAATTCGCGGCCGAGCGGCTGGCCGGCTGTCTGAGCGAGTCCGAGACGCTTTCGCGCAGCGGCGGCGACCGGTTTACGCTGGTCCTCGGCGACGTGGGTGCGCCCGAAGACGCCGTGCACGTGGCGGAGCGGATTCTGGAGACACTGTCGCCGCTGTTTTCGGTGAAGGGCAACGAGGTGTTTCTGGGCGCCAGCATCGGCATCGCGCTTTACCCGCAGGATGGCGTGGATCTGCCCGCCTTGCAACGGGCGGCGTACAGCGCGCTGTACGCGGGCCAAGCGCCAGGGCGGGCGCATCCGGTTGTCCAACCCGGAAATCAGCCAGGAGGCCAACCGCCGCTTGGGCGTCGAGACAGAACTTCACCATGCCTTGGAGCGCGACGAAATATCGGTGCATTACCAGCCGCAATTCGATTTGGCCACCGGCCGCGTGGCCGGATTGGAGGCGCTGGTGCGCTGGGACAATCCGAAGTTCGGACGAGTCCCGCCATCCGTTCTGATTCCTATAGCGGAAGAGAGCGGGCTCATCATGCCGATCGGCGCCCGCGTGCTGCACGACGCCTGCCGCCAGGGCAAGTTGTGGCGGGACGCCGGTTATGGGCCCATGCAGGTGGCCGTCAATACTTCAGCCGTGCAATTCGCGCGGAGCGGTCTGGCCGAAACCGTGGCGGCCACGCTCGCCGAGACGGGCCTGCGGCGTCGCACCTGGACCTGGAAGTCACCGAGAGCGTGATCATGCACGATATCCGGGAAACTGCCCGGCAGCTCAAGGAACTGAAGAAACTGGGGGTGAGCGTCTCCATGGACGACTTTGGGACCGGCTATTCCTCTTTGAGCTACCTGGAGGAACTGCCCATCGACAATCTAAAAATCGACCGCAAGTTTGTGCAGCGGATGAACGGCGCGGACAATACCCGCACGCTGGTTCAATCCATCGTGGGTCTGGCGCACGGGCTTGGGCATGCGGGCGGTGGCCGAGGGCGTGGAAACCGGAGAGCAGCTCGAACAACTCAAAGCCATGGGATGCGACCGGGCGCAAAGCTTCATGCTGGCCGGACCCGCGCCGGCGCTGTCGATTCAAGTGCTGTTGGCGGCGCGAAGTGGGGCAGGTAATCCTGCCCGGGCAGGTAATCCTGCCCAATGCCTGCACTAATCGTGGGGCAGGACTCCAGTCCTGCAGCCGACGTCCACGTCGGCCTCTTCGAAGAGCCGGTCCTGGAGGACCCGCGCACG
>PKYZ01000296.1 GCA_003132865.1 Bryobacterales bacterium
TTTAACCAGTATCAGCAGTGGGCGCAGTTGGCCCATGCGGCCGGCAAGGGCGTGTATATCGAGGAAACCTGGATACCGCATTATCTTACGAACGGGTTGCCGCCGGACTGGGAGTCAGTGGGTCTGGACAACATTTCCACCGTAGGGCCGACTTCCGCCGATTTCGCAAGCTTGTTTGCCCCTTGGATCCAGGCCATGGCGCTGTTTGCCTCCGCCAACGGAATGGAATCGGTGACGCCCTTCACCACACCGGCATTTTTTCAGTACGGGACTGCGGGCGCCGATACACCCGAGGAAACCGCTTACGCACATGCGGTGGTTTCCGCCATCGCACAAGGCCAGCTCACCCCTACGGGCCAAGCCTACCTGACGTACAGTCGGCAGTTGGGGATAAAAGTAGCCACCAGTCTTTCCAGCGCCAGTTATGCCACGCTCCCCAGCGTTTTTAATCCCAATTGCGGTTCTGCAACGAATCCGTGTAATGCGGATGCCACCGTCGCTCCCGATGAGCTGGTGAGCGCATTTGGGGTGGACCTGGCGACGTCCAGCGCGTCCACGCCGTCGGCTAGTTTTCCCACCACTCTGGCCAGTACTACAGCTACGCTAGTGGACAGCTCGAACACCAGTTACCCGGTGCCCCTGAACTTCGTATCGGCCGGGCAGGTCAACTACTTGGTGCCCTCGGCGGCGCAACCTGGGGCGGCTGCCCTAACCATTACCAGCGCGGACGGTACAAAAACGACCAGCGTGATCCTGATTGCGGCGGCCGACCCTGGCCTCTATGCCGCCAACGCCACTGGCAAGGGCGCCCCGGCTGGCTTTGCGGTTTGCGCGGGTACCTGCGCAGGGTGGTCTGGACCGCCAAACCAATATGGGCAATTCGTGCAGGATCTTTCCACTTGTGGCGCCGGGGGCTGTACGCCACAGCCCATCAGCCTGGGGGCGGCCACCGATACGGTAGTGCTGGAGCTTTTCGGCACTGGCGTACGCCATGTGGCTTCGCCATCCGCCGTCACCGCCACGATCAATGGGATATCCCTGCCGGTGCAGTTCGCCGGAGCGCAGGGCCAATTTACGGGGGAGGATCAGATCAACGTGCAGCTCCCGTACAACCTTTCGGCCAGCGGCACAGTCAACTTGGTCCTGACCACTATGGTGGAGCAGGGCGCCTTGGCGCCATACGACACCGCCATCAACTCATCGTCCAACACCGTAACCATCGACATTGAATGATCCCGATCAGCGCTTCACGCCGGCTCCATCGCGTTGAGCTTCGTAGTAAGCGATTCGGGTCCGAAGCGCCTGCGAGCGGGCCACATCATTCTCGCGCTCCGCAATCGCCAGGGCTCGGCGTGCCGTCTGGGCGGCCTCCGCGAAGCGGCCCAACTCCGAATACATAGCCGCCAGCATTTCGAGACTCTGGGGTTCATTCCCGCCCGAGAGCTCGACGGCCTTCTCGAGTTCCGGAGCCGCTTCCGCAAAGCTGTGCCGCGCCGCGAGCACGCGACCCAGGTTGAAGCGGTACTCCAGCGAATCGGGTGTGTTGGACACGGCTTTCCGCAGGTGTTCGACGGCGTCATCGAGTTTACCGGCCCGGGCGAGGACGATCCCGAGCATGTTGTGCGCATCGGCGAACTCGGGATCCAGTTCCAAGGCCTTCCGGATGTGCTCGATGGCTTCGTCAGTGCGCCCGCTTTGAAGCAGCGTCGCGGCAAGATTGCTTTCCGTAAGAGGGTCTTTCGGGTTGAGCGCCAGGGCTTGGTTCGCGGCGGATATGGCCTCCGGCAGATTGCCCGAACGCGTGAGCGCGACGGCCAGGCTGGAGTACGCCGAGGCATTCGCTGCGTCCAGTTCTATGGACCTCCGGTAATGCGCGATGGCTTCTTCCAGTTGCCCCTGTTTGTCGAGCGCATAGGCCAGATGATACTGAGCCTTGCCGTCCTCCGGCTCCAGATCGACGGCTTTCTTCCATTCTACGGCGGCCTCGCCATACTGATTTTTACGCGCCAGTTCGCCGGCCACGTCGCTCAGCCGGTAGAATTCGGTGGCGGGCGCATTCATCGACATTAGGCCGTCGGGAGGCACGTTGACAAACTCGGGGATGTTCACCCCGCGATTCGCCGCCGTCGCGTTCTCAACCAGAATGGCCGGACTGTCCCGGCCCTCTTCATCGATGTGCGTGAGGAAAAGCTGAGTGTAGAGCGACCGGCCCTTCGAGGAGAACGCCAGCCACCGGCCATTCGGAGAAAACGTGTGCCACGAGTTCATACGCGGCAAGTTGCAGTCGAGCCGCCGGGCGACGCCGCCTTGGAACGGAACCATATACAGCTCGCTGTCCGGCCGCATCAGCAGCCCATTGCGATTTCGAACAAACACGATCCATCGGCCGTCGGGTGAAACCTTGGGGAAGTTGTTACTGGTTCCATTTTGTGAGGCGCCGTCAATCCGTTCCGGTGTTCCGCCTCTACCGTCGTTAAATGGTATGCGATAGAGGTCGTATTGAATCTGCGTCTCGTCGGGGGAGTTGGCATATTGCGCGACGTTCTGCCCATCGCGATAAGGCTCCTTCGCCACAGCCCTCGAGTACACCAGGTATTTGCCGTCCCGGCTCCAGAAAGCGCCGGCCTGCACGAAGGCGGGGTCGTCGGCTCCGGGCAGCGGCTTCAGCTTCCCGGTGGCCTTGCTGTACCAGGCCAAAATGCCCTTGGTGGGGAAGAATACCTGGCCGAAACCATAGTCGCGGTAAAAGCCGTTGTAGAACCTGCTGTCGAAATCGCGGATGTGCGAGCCGGGGTTCTCGATGGACGTGACCACGTACTGGCCGTCCGGTGAGATCTGCGACATGAAGCCAAACCTCTTGGCAGCGCGCTCCTCGGCGAAGGAGCTCCAACGGATTACATTTTCGTTGCGGATAGAGGTTTCTTTCTTCACCGGGACGATGCCGTACAGACCCTTGTCGTTGCCCGGGCCATCGACGTCCAGACCCAGAGTCTTTCCATCTCCCGAGAAGGAGTGGCAGTTGATGCAGGTGGGCAGGCCCTGCATCATCAGCCGGCTTTTGGTCTCCCCGACATAGCGCAGCCGCCACGCGATCAGCGGCACGGCTTCCGCCGGCAGCGGCATGATCACGCCTTTCTCGCCAACGGGAACCGAGATGAGCGGCACGTCGCGGAAAAAAACAGGCGCTCCGACCGGGTCCTGGGAGGTCTGTATGGTGATTTGTCCCCGGGATAGAGCCTGGGCCAATCCGTCGTCCCGAAAGCCGGTGATGGTGACCGTTGCCGGCCGCTTGACCGAGTGTTTGAGTATGGCTGCCCAGGTTGCAGCATCCGGCTTCCAGGTATGGCCGGCGGCTTCATTCGGCGTCAGCGTGGGTGGCACGGCGCCGGCTTGGGCACAGCGTTCGTCGATTTCTCCGATACGCAAGCGCTCGCCGTTTGATTTGAGCTGGATCTGGGCCCCGCGGCCGGCAAACGAGACTTCGATCCGCCAAACGGTGGCTGCGGGGTCCGCGTCGCGCCACTCGAAGGCCGGCGGCGCGATATCGGGAGGAAACAGGGTCCGGTCCGCCGGGTAGTCGACAGTTATCGCGGCGAGCGGGTCCTTGGCGTGGAGGTTTATCGTCGTACAGAGCGGAATTAGAGCGCACCCAACTGAAGTCAGGACCAGTCCGTGGTAGAAACCCCGGCAGGCTGAATGCCTGCCCCACCCATCCGGCCTGACGTGGTGCAAGAGGTCCATTATGATATTTGCCCGCCCTGTGGCGCACGCATTAGCGTGCAGCGGCGAACTTCAGTTCGCCGTGGACGCCTGCCGGCTGAAGCCGGCAGCGGCACGCTGAAGCGTGCGCCACAGGGATTGCTATACGCTGACCACCGGACACGGCGACTGCCGGATGATCGCATACGCGTTGGTCCGCAGCCTGCCAAAAACACCCGCCGCCGATCCGCGTCCGATCACCAGCAACCCCGCGTGCCGTTTCGCCGCCATCTCGCAAACCACCTTCGGCGGATCGCCCGGCTCGATCGCCAGTTCCGCTTCCGTGCCGAAGCGTTGCTGCAGGCGGGCCAAGTCGTCCCGCACCGCTAGCTCCATCTCCCGCGCGCGCGCGTCCACCTGCCCGGTGGCCGGCGAGGCGGCCATCGCATGCACCACCGTAAGCCGCGCGCCGAACTCCTTCTGCATGGCCGTGGCCCATTCCAGAGCCTTGCAACTCTGCGGGCCCAGATCTATCGCGCAGAGGATGTCCCGGAACAGAATCGGTTCCGCCTGCGGCGCCTCTTCCAGATGCACGCCCGTCCACACCGGACAATCCGCGTCGTGCAGCACCTTGGCGGTGATGGATCCCAGAATGAATTGCCGGAATGGCCCATACCCGTGGGTCGGCATCACGATCAGGCCAACATTCTCCTCATGTGCATATTCCACGATCTGCCGGGCCGGATCGCCCTCCAGCACCACACGCTTGGCATCGGTGCCTGCCAATTCGCCGGCCAGAAACGTCTCCAGCTCTTTCTCCACCTGGGCAGCGCGGTTGGTGTACAACTCCGTCAACATCGAACCGCCGATCTCCAGCGCGCCAAACTCATAGTGTGGCGGAGTCAAAACATGCAATAGAGTCAGCTCGGAGTGAAAACGATCCGCCAGCGTCTTGGCGTACCGGGCCGCGCCCAGCGACCGCTCCGAAAAATCCACAGGTAATAAGATCTTACTTAAGGGCTTCATAACAACCTCCTACGCGTCTCCGCGTCTCCGCGTCGCCTTTACTTCTGTCCCTTGTTCTCCACGACGCCCAAGTCCGTGAGTATCTTAGGCGCCGGCTCTTCCATCGCCAGCAGGCTATGGCAGGCGCCACAGTCCTGCGTAACCTTCCGCCCATCGGCACTGGCATGGCTGTCGTCGTGACATCGGAAGCACCCCGGAAAATCCGTGTGCCCAATGTTATTCGGATATGCGCCCCAGGTGACTTTCATCGCCGGAAACACATTCCGGTTGTAAATAGCAAGTAAGTTCCGCGCGGTCTTGACCACGTCCGTTTGACGTTCTTTGTAAACGGCGGGATAAGTCCCGCGATAGAAAGCCTCCAAAGCCGCCGGTATTTGGGCCGCCGCCGCGTCCCGGCTGGCATACTCTTTCTTCAAGATTTCCACGCTCTTCTTCCGCGCGAACGGCAGGCTGGCGGAAAGATCTCCCGCAAACATGGCCTCGTCCACGGCCCGTTCCGGCAGCTTGTAACTGTGGGACGGCCGGTTGTGGCAGTCGATACAATCCATCTCGCGCATGGAAAGTCCCTTGCCGTCCGCCGGCGCGCCCTCCGCCCGGTAGACCGTCTTTCCGCCCGGTCCGTCGTACTCGATCCACGGGATCGTCTGGCGTTGCACGTCGGAATGCCCATAGCGGATACGCACGCCAGGTCCCAGGTGCGTTCCGTGTATCCCAATGCCCTTGTTGCCGCCGCCGATCTTCATCAGCAGCACCGTCTTGACCGGCGAGTTGTTTTCGTCGTCGCCGAATTTGTTTATGATCTGCAGCCGGTCTTCACCGTACTTCTGCGGCCAGTGGCAGGCTTCGCACGTCTCGCGCGCGGGACGCAGGCTGCGCACCGGCGTGGGGATGGGTGTCTCGTAAGTGTGGAACATCACCGCGAACACTTGCCGGATTCCGGAGAGCTTGCTGCGCACAAACCACGATTCCCCCGGCCCGATATGGCACTGCACGCACTCCACCCGCGAATGCGGCGAGCTCTGATACGCCGTGAACTCCGGCTGCATCACCGTATGGCAGGTTTGCCCGCAAAACGAAACCGTTTCCATGTACGAGACCGCGCCGTACGCCAACTGGCTGGCGATCACGATGTTCGCGAACGTGGTGACGCCCACAAACGCGATCAGCCGCCGGAATTCCACGTTCCTTAGGTTCAACGGCGGAAAGCTGGCAGGATACAACCCGCGCCGCCTCTCCTTTTTGTTCCGCCAGTAAATCCCCACCGGAATCAGGAGAAGTCCCAAAAAGAACAACGCCGGAAGCAACAGAAACGCCAGAATCCCGTTATAAGGGTTGTGTACGTCTCCGCGCATCGTGGTGGGCAGCAAAAACAGCCAGAACACAGTGGCCGTGGTGACCACCACCACTCCGATCAGGCTTACCCAGTTATTGGAAAGATGTACCAGCGGAGAAAGTTGGGCGGGCACTTTGCCCGTGCGCGTTTCGTTCATTTGGATATGGTCCCGCGGCCGGCGGCGACTTCGTCGGGATCATCCTCTTTCCGCGGCTCGGGCTCGGCTACGTGCGATTCCGGCTCCTTCACGCTCATACCCGTCAGCCACGCCGTGTCCATCGGGTAAACGTCCGGATCGAAAATTACGGTATAGAAATGCCAGACCACAATCGCCAGCGTAGCCAACAGCGCTTCGTAGAAGTGCACCGAGGTGGCCACGTCCAGCCACAACTTGGGAAACAGGGCCAGCATCAGGTTGTTGCCCCAAAGCATCACCCCGGTCACGATCATGACCAGCGCGCCCCAAACCACGGCCCAGTATTCCGCCTTCTCGATGTAACTGTGCGCGGAACGGCCCGGCGGCGCCAATCGCAGTCCCACGTTATAGCTGAAGTTGGCCAGCGCTTCCCGCGCGTCCTGGGCCTTGGGGAATAGCTCCATCCAGTGCCGGCGCAGCCGCCGGTTCGCCACCAGGGAAAATACGTGCGTCAGCGTGACAGCCATGAAAACCACGGCCGCGATGCGATGCACGACACTGCGCAGGTTGCCGTCCCGCAGCAGCGACGGGCGCGCCCACCACTGGTCCGAGTATTTCAGCGCGAATCCGGTCCAGGCCAGTGTGACGAACGAAATGACCAGTAGCGCGTGTTCCAGCCGCTCGAACGGTAGCATGCGCACGTTGGGCCGGCCCGGCAGTTCATAACCGCCCGCCCGATGCGCCGCGCCGCCGTTGCCCCGCAGCCGCAACAGCTTACGCACCCAATCGCCGCCGTTGTGCAGCAGCATCAGCCCGATGGTCAGCGGGATCATCAGCAGGTAGAACTGCCGCACCCAGCGCATGGCCGGCGCTTCCCTGCCGCCTTCGGCCACGTGCACCTGGCTGATCGCAAAGCGTCTTCCGGCGCCCTGGTGACACTTGCCGCAGGTGGTCGCCAGGTTCTTCGGATTGATGGTGGAACGCGGATCGGCCGACGACAGAATGTTGTGCACCCCGTGGCAACTCGCGCAATTGGCCACCGTCTCGTTGCCCTCTTTCGCCGCCAGCCCGTGGAAGGAAGCGTCGAAGCTCACCACGCGGTCCGAGGGAAGGTTGAACCGCCGCGAGAGCTGCACATTCCCGTGGCAATTCCCGCAAGTCTCCCGAATGTTGCCGGCGTACACCGGCGAAGCTGTGTTGCTGGGCGCCAGGATGGAGTGCTCGCCGTGGCAGTCTGTGCAGAGCGGCGCCTGCGTGATGCCCTTGGCCAGCGCCTGCCCGTGGACGCTGGTGCGGAACTGCCCGGCCACTTCGCTGTGGCACATCCCGCAAGTCTCCGGCACCTTCTGCCGGAACTCCGCCGACTTGGGCCGCTGCAGTTCATGCGCGGCCCCGTGGCACACCTGGCAATCCGGCGCGGCCCCGTTGCCGTTCTTTATAGCTTGCCCGTGTACTCCGCGTTCATAGTCCGCCTCCTGCCCCTGGTGGCACTGGCTGCAGGCAGGCTTTGGAATATTCGCCGGATGCGGATATTCGTCATGCTTCACATGGCACGAAGCGCAGGCCACCGCGGCGTGCGCGCTCTTCTCGAGTTTGGCCCCCTGATCGTCGTGGCAGGCCGCGCAAGCCGAGTTGTCCGCGGCGCGCACCGGAGACGCGGACGCGGCCATACACAACACCAAGCTGGCCGCGGCCACACGAATTCCCCATGCGCTTCTTCGTGCCCTTTTCATTTGTCTCTCTTGAAGTCAGAAGACAGAAGACGGAAGACAGAATTTAGAAGTCAAAGAATTCAGAATCGCGCTGCTTCCTGGACTCCCGACTTCCGACTCCCGGTTAATAAGTTGGAACGGTGTTCCAGATCTGATACAGGTAGATGGCTGCCAGCGCCACGCCGTACACCGCCACAATAATCGTCAGCGTTTTGCCCCATCGATCGATCGACGCCAACCTGTGGGCCAAGGCTATCTGGTCCGCTGGTCCGCTGCCCGCCAAGTGGAGCGAATCGTCTTCGCGGCTCGAAACCTGTTTCCGGTAGATGATCAGGAATACCACGACAATGGCCAGCACGCCCCAAAACACGGCGTATGGCAGTAAGTTGATGTTCATAATGACCTCCTCTTAAAGTTGAACTGAAATGGGCCTATCGTTCGGCCGATTGGGTAACGGCCGCCCAAAATCCTTGCCCGTGGCTTCTTCGATGGCTTCCACCACCAGCAGTAGATACGCGTCCAGCGCGCACTGCACCTCCTGGCGAAGACCGCAACTGCCGTCGCTTTCCTGCGCCGTACACACCGTGCACACGTTCCGCCGGATGGCGTCGATGTAGTCCTCGATGTTGTCGCTATGGGTAGTCTGGATGGCTTCGGCCACCTGTGGAAACAACCGGAACAACGCGCACTGGCCCGGTTCCTCCAGCCCGCACTCGCCGTCCATCTTGCGGTCCGAACACACGCCACAAATCCGGTTGCGCACTAATTCCTCAAGCTCGGCCAACGTGCGGTCCATGTCGAATCCCTCCTGGAAGTCCACACCACTGCACGCCGGAGGCCAAGGTCCGGATTCGGTAACTATTGTGTTTTGTATCGTTTTGCGCCTACGAGGGGCATCTCTGGGGATATTGGCGCAGCAGAGACGGGCTGGTTGGGGGAAATACCACCCAGAGGCGCGGCCGTATGCGGCTTGGGAACTCGCAGAGCGGCCGCNNGGGGGATCGTCCGGAGACACTAGCGACACGATTCCCGCTTCCCAGGCGTGCGACATGTTCGCGGGGTCTTTGCGCGTGAGCAGGACCACCCGCTCCGGATACGGCAGGGGTAGCGATACCCGGTTGAGACCCACCTCATCCATCACCAGCACGCACCTTTCGCCCGGCCTCGGCGTCTCGACACTCTCCACGTGCCACGGGCCGGTGCGGACCAGCGCGTCGCGCAAGGCCGTCTCATACGCCGAGTCCATTATCGCGAGCTGAACTGTTTGCATGATGCTCGCTCCGCCCGGAGCCTTTGCCTACTTCGTCTCCGTGTAGCCTTCCAGGGACTTGTGCTCTTTGTAGTACTTTCCCGCTCCGGTTAGTTCCTTGGGCTTCGCCTTGGAATCCACGTGGCAGTACGCGCACGCTTTCTTGGTGGTCTTCACATACTCCGGCTTGCCGAAGGACANNCCCCTAGCAGGATGCTGGCGGGCACGGCGTATTTGATCTTCAACATGAAACCTCCGTTCCGCCATTCTGCAATTGGATCGCCACCCATGCGATGCCCGATTTGCTCTTGCAGTCCGCGCTTTCCGCGTTCGCCTGTCCGGCTCGCCGGGTGAATTGCCCCCTCTATCTTCAAGCCCTTGGGCCAATTAACGCACAGCCGCTAGTCCAGTCGCTTATAATGAAGTGTTACCCAAACGATGTCCAAGCTGACGC
>PKYZ01000199.1 GCA_003132865.1 Bryobacterales bacterium
CGCATCAGGAAACTGGACACCAGTACAACCGGTTCGGCCTGCCACCCGTCGCGTGCAACGGACTTCTCAGCGGGACCCCGCCCGCCATGCACCGGCCTCCACACCAGCGCCGATCCATCGTAGATCGGGACGTTCAGGTTGAACTTCTCGTACAGCTCGTTTTGCCACTGAATCTGGACGCTCTTGGGTGTCAGGATCAGGACCCGTTTCGCCAAGCCGCTCAGTATGGCCTGCCGAAGGATCAGACCCGCCGAAATTGTCTTGCCGAGTCCCACTTCGTCGGCGATCAGCACCCTGCTCGGCCACTCGCTCAGGAACCGCGTGTACGTGCGCACCTGGTGCCGCCAAGGTGTAACGGCGCTCGTCATCTCGCCCACGCGCAGGCCGTGCCCCAAGCATGGCGCCTCGCGTATGAAAGTCCAAACAACGCGCCGGTATTCGTCGGGCAGCAGCCTATGCTCCTCGACGTGAAAGGGCGCCCTCTTCAGCAGCGGAGATGACGTCCCCTCGTGCTTTGGCAAGAACTCCAGAAGCCTTTTCCGGGCTGCCTCGGGGAATTCATATACGCGAATCGACTTCGGCTTACGGGCCGGGTCCCAAAACAGATCGAACGCATTCACGTCGTAGTCGACATACTCAGCCTCGCGCCAGGACCGGTGGACCTTGAAGCTTTCGCGATTATTCAGCCATCCGCCGGCCGTCTCATTTACCGACCCGGAGAACGCCACGCGGTTGCCCGCTTCATCGGTGATGATGCCCACCTTCTCGTGATAAATTCCCGAACTGCCGACGGGGATCGCGACCTTCACATCCAGATGCCCCTGCGCGATCATCCACGCCAACATCTCCAGCCCGTTCTGCGCGCGCGCATCGGGAGGCGTCAGATCGACGGCGCAGAGCCTTGCCGCAATCTGCTCGCGCAAATCGTAACCCTCGGCAAGCGCCTCCTGTTCCGCCGGTCCGAGCGTTAGTCCGACGATCAGCCGCATCCGCCCGTCGTTGGCTATCAAGGCCTCGATGCCGCGTGCCGCCAGAGCCAGCGAATCGGCCGAAAAATATCCCGTCAGGCGGTCATATTGGACTGCACAAGCCAGCGCCGGATTGTAAAACAGCTCGATCAGGTCGCCGTCTTCGTTGCGGTACCCGACGCACCATTCGCGTTCCGTCAGCAGGCTCATCCTAGGTAGGACAGGCCTCCTGGCCTGTCCGTGTTGGGCAGGGGAAAAGAGTTGGCCGCCGAAGCACGGGCGGGAGGCCTGTCCCACCTAAGTGAATAGCATGGACCCAAGCAGCCAAAATTCTTCTTTGGTTTCATAAACTATTAGCTTCGCGCAAGCCCGACCGCATCGGGCCGCGAACGCACTTCACTTCAAGGCTTCCACAATGGCAACTTCCTTGCTCAGTACATTGTTCACCAAATCGTCGAGCGACACTCCCCGGCGCACAGCGATAGTGGAAAGGTAGGCGTGCAATTCATCGGTCAAGTAGATGACATGGCCGCGGTAGAACCTGCCACGAACGGCATTCGCCGGGATCTCCCGAATCGGCGGGATGTCCGAATAATCGATGTCCTCATCGCGCTGGCCGGTCACGGCCAGGATATCTTCGCGTTGCGTTTCAGAGAGCGTCGGCATATAGCTTCCTTTCTTGCGCGTCTGCGCGGCGGGCGGAAACGATCCGGATGATGTCGTCGGGGCCTGCTAGCCGGTAAGTGTGCACGACGGTAACCATCGTTCTTCCATCCAGAACCCCGATCGCATGCCAGCGTTCCTCGCCATCCTCCACGCGTTCCAGGAACGTTAGGCAATGCGGATCGTCGAACACGAGCTTCGCGGTCTCAAACCCCATACGATGCTTTTTTCGGTTTATTTCGTCCTTTTCTTTGTCCCATTCGAACCGGAGCATCTGTATCTAGCTTATCGCGTACACACGGCGAACTGCACCTCCAAGGGCGGCGTTGCGTCATCTTTCGGGGGGTTCTTCCTCGTCCGCGGCTTCCGGCAATTCCAGCGGGAGCTGCTCCGGAATCTTCGGCGCCGGCACCGTCTCGGCGAAGGCCAGCTTGCGCAGCCGCTCCAGCGCTTCGAAATCGTTCGCCGCGCCCGTCAGGCTGGCGTCGGGTTTCTTCCGGCCCGCCGAAGCCACGCCCGGCGGCAGCACGTTCAGCAGCGCTTCGAGCGCGGTCAGCAGGGTCGGGTCGCCGATAAGCTGCGCTTCCTCGATCAGGTTCCGCGCCGCGCCCGTGTTCTGTTCGCGCCCGGTCTTCGCCGCCCAATGCAGCACGTCGAGCATGCACGCCTCGCTAACGTGCCGCAGGCTGCCGTTGCGGTGCCGCGTGACGCTGTCCCACAGGATCACATCGTCGCCCTTCACCTCGCAGACCTGCTTCTTCACGTCCTGGTCGAAGTCCAGCCCGACCACCCGCGCCAGCTTGAGCGCTTCGTCCGCCGGAAAGCGCGGCGCGCGGAACGCATCCCAGGCCAGCACGTACCACTCGGTCAGAGCGTCCAGGTGATGCTGGCGTTTCACGGTGGCAAGTTGCTCCATGCGCCACTGCTTCACTTCGCGCCGCGCCGCCTCGAGCGCATCCTCCGGCCGGACCGCGTAGGGGTCGAACTCTTCAAAAAGGTCGCGCTGCTTTGTCTTCGGCTCCGGACGCGCCGTTCCGCGCCTGAGCGGCCATGCTTCGGTGAACACTTGAAGAGCGGGACCGAAGCAGGCGAGATATAGATCGATGCCGCCGATGCCGGCTTCCTGGAACTCCTTCACTTTCGCGCGCACTGATTGCCGGACGGTCGGCTCGACCTCTTCCCAGTAGCGCGGTTCGCTCGCGGCGGTATCGGCTTCACGCACGCGACAGACCAGGAAGATGGTGGAGCGCGCCGCGGATTTCTCGCGGATATGCAGACTGCCTTCAGCTTCGGTGTTCACCGGCCACGATGCTGTGATGGTGAACCCGGCCTCGATCAAACCGCCCGCCAGCGCGTCCCAGGCGCCCGCCGCCTTGTGCGTGAACATCACGGTCATGATGCCATCCGGCTTCAAGACGCGGCGCTGTTCCCTGAAGATGGATGCCATGCGCCGCTGGTAGTCGCGTCCAGCCAGATTCTTCGCGCCGCCCTTCTGCCCAGCGAACTTCGCGGCGTTCGCGACCGCTTCCCGGTCTTTGTCCGTGAGGTGACCGGTAAACAACTCCGGATAGAGCAGCCCCGCGGTACGCTTCAGCCAGACGTAAAAGAAGTCCGAGAGCTCCGCGTACATCACGTTGTCGTAATAGGGTGGGTCCATCACCACGCAGTCTACGGAAGCATCTTCGAGCGGAAGCGCGTCCGCTGAGGCGCATGTGATGCGCACCTGGGGTTTGGGCCGAGCAGCGGCGAACTGCAGTTGGCTGTCCGACGATTGGCCAAGGAGCTCGATCAACTCACCCAATGCCTTTCCAGTCTGTCCGACAGCCCAGTCGTAGCCGAGACCGGTGATGGTGGGCGCCATCTCCGAATAACTCCACTGAAATGCGAAATTGTGGCGGTTGAAAGTGTTTACCACAACCTCCCTCAGCGGCATCCAGACGCTCATGACCGAGTTGTAGTTGAGCATCTTGTCCAGCGCGAGCGTGAGGTACGCCATGGCGGCGCGATCAAGATCAGTCTTAAGGCACTCCGCCGCCAGGTCCTGGAAAACTTCGACGCTTACGCAATGGCCGAAGAGTTGTCGTGGGGAAAAAAGTTCGCGCCATCGGAACATACCGTACATGCGGTGACCGCGGTCGTAGTTTGAGAGCGCATCAATCTCCTCGTCCGGCACGATGTTCCGCGCCTGCCACAGCGGCATCTTTTCCGCGAGCTTCTGCCGAACCAGCGCCTCAACGTCATCCTCGGGCCGGGGCGCGCGAAAGCCTCGGACCTTTTCCATCTTGGGCTTGCCGTTCTTGGTGTAACCCTTGATGCGTTCCTCTTTGTAGACCACACAGTAAAGCTGGTGGCCCATGCGGCCCGCCTGGGCCTGCGCCTTGATCTCGTCGCCGTCGATGGTGCGGCGGCACTCCGGAAATGGACACGTTCCATCCCCGCCCTTTACAGTACCGGGCGAGTGATCCGCCTCCCGCTCCACAATCTCAAACCGTACATGCCCGCCTTCAGGAGCCAGCCGCACGCCGTGCCCCGAACTATCCAGCCTCCAATTGGGCGATAGCGGCACGACACCGCCGCAGTACGGGCAGGTCACAGTCCGAGCCCAGAGGTAGCCGTCGACGGTCAGTACACCTTTCGCCTCTGCGGGGAAAACGCCCTCGAAGTGTGGCTGTGCGCGGCGCATGAATTCAGCAGCAAGCTGCTCGTAACGCTTCAGCACGTCCGTACCGAATAGGAGAGGCAGTTCGACCGTGGCTTTCAGCAACAAAGCGGCGACCGGGTTGAGATCGTTTGAGATGGTCTTCGAGCCCAACCGGACTGCCTCGAACGGGATGCTGCCGCCACCCGCGGTAGGATCGAGCACGGTCGATCCCTTTCCATCAGTTGGCGGCAGAAACTGAAAGGCCCGTGGGTAACCGTACGGATCAGGGCCGAGATCTTCGCCAGTGAGCTTAGCCCGAGCGATTCGCTGCTTCGTTATAACCGGATCACCGTGAATGCCGAGGTCATACAGGAACTGAGCGCGGTCAGTTCCAGCTTCCAGAAGGCTGCCCAGTATCGCGGCCCGGCTCGCAACCAAAGGCCGACGCGCAAACCACACGTGCAAGTAATAGGTGGGCGGCAGGGCCGTCATGGATCGCCGCTCCCGCACACACTCTTCGCTCAGAGCCGCGATCGGCAGCCAATCCTCAATCAGCCTCCGCTTGCTCATGGCGTCGTCAGCAGCACCCTCAACGAAGCCATCACCCGTCGCGGATACTCCCGGTGCAGCACCATGCCGAGCCAGTAACCCGCCTCCTCGCGCGACATTTTCTCCACTCCCTCGGCCACCTGCCGGATGCGGTCCAGATTCTTCATCGGCGCCAGCGCCCGGAACAGCAACCCCAACGCGAGCGCCACCTCTTCATCCAGCGGCCACCGCTTCGTTTTTCCCGGCTTCAGCGAGCCGAGCACGATCTTCTCCCGCGCCAACCGCTTCAAAAGACGGTTCTCCGCGATGCGCAAGCCCGGTCCCTGAATGGTGGCAACATGCTCCGGCGCTTTCAGCCGCGGCGTAGCCGGCGAGGTCGCCTGCCAGATCTCCAAGCGCCACACGCTGGTCGATTCCACGATCATCCGCAACTCATACTGAGGCTTCATCCACACCTGTACACCGGTCACGCGATTTACCCCCGCCTAATTGACTGAAAACAATAGCAAAGCACCGTTGATCCCACCGATCTCCGCCAAAACCCGTGCTACTCTGATGGCGGGTAGAGAGATATCGTTGAAAGGCTCCCCGCACTCGCCGCCAAGTGTTCTGCCGGGACCGCCCAAGCTCTTTGACAATTTCAACCGCAGGCGAAGGGATCGCGCCGGCTCGCTAACCCATACCACAACCAAAACTCCAACTAAATCCTGTAAGTTAAGATACTAAGTATGTTATCTAGTCGTTTTTCTGCAAATGGCTTCGTCTGGCCGATTTTGTAACTCAGCGATCCCCGCACAAAAACGCACAATCACGCACAATCATGCACAATTTAAACCTTTCCAGCCACCGCCTCCACAAATGCCTCGCCACCCCCATACTGCGTCAACCTTTTGGCGAACACGTCGGCGGTTCCGTCCTTCAGCGATAGCGGCTGCTTGAAGGCCAGGCTGTAGGTGGCCTTGAAATCAGTCTCAACCGCGGCCCGAATCTGCGGATCGAGGAACGATTTCACGGCGTTCGCCTTGTCCACCCTGCCAGTGAAAGTCACTGAGAACTCCTCAATGCCGTCGGCTTCAATCCCCACTTCAAAGTGGCACGTGACGTCCGCCTCCTGTAGCGTCGCCATCGCCTGATGCACCTTCCAAGTCGCCCCGGCCTCGTACAGCTTCACGCGAAGCGTGGCGATGCTGGCCACGTTGGCCTTCCGTGCCTTGTCCCAAAGATCGGCCAGCGCCTGGGCGAGCGGCCCCTGCGCCGATAGTTCAGGCGGCGGGGGCGCCGCGGGCGTGAATCCCGGCAAGACTGGCGCCTGGATCTCACCGGTTTTTTCCCGGATTGTCACCACGGCCATTGCCTGCTGCCGCTGCCCGCGGCTGTCGGTTAGCTCGATGGTGTAGGTCATGGACTGTTCCGGCCGGACGCGAAGCCGCTGCGTCTCCTGATCGGTACCGGCGGCCCCAAGCTGCGGCTCATTCGATGTGAACGTGTAAGGCGGAACGCCGCCTTTCACGCTGACCACCAGCTCGGCCGATCCGCCGCGCTCGATGGTGGTGGGATTGGCCTGGAAGTGCAGTTCCAGCGGCGCCGCGCGCGGCCACAGCCCCTTCGCTTTGGCGTTGTCGATGGTGTGTACGAAGTGGTTGTCGCTAATGTGGATCACCGGGCGCGGATCGCCCGGACCCCATACCTGCGAGCCCTCGCGATAGATGAACAATCCCTGCTCGATGCCGTTGCGGATGCATTCCAGCAGCGGCGTATCGTGCAGCAGGATAGAAAGCTTGGGCGCGCGCCGGTACTCGGTGCGTATCTGCGCGGTGGTCATCTCGCCCTTCACGCGCAGCCCGGTCTGGTCGCGCACGAACGGCGGCGAGTCGGGAATGTCTCGCCCTTCCAGCAGCTTCTTTTGTTCGTGCAGCACACGCTCCACCTGGTGCTGTCCGTTGCCGGGCGAGTCGCCGGGGCCGGAGAGCTCGATGATGGTGTACCCAAGGTCGAGTTGGGTGCCGGCCATCCGGGAACCGGATGGGTAGAACAGGTGGCGGTAGCACTGGAGAATGGCCATCGCCACCTCGAGCTTCAGCTTTTCGTAGTCGGCCTTGATCTTGCCCTGCTGGTAGTCGGCGAGCGTGATGTGATGTTCTTCCGGTTTTTGCAGCAGGCCATGGGCGAGGCGGCGGCGCACCAGGTCGCGCATTTTTGGAATCGTGCGCTCGTCGGCGGCCACGAATACCAGGTTGTTCCTGAGTTCGCGGATCTTGCTGCGATCCGTCCCCTTCCACTCGAAGATCTCCGCGATGTCCGGCGGCGGCTCGCGTAAATCGGAGGGTACGGCAGTCGATTCGTGGTTCATCACCACCAGCATGGGCCGTCCGTCGCCGACCTCGTCGGGCACATCGTAGGGACCGGCCGGGGAAAGCACGGCGTTGAACTCTCCGCGAGGCAGAGTGAAAAGCGCGCGGATGCGTTCGGCGAGCTCGGTGCGCACGTCGGCGGCGTCGATGTCGCGCATGATCCGGCGGACGATCATGGTGAGGTTCGGCTCGGCCATGAAACGGAGCGGCGCCCCCGGGCGGTCGTCCAGATAGATGGAATCGGTGACGAACTGTACGCGGGCTTGCTCGATGAAGGAAGGCTCCAGGGCGGGCGAGCACACCGAAAGCTTCAACTGTTCGGGTGTGATCCCTTTGGCCGGGTCTCCATAGGCCAGCGTGTGCCAGAAGATCGTGCATGCGACGTAGGCCGTCACCGGCGGCAGGCCTGGGTACTTCTGGGCATCGATGCGCTGCGCCAGCGCCGGCTCCTGACCCGCCACGGCGGCCACATCGGATTTCACCGCCGGCGCGTACTGGCCTTGGCCTAGCTTGACGTTGATTTCGGTGCGGATCGGTTCGAACGCCGGGTCCATGTGGTGCACGTGGATCGAAGCTGCGTCCGGCGGCTGAATCCTCCAGAGGTGGTGAACGGTGCGGGCCAGCAACCGCAGCATCCCGCGCGTGCGTTGGAACGTGCTGAGCGACGCGGTCTTCTCGGTCAGCATTTCGAGCAGCTTGGGATGCAGCGGGTAGCTGCGCGCGAACTGGTCGCGGAGTTCCGGGTCGGCGGCGTCGGCCGGTAGAGTGTCGCGGTTCGCGTTCCAGACCTGCGAATATGCCGCGATTACAGATTGGGCCGCGTCCAGGTCGACGTGTTCGAAGAGACGCGCGCGCAGGACGTTGGGAGTTTCGTCTTCCTCCGTAGGATTGAGGGGCGTCGTGCTCCGTACTGCAACGCTTTCGGCCTCTGACATGGCAGCGGCGGCCCGTTCATTCTCCTCTTTATAAGCGTCGCCCGCCTTGTCGTCCTTTCCCACCGCCAGGGTGTAGACCAGGGCGACCTGGGGCGTCGATGCGACAGCCTTGAACAGGTCGTGTACGAAAGCGGCAAATTGCTTGGATGCGTCCGGAAACGCACGTTCCACTTTGCGCAGATATACGGAGATCTCGTCGAGCAGGATGAGCGTCGGCTGGCCGCCGAATAGCTCGCGAATGGTGTCCGCACCCGGTGCGATATGCCTTTCGTCGCTGACGCGGATGCGCTCGTAGCCGTCGCGGCCGGCCAGGCGGTATGCCATCTCGCCCCACAGAGAGCGGGCGAGCAGTCCCGGTTCCAGCGTGAGTCCGTTGGCGGGGTCGGCGTTCTCTCCGTCGAGAGCGGCGATGCGGACAATGCCAGAGGGGAGAATCGCCGGATCGACGAAGTTCGAAAGGTCGGTAACGTCTATTGCTCCGCGCACCGCGTGGACGAGGGCGATTAGCGCGTGCGTCTTGCCGCCCCCGTACTGGGTCCCGAGCCGAATGATCGACGAGACTTCGCCACCCTTGCCGGACAGGCGCAGGCAGATTGCCTTGAGCAACTCCTTCATGCCTCGGGTGGGATAGCTCTTGGCGAAGAAGGCGGCGGGGTCGAGGTAGTCGGCTGGAGCCGTACCGTTGACGACGCGCGAAAGGTCTGCCATGAATTCATCGTCGCGAACGGTTCCGCCAAGCACGTCGGCTCGGGGGCGGCAGGTCGAGAATATCGTTGGCAGGCTCATAGCGGCTGAGATACTCCAGTGTATGCTTTTCGACAAGGCGTTTTGAAGGGCGAACGGCAGAGACCGCGTGCGCCACGCACCCTACGGGAGAAAGCGGTAGCCCACCCCATGCACGGTCAAAAAATGCCGGGGCACGTTGGGCTCCGGCTCCAGCTTCTGGCGCAGCTTTACGACGTGTGCGTCCACCGTGCGGGTGTTGGGGAAGAATTCATAGCCCCAGACCGAATTGAGAATCATGTCGCGGGTGAGCGGGCGGTCGGGGTTCTGCAGGAAATACGTGAGCAGGTTGTATTCGGCCGGAGTCAGTTTCAACTCTTCGCCACGCCGGCTGACCACGCGGCGCTCCAGGTCCACCTCGACTTCGCTGAAGTGCACCACCTTGCGCGCCTCGGCGGACGTGCGGCGCAGCACGGCGCGGATGCGCGCCAGCAGCTCGCGCGTGCCGAAGGGCTTTACCACGTAATCGTCGGCGCCGATCTCCAGCAGCAGCACCTTGTCGATTTCGTCGCCCAGGGCGCTCAGCACGATGATGGGCGTGACCACCTGTGCGGCGCGCAGTTGCTTGCAGATCTCCACGCCGTTCATGCCCGGCAGGCGCAGATCCACCAGGATCAAGTCGGGCTTGAGCAGCAGCGATTTCTCGAAGCCCGCGCGGCCATCCGCCACCAGCACGGCGCGGAACCCCTCCTGCTCCAGCATCACGCCTATGGTGTCGCGCAAGCTCTCGTCGTCGTCGATTACCAGAATGGTCTGCATGCGGGCGGTTCTATCCATTGTATCTAAACGGGATTCCAGACTTGTAAACTACGCGTGGTAAGCTCGATAATCACGGGGTACGGCAGTTATCACATGCGGGTCACGGTCATTGGAACAGGATATGTAGGAACGGTGACGGGCGCTTGCCTGTCTTACTTCGGCCATCGCGTCACGTGCGTGGACACCGATGCGCAGAAGATCGAGAAGCTGCGGCGTGGCGAAATGCCCATCTACGAGCCCTGCCTGGAGGAGCTGCTGCAACTGGCGGCCGCGCGCGGCGGCATCGACTTTACCACCGGACTGGCGGCGCCGGCCGCGGAGAGCGACGTGATTTTCATCGCGGTGGGGACGCCGCCGCTCGAGACAGGCGAAGCCAATCTCTGCTATCTGGAGGCGGCCGCGCGCAGCATCGGGGCGGCCATGGACGATTCCAGGTTCCGCGTGGTGGTGAACAAATCCACGGTTCCGGTGGGCAGCGGCAACCTGGTGGAGGCGCTGGTCCGGGAGGGTATTCGGGAGGCGCACCCGGGCAATCGGAAGAGCATCCGCTTCGGCGTGGCCAGCAATCCGGAGTTCCTGCGGGAAGGCAGCGCCATCGTCGATTCGCTGTATCCGGACCGCATCGTGCTTGGCGCCGAGGAAGAGCGCACGCTGCAGGTGCTGCGCGAATTGTATCGGCCGCTGGTGGCGCAGAGCTTTGAGGCGCCCGCCTTCCTGCCGCGTCCGGCCGCCATGGTGCAAGTGCCGGTGGTGACCACGACGCTAACCAGCGCGGAGATGATCAAGTACGCCGCCAATGCGTTTCTGGCGGTAAAGATCGGTTTCGCCAACGAGGTAGCCAACATCTGCGAGCGGGTGGGCGCGGAGGCCCCCGAAGTGATGGCGGGCATCGGCCTGGACGCCCGGATTGGGGCGCGCTTCCTCAATCCCGGCTTGGGGTGGGGCGGCAGTTGTTTCGGCAAGGACATCCAATCGCTGCTGCACACCGCGCGCGAGTACGGCTATCAGAGTCGCTTGCTGGAAGCATCCCTGGAGGTGAACCGGGCGCAGCGGCAACTGGCGATTCAGAAGCTGCAGGAGAAGCTGTTTATCCTGAAGGGCCGCACCATCGCGCTGCTGGGTCTGGCGTTCAAGCCGGAGACTGACGACCTGCGCGACGCGCCCAGCCTGCAGATTGCCGAGCGGCTGCTGCAAATGGGCGCGCGGGTAAAGGCGTACGACCCGATCGCTATGCAGGCGTGCCGTGAGAACCACCCAGCGCTGCGAATCCAATACTGCGAATCGCCGGAGGATGCGGCCCAGGATGCCGACGCGCTGGTGCTGGTGACGGAATGGAAACAGTTCGCCCGTCTGGATTTGCGCGGTCTGGCGAAGCGCATGGCGCGGGCGATTCTGGTGGACGGCCGGAACCTGTTCGATCCGGAGGCCGCGCGGCAGGCGGGGTTCGACTACTGCGGCATCGGGCGTCCGCAGCGCGCGGCGCGCACGAATGTGCCCGCGGTCCCCACTACGATTTAATTTTCGATATCTGAATTCGATTGGGCAGTCTTGAATTTTGCGGTAGAATCTGAGACATTCGTGAACGCGCCAGATTCATCGCCGGGTGAGATTACCCGCCTGCTCTCCAGCATGCGGCGCGGGGATCGGGATGCGGAGGCCCGCTTGATGAAGCTGGTCTACCGGGAGCTGCGGAGCCGGGCTGGACGGTACATGCGGGGGGAGCGGCCCGATCATACTCTCCAGCCGACCGCGTTAGTCAATGAGGCCTACCTGCGGCTGACGCATAAAGATCGGATCGATTGGCAGAGCCGTGCGCATTTTTATGCGGTGGCCTCCGGTGAGATGCGCCGGATCCTGGTGGACCATGCGCGCACTCGGGCTGCGGCCAAGCGCGGCGGGCCTTTGGAGAAGATTTCCCTGGAACACGCCACCGCTTGTTACACCTCCCGGCCGGAGGAGTTGCTCGCGCTGGACGACGCACTCCAAGAGTTCGCCAAATGGGCGCCCCGGCAGGCGCGCATCGTCGAGATGCTGTTCTTCGGCGGCTTGACCGAGGCCGAAATTGCGGAAGTTCTGGGGATCTCCGTGCGTACGGTCAAGCGGGATTGGAGCGCGGCGCGGGCTTGGCTGTATAGCCGGATGGGCAGGGGTGAGCCTTGACGCCGGAACGCTGGCGCAAGCTCTCTGGGATCTTCAATGCCGCGCGGGAGCTCGATCCAGCAGACCGCGACGAATTCCTCAGGCGGGAGTGTGCCGGAGACGAGGCCATGCGCTCCGAATTGATCCACTGGCTGGACGAGGATGCCAAAGGGAGCGGACACCTGGATCGCCCCGTTTGGGCCGATGGTACGGAAAGCATGCCAGCGGCCATCACGTTCTCCAGCGGAGATGTCGTCTCCGGCCGGTACCGCATTGTTCGTTTCATTGCCCGTGGCGGCATGGGCGAGGTCTATGAGGCAGAGGACCTGGAGTTGAAGGGCCGAGTGGCGTTGAAGACACTGCTGCCCGAAATCGCCTCCGACCCGCGGATGATTTCGCGATTCAAACAGGAAATCCAGCTTTCGCGAAAGATTGCTCACCCGAATGTCTGCAAAGTCTTCGATCTGGCGCGCCACCCGGCCGACAGCTCGCCGGCGCCGGTCATTCTGCTGAGCATGGAGTATCTGCCCGGCGAAACACTGGGGCAAAAGCTGGCGCGCGCCGGCCGCCTGAGCGTGGACGAGGCTTTGCCCATCATGCGCCAGATGGCTGCGGCGCTGGATGCCGCGCATGCGGCGGGCGTGATCCACCGGGATTTCAAGACCTCCAACGTGATGCTGGTGCCATCCGGCGGGGGTGTCCGGGTGGTGGTCACCGACTTTGGCCTAGCGCGGAATGCTGGCTCGGACGGGGAGACTACTGCCACGCTTCCGGGCCGCGTCGCCGGGACCCTGGACTACATGGCCCCCGAGTTGCTAACCGGACGGCCCGCGACTGTTGCGTCGGACGTATACGCCTTCGGCATGGCGATCTACCGGATGCTTACGGGGACTCGGCCATTCGTCGCAGAAGAGCCCTTGGCGGCTGCGCTGCGCCGCGCGCAAGAGCCGGTTCCCCCGCCGCGCTCGGTGGTGCCCGGATTGGATGAACGGTGGAATGGCGCGGTCGCGCGCTGTCTGGATGCCGATCCGTCGCGCAGATTCGCTGCGGCGGGCGATGTCGTGCGGGCGATCGTGGGCGAGGCAGTGGCGGCGCCACCGCGTCCCGCACCAGCGTGGACCCGCCGCAAGCTGGGCGTTGCCGCACTGGCGATCGCGCTTGCGGGAGTGGCGGGCTACGCGCTCTGGCCCCGTGTTTATCAGCCGCCGGCCGAAGCCGCCCGATTCTATCAGACTGGCACGGACGATCTGGAAGCAGGCGCTTATTTTGCGGCCACAAAGGAACTCGGGGAAGCGGCGCGGTTGGCCCCGGATTTCAGCATGGCGCACGCGCGCTTGGCGGAGGCATGGACCGAACTCGAAGCGCAGGAAAAGGCCGGTCAGGAGATGCTGCTGGCGCGACGATCCGCGTCCGCCGCGCGGCTCGCGCGGCTCTCCGGATTGGACCGGTTATATCTGGATGCGGTAGACTTGACCATTACGCGTCAATTCCCCGAGGCCGCCCGCAAATACGAGGAAATGCTGAAGTACGCCGGAGTCGCGCAGCCGGACGTGCGCCTGGATTTGGGCCGCGCCTNNAGCCTACGACCGGGCCGGCAAGCCGGACGACGCCCGCCGGAATTATCTGATTGCGGCCGAAGGGCCTCCCAAGAACGCGGCGGCATGTCTCCGGCTGGCCGTGTTGTACAACCAGAAGGCGGACGCGAAGAATGCGGACCAGGCGTTCGATCAGGCGGCGCGACTGAATGAACTGACGAGCAACCAGGAGGGTCTCACCGAGGTTGCGTACCAGCGCGGTGTTGCGGCGAACAAGCGCGGGGAAATGGAGGCGGCGGAGCGCTTTCTGCGCGAGGCGCTTCGGACCGCGCAGATGACGCGGAATATTCAGCAGGAGATTCGCGCTAAGTTGCAATTGGCGAACACGGCCTCCCTCTCCGGCGACGCAGAATCAGCCGGACGTTACGCGCAGGACGCCATCGATACCGCGCAATCTAACCGCATCGAAAGCCTGGCCACGCGGGGCCTGCTGCAATTGGGCGATGCGTTCATGGGCAAGGAGGACTTTGAGCAGGCCGGGAAGTACTACGAAAGAGGGCTGCGGCTGGCGCGAGAAGACGACTCCAGACGCCTAGTAGCCTTGGCTCTGCTTAGCCTGGCGGGCTTGCACGAACAAGAAAGTAATATCGATAAATGGGTGCCTGAGGCTCAGGAAGCACTCGCCTTCTTTCAAGCAAACAACTTTGCGCGCGAAACTATGCAGTGCCAGGTGTTGCTGGGTCGGGCTAAGGTGTACCAAGGCCAATACGATGCTGCGTTGGGATTCTTCCGGCCAGCGCTGCAGGTAGCAGAGAAGCTGCAGGACCGTTTTCTGATGATGCTTGCTCAAGAGGCGATGGGCGACGCGCTGCTGTACGAAGAGCAGTTCCCCGAGGCGCTCGAACATTTTGAGAAGCAGTTGGAACTTAGTGCCGCGCTTCACGACGTTGAGCATATCGGCTATGCCGCTCTCCAATGCGGCGCCGCTCTATGGCCCTTGGGGCGTTATACTGAGGCACGTGCGCGGTTCCACCGAGCGGAGACGGCGGCGGCGAAGTTCGAGGACTTGAAGCTGGCGATCAGCCAGGGGCGGGCAGAGATAGCTCTCAGCGGGGGCAAATATCCTGAAGCGGTCGCGACATGCAACCGCCTGCTCTCTCACACCAAGCAGGACCAGCCGCTTGCAGTCCTGAATCGGCTGTTGGGCCTGGCCCTGATCCGCTCGGGCCGCAAGCAGGAAGGGCGGCAGCACTGCGAACGCTCGTTCGCGGTGGCAGCGGCGGTGCCGGACGTGGGCGTGCTCCTGGCGTCCACCTTGGCTGTGGCCGAGGCGCGCCTGGAAACCGGCGATTGGAGGGGGGTACTGGCCGCCGTTCAGCCTGTGGAGGACCGTTTATCCAAGCTGCCGGACTCGAACTGGCAAGCAAAGGCCCTGGAGGCCCGCGCGAGCGAGGCGCTTCGGGATCGAGACGCAACTCTGCGGTTTGCTCTGGCTGCCCAGAGGCAATTGGAAGCAATCGAGCGTCGTTGGGGCGGGCGGGCTTTTCAGTCGTACCATGCCAGGCCCGATTTACAAAGGCTCTGGCGTCCCCTTTTGCGTATGGTTTCCGCCAATCAATGAGAGGAGAAGTAATATGCGAAAGACACAAGACCCGAAGACTCGCGGTCGGCGGCAGTATGCCGGCCTGATTCTGTCGGTCTGCACGGCAATCGGCCTATCTGGTTGGAGCGCGTGCCCGCGCAAGCCGATACAGAGGCCGGTGGCTCCCCGGCCCTCGCCGATCCGGGTGTCCGATGGGAGCATGGTGGTCCGCACGAACTCACCCGACGTGAAGCTAGATTCGAGCGCGAGCACGAACGTCCTCACTATTTCCGGGGGGCAGGCTTGCAAGATTACCTTCGGCAACCCCAGCACCAGCAAGAATGTGACTGGGCAGGATTGGACCATTAGCAGCTCCGATAACAAGGCGAAGGTTTCAACGAGGAGCCCCGGCGGCGCGTTCTCCGGTGGCAAGACTATCTATGTGACAGGGCCCGATGCCCAACAACTCAATTCCGATCCCTTCAAGGAAGGCCCAGGCTACGAATTTGGGGTCGAACAGGTGAAGTTTTCGCCCGCTACCGCCAGCGGCGCCGGGCTTCCGCCGAGCCTCGACTGCGATGCAGGGAAAGCGCTCTGCAAGGTGGAGATCGACTATCAGCCGACCTGTCCCTCACCACCAAAGTAACGATGCGCGGCACCTCGTCCCTGCCCGCTTGACCGTACGGCGCGCGAGCAGAATCCCTGGAGGCCCGCGCGAGCGAGGCGCTGCGGGATCGAGACGCAGCTCTGCGGTTCGCTCTGGCTGCCCAGAGGCAATTGGAAGCAATCGAGCGTCGTTGGGGCGGCCGGGCTTTTCAGTCGTACCATGCCAGACACGATTTACAAAGGCTCTGGCGTCCCCTTTTGCGTATGGTTTCCGCCAATCAATAAGAGGAGAAGTAAAATGCGAAAGACACAATACCCCAAGACTCGCGGTCGGCGGCAGTATGCCGGCCTGATCCTGTCGGTCTGCACGGCAATCGGACTGTCTGGCTGGAGCGCGTGCCCGCACCGCATTCACCAACCCCAAACCCCGCCCCGTCCCTCGCCGATACGGGTGTCCGATGGGAGCATGCTGGTCCACACGAAAACGCAATGGACGGTCAAGCCGGGTGCAGTTGCCGAAGTTGATATTGACGGAGGACAGACATGCTCGATCAGTGTAAACGGCGGCACACCGACTCCATGGAAAAACAAAGACTGGAGCATTACCAGCTCCGACACACTCGCCAAGGTCTGGTCGACGAACTCCGGCGCGAACATCATCGCCACGGGCCCAGATGTCCGAGACGCCAATCCGGATCCCCAGTTCGGCCCGGGCAAGGAATTTGGGTCCAAGAAAAAGGTGCAGTTTTCGCCCGCCGACCTGACCGCCGGTTTGCCGGCTTGTCCAAAATCAGGTAAGTGCACCATCGTGATTGATTATCAGGCGTCCTGTCCCTAGCCTGTACGGCGCCTGCTTTCGGGAATGGGCGCGCCTCATGAACGGGCAGTCTGACGATTTGCTGGATGGCGGCATGATTGCCGCGGCCGCCTGATCCACGACCTTGACGGTCGCAACTGGAATCGCCACGATCTGCACGCTTCGGCGAGATGGCGAGATGGCCGCTTGTTGACTAGTCAGGTGACTAGGCTGTACCATGAAGGTGAAGGAGGCGCCTATGTCTTCATGGCCCGTGCAAGACGCCAAAGCCCGTTTCAGCGAATTGTTGGATGCTTCGGTCGAGAAGGGTCCTCAGATCGTTACGCGGCGGGGCGTCGAAACGGCTGTGCTGGTTCCAATCGAGGAATGGCGGCGGCTGCAAAGCGCAGCGCAGCCCAGTCTTAAGACGCTGCTGCTCGCGCCTTACCCTCGATTCGAGAACCTGATTCCGCAGCGCCGGAAGTTTCGCAGGCGGGCTCCGGTGGAGTTCTAGTGGGCAAGTATCTTCTCGATACGAACGTGATCTCCGAACTGCGGAAGCCAAGACCTCACGGCGCCGTGGTGGCCTGGGTCGGGGGGCTGGATGCAAGCCAGATCTTTCTCGCAGCAGCGACTCTGGGTGAACTGCAGGCTGGTATTGAACGGACGCGCAAACAGGATCCGGCCAAAGCTCATGAGATCGAGGCATGGGTTGACCATTTGGCTGGATCTCTTCAGGTCCTGCCGATGGACGGCGCGTGCTTTCGGGAATGGGCGCGCCTCATGCATGGGAAGCCCGACGATTTGTCTGAAGACGGTATGATCGCCGCCACGGCCCACCTCCACGACCTGACGGTGGCCACTCGAAATACGCGCGATTTCGACCGCCTCGGTGTACGTGTCGTCGATCCGTTCCGCGCCGCACCGTAGCACAATCGTAACCTTAAAAGGAGGATGGACATGGGTGAATCCGGAGTCAGTCTGACACAGAAGCATTGTGTTCCTTGCAAGGGGGGCGTGCCTCCGCTGAGAGGCGAGGAACTGGAAAAGTTATCCGCCGAGTTGCCGGATTGGAAAGTGATAGCCGAGCATCACCTCACCAAGACGTTCGTGTTTCCGGACTTCAAGACCGCCCTGGCATTNNCGATTTCATCCTGGCTGCCAAGATCGATCGGGAATTCTTCCGTAAGTAATTCATGACGGCGTACGATCGCGACCTGGCCTACATTCACGATACGGGCTTCACCGGTTTCGCCAGGAAGGCCGCGCCGGGATTGCTGCGCCTGCTGCGGCAGAACCGTATCCTTGGCGGGCGCGTGGTGGACGCGGGCTGCGGCAGCGGCGTTTGGGCGCGGGAACTGAGCGAACGCGGTTATGACGTGCTCGGCATCGACATATCGGCTCACATGATCCGGCTGGCGCGCAGGCAGGCGCCGGCCGCAAAGTTCCAAGTCGGGTCGTTTCTGAGCGTCGAACTGCCGCCGTGCGACGCCGTCACTTCGATCGGCGAATGCGTCAACTATGCGTTCGACCGGAGGAGCGGCAAGGAAGGACTGGCGGAGTTCTTTCATCGCGTGCACGGCGCCTTGCGCCCCGGCGGCGTGTTCGTCTTCGACATCGTGGAGCCGGGGGTAGTCGCGGAGGGGACGAAGCAGCGAAGATTCCTGGAAGGACCCGACTGGGCGATTCTTCTAGAAGTGCGAGAGGACCGGAGACGGAAGACGCTGACGCGGCAGATCGCGAGCTTCCGGCGGATTGGGAAGCTTTACAGGCGCAGCGAAGAGATACATCGTTTGCATTTGTACTCCGGTTCCGAGTTACTCGCGGAACTAAGCCGGGCAGGTTTCGAGGCGCGCTTGCTCGGCGGGTACGGACGATTTCGATTCCCGTCGGCGCACGTGGGTTTCCTGGCGCGGAAGCCGCCTGCGGAAAGAACGCATTAAAAGCGAGGGCCGCGAAGCCTGCGTCCCCATCTTTGTGGGGCAGACCTCCAGGTCTGCGCGGGTCCTCCAGGACCCGCTCTTCGCACACGGCGTGGACGCCGGCCGCAGGACCGGAGTCCTGCCCCACGCACGCTATTCTTATCGGCCGCCAGCGGCTCGGATTACGCGAAACGGCGCGACGCGCGTAACGGTGTTGCGGCCCTGCCGGATAGTGACGCGCGCTTCGTACTGCCCGGCATCGAAGCTCGCGTCGCGGATCTGGGTCAGGTATGGAAACTCGTGCTTCTGTTCGCCTTTCCCGCTCAGGGTGCCGCTCTCGGCCGCCGTGTTCTTGATCTCGTCGTTGAAAGCCAGTTGCGACCGCCCGACGACCTGCCCGTTCCGAAGGATTTCGAGGCTGATTTCCGGCTTCGCGCCGCCCAAATCGGGATAAATGATGAAGTAAAGCCGGAGGATGAACGGCTCGTTGGCGGCGAAGACGGGATCGAGCAGCGGCGCGAGCGCCTTGCCATCATAGCTGAGCGCCTGGTCGGCCTCGAACCGGTCGGCGGATTCGTTCAAGGGCCGCACGAACATGGCGTCGCTCACCGTGAATCCGGGGAGATTGTCGCTCGAGCGCAACGTCTCGCTGGCTTTTCCGGATTTGCCCGCGGCCAGATCCTCCACCGCCGCCTCGATCGTATACTGTCCCCCAGGCAGTTGCAGTTCGCGCATGTAATAGAGGTTGCCGTCCTTGCGCGCCTGCTGCTTTTTGAGCGGTTCCTTGATCGCGATATCCTTCTTCGCCTCCCAGACGCTCTTGCCCTCGGCGTTGCGGACGGTCTCCGTCACGCGGGCCTCGACCACGAACTTGCCGCCGTCTGTCCGGAATTGCAGCGCGCTGAACGGGCACTCGACCAGCAGCAATCCGGTCATGGGTCCGAGGTCCGTGACCGCGTTCTTCGCTCGAATGGGCCGCATGCGGATGAAACGCGCATGAACGGGCAGGCCCACCGGCGCGGCGGCGGTAGGCGGTGAAGCGGCGCTTTCGGCCTTTTCCACCGGAACAATCGTCAGGAGACTCGTGGCCAGCGATTTCGTTTCGCGGACCAACGTCCCCCCGGTAGCGGCCGCCAGCGACTTGAAAGCCGCCAGGGGTTCTTTCGATGCCGGCTCGGAAGGGTCGAGCACAACGACCCGTTCGGCCTTGGAGCGGCAAAAATCGACGGTCTGACTGAGGCGGCTATCGAGTTCCTCGGCCCCGCCCCTCATGGCTTTCACGATTTCGGGCGGCGGGCTCTCCAGGATAACGACCAGCAGCCGCTTTCCCGGACGCCGGGCCAGTGCGTAAGCGGCCTTGTCGAGTGCATTCAGGAAGCCCTGCAGATCGGTTTGGCGGCCGCTGCCGGCGGCATCCAGAAAAGCCTGATCGAGGTCCTTGGGCTGCATGTACTTGGTGAGTTCCTGGCCTTCGGAGATGCCGGGCCGCCGCAGTTCCGCGGTAGCCCCCTGGATTTTCAACCAGTCGTGCGTGCTATCTGCTATGGAGTGCGCGGCCTGCCGGCCGGTATCCTCGCCGGTGGGGCCGAATAGGACGACCAGCGAACGATCGTCGGAGCGCGCCGGGCCCGCCGAAAACAGGGCGAGCAGGAGCGCCGGAACGGGAAGCCACAATTGGTTTCGCATGGCTCACATCACTCAATTCAGCTCTCAATTCGGGGGCAAATTCGCGGCTCACTGAAACTTGACTTCCGAAGAGGCTTGAAACTTGCGGTAATCGCGGAACTGCGTTTCGTTGCGCACCACCTGCTTGCCCTGGCGGACCTGGAGAACCGAGCGCAAGGGGAGCAGGTGGTCTTCGCCGGCGATGCGCACCATTCCGTATTCGAGCGAAAAAGTGGGCGACTGCAGTCCGAAGTCCTTCGGCAGACCGCCGCCTTGCAATACGATGCGGCGCACGAGTCCGCTATCTTCGTCGACGAACACGCGGCCATGGAAGCCGGCGACCTCCTGGCGCAGATTGAAGGTCAAAATGAAGTTTGAGCGCGCCACGGGCACGTCCACATCGAAGACATCGCACAGAACGCCGCCAGCCATGGCCCGCCCGGCCCACTTGTACTGAGCCGCCGCTTCGGGGCGAAAGATCGACTTCAGCATGGAACCGAATTCGCCGCGCGAGTGCACACCCTTGAACGCATCGCGCTGCATGCTGGATTTCTGGCCGTTCACCTCCAGAGTGCGATAGGTTTCCTTGGGGCTCTCGTAGGTCAGTTCTTCGATGAAGGTGTCGGTTTGGCTAAAACGTTCGGCACTCTTCACGGGAGCCGTCAGGCGGTGCGTCTCGCGGTTGCAGCGGAAGTTGGGCAGGCGCGAGGAGTACGACAAAGCGCTGCCGGCCGCTTCGTCCCAGAGCTTCTGCTGCTCGGGAGCGCCGAAGGCGCCGGCGTCCGTAGCCAAGTGTACGGGATCGACCTCGGGCAGCGTCACCTCGGCGTCTTCATCTTCTGCTGGCGGGGCAGCGGCAGCGGCGCTAGGTCCGGCGGAGGCGAGAACGGCGGTCCGCTCGTTGCCCAGAACGCGAAAGCTCACCGGGCGGGTCAAAGCGACAGTGCCCTGGCGTACGGTGACCCGCGCCTCATAGTCGCCGGGGCTGAGTTCGACGCCGCGCAAGGTTGCCAGGTAAGGGAATTCGTGTTTCTGCTCGCCCACCATGCCCATGCTGCCGCCTTCGACGGACTCGTTGCGGATCTTGTCGGTGAAAGGCAGAGCGCTGCGGCCGACGACGCGCCCATGGCGCAGGATCTCCAAACTCATCTGCGGCTGCGCCCCATAAATGTCCGGGTAGACAATCAGGTAAATCTGCAGCGTGAACGGCTGGTTGGCGTGAAAGACGGGATCGAGCAGAGGGGAGATGGCATTGCCGTCGTAGTTGAGCACCTGATCGGCTTCGAACTTGTCGGCCGCTCCGTTGAACGGCCGCACCACCAGCGCATCGCTGACGGTGAAGCCGGGCGTGCCCATACCGGTGCCCAATGGCTCTCGCACGCCGCCCGTCTTGCCGGCGATCAGGTCTTCGACGGTGGCTTCCAGGGTGTACCGGCCGCCTGGCAAAACCACCTCGCGCATGTAATAAATGTTGCCCGCGCGGCGCGCTTCGAGCTTGTACAGGGGGCCATGCAGGGTTACCGGCTTGCTCGCCCGCCACACGATTTTGCCCGAAGCGTTGCGCGCGATCTGCGTGACGCGGGCGCGGGCGGTATATGTGCCGGAATTGTCGTCGATATCGAAATGCAAAGCGTTCACCGGCGATTCGACCAGGAACAAGCCGCGCATAGGTCCGGTGGTGTTTTCAATATTCGGGCCGCCGTCGACTGTGGTGATGCCGCCCCGGCCGGCGCCGACGCTCTGTTGTATGCCAAAAGACTGCGAGCCGCGCGGCGAGATGCGCATGAAGCGCGTGTGTACGGGCAAATCAGTTGGCAAATCGGGCAGGTTCGCGGCGATGACAGGTGCTTCCGCGACCGGCGCGGCGTAGGCCGATTCCGCGGTCTTCGATCCGGCGGAGGCGATGAGAATGGTGGCGTCCAGCGCCTTGGGGTCGCGGATCAGCGCGCCGCCAGTACTCTCCCCGAGCGCCAGAAAAGAACGGCTCGCGTACTTCGAGGGGACTGTGGCGGGATCGAGCACGACCACGCGGATGGAATTGGACTTGCAAAAGTCGATGGTTTGCTTGAGCTGTGTCTCGGCATCGACCGAGAGCGGCGGTGTCTCGACGATCGTCACCAGAATACGCAGACCGGGGCGGCCGGCGAGGGACTGCGCGGCGCGATCGAGAGAATTCAGGAATGTGTCCGGATCGGTGTCGCGGGCTTCGCGCGCGGCGTTGAGGAAGGCCGGCTCGATCGACTTGGCAGGGATTTTGGCATCAAGCGGTAAAGCATCCACGCTTCCGCTGCGGCGGAGTTCGGCTGCGGAGCCGGGCTGGCTCAGCCAATGACGGGAGACGGCCACTGCGGTGCGGGCGGCTTGGCGCGCGGCTTCCGCGCCCGCCGGTCCGAAGAGGAAGATAGCGGACCGGGCGGATTGGGCGGGTGCGCCCGCTGAAGTGCTTTGCCCATGGCTCGCGCAAAACGGCGCGAAGAGCAGCCACACGAGGGCAGTGGTTCGCATACCTTTGATGATAGCGTTATCGGGCCGTCATGTCCGCTTTCGTTTTGCGGCAAAATCGAACGCATGGCGAGCCATGTCCACGCGGTTGCCGCAGAAGGCCACGCCCTCCGTCTGGAGCCGCATGCGCTGCTCCAGACCCGCATGCCCCGGCAACCGGATGTGTCCTCCGGCGCCCAGCACCCGATGCCAGGGGATGCCGCCCTTGGCATTGTGCAAGGCCCAGGCGACTTGGCGGGCCGCGCCGGGGTATCCCGCGGCCCGGGCCACGTCGCCGTAAGTCGCCACCCGGCCTTTCGGAATCCTGCATATAGTGCGTCGCAATTGGTCCAACATCGCTCGTATCAAGCCGTCACTTCGGCGGATGGTTCAACTTGTCGAGCGCCTCATCCACCCACACCTTCTCCAGATAGGGCACGTTTCGCCGTTGCAGCCGTATGGCGGCAGACTGATCGACCAGCCACGTCTGGCCCATGCTTACTTCCGGCAGCACCCGTTCAACGTAGGACTTGCTCACCAGGACCGGGAAGTTGAACTTGCGTTCTTTCATGAACCGCTCCACGATGGCCGGATTCTCATCCGTACTGAGGCTGATGGCCTGCACGTCGGGACGGCCCTTCACGGCTTCAAAGAGCTTCTGCACCCCCGGCAGTTCCCGCCAGCATGGGCCGCACCAAGTGGCCCAAAGGAACACGAAGGTAGTCTTGCCCTTGAAATCGGCCAGTGTCCAGGTCCGGCCCGCGGCATCGGGTACGTGCATCTCCGGCAGGGTCCGGTTCAGAGCGTTCCATGCCATCATCGGCCAGCCGGGAGGCACGTCGGGCCTGCCGGCGGCCCATGGCTGAGCCTTCGACCACACCGCCCAAGCCTCGTCGCTCCCGCCGAGTTCTTTGAAGAGAGTGCGGGCTAGGGCCACCGGTCCGGCATATTCGCGCACGTACCGGGGATTGGTAATCAACTGGTGATAGTAGGCCAGGGCATCCAGCTTACGGCCCTCACTTTGGGCCAGACGGCCCATCGAAAGCACATACCGGCCTTCCCAATCCGGAAAGTTCATGGGGTCCTGATCGTAGTATTTCGGGAAGTCCGTGTCCAGCCATTTGCGCATCTTGCTTAGCGTCGCATGGGCCAGATCGTAATCTTTCAATTCGAGAGCCGCATCCACGAGGGTGTCCAGAATGGCGAAGCGAAATTCTGCCCGGCTGCCCCCATCCAGATCGGCGGCGATGGTCCCCTGGATCAGATCGCTTTGGACCGGAGGCTGGGTTCCGGACCAATCCTGGAGTTCGCGCAGCATGTCCACGGCTTCCCTTACCATGACGCCTGCGGCGACCCAGTCCTGAGCAATAAGGTGCTTGAGCGAGCTTGGGTCGCCGGAAAAGCCGGTCCGCGTCAATCCATCCGCGACTACTTTCCAGTCTTCAGCGGAGTGGCTTCGCGTCTCGATCAGCGCATCCCGCCGCTGCTCCCAAGAGAAGCGGCTTTCCGGCCATTGTTTGATCCAGCCGGCCGAAGCCTGGTAAAGCGCCTCGGCGTAAGCGTTCTGCGCCGCCTGTCCGGGTCCCCTGGGATGCTCTTTCTCCCAAGCCTGATAAGCCTCAAATGCCGGATCGCGGGGACGCGCCGCCGCGATGCGCGCGTTGGTGCGCTCCTCGCCGTCCCGCTGGCCGCTCAGCCGGTAGCCAGTGCTCAGCACATCGAGGACGCCAAGATCGTTGTCCTGCGACAGCGGCTCGATGCGCTTCAAGTCCTCCGCTACGGCCTTCTACACCCGCTCCAGATCGGCGGGCGGCGCCAGGCGGAACTCGGCGGCCCAGAGCGTGGAGTAGTAGCGCAGTTGCCAGGGGCCGGTGGCGCTTTGAAGCTGCGCGCGCAGCACGGCGGCCAGCTCACGCAGGGCGTGCTCGTCCTCGATCACATTCAGGTATGCGAATGCGTCCAGGTTCGCCGGACAGGCTCCATGATAGGCGCGCAGGTTTTCGGCCACCTTGGCCGCATCGCGGAAGGCGGCGCTGGAGTATATCTCGGTCAATGCAAGGTAGGTCCAGGGGAGTTTGGGTTCCCGGGCGATCGCCTTTTGGAGCGACTGGATGGCCGATGGCGTATCTTTCCCCACCAGCGCCCGCCCGTAGAGGTACATGTAGCGCAGGTCATCCTGGTGCCTGGCCAGTTTTTCCTGAAACTCTGCCGCCAGGCTGCCGGTCTGCGGTTTGGGCTGCAATTCGATGAGCCACCGGTTCAGAAACAGATCGTCCGGGGATTGTGTCATGGCTTCCCGTATCCTGGCGATCTTGCCGCTCCGGCCGGACTCGCTCACGTTGATGCCGGTATGCCGGTCCGGCGAAAGTGCCTGGATGGGTGCGGCGGGATCACAGGCGTCGACGGGCGTCTGGGCCCGCGCGGCATACGGAAACAGGGCAAGAACGGGCACGACTAGCCAAGCCGGGAGAATGCGCATGCCTCACCTCATGTGGATGACGCCCGCCAGCACCCCTGCGTGCAGCAATCGATCCTCTTTCGGCAGCGTGCCGGAGGCCGCAAAAGCTCATGAGAAACTTTTTATCATTTTTTTGTTGACACCCTTGCAGCATAAGCGGTAATTTGGAATTGGTAGTTGTATTGCATGGATCCTCGGTAGGCGAGGCGTCCGCGCGGCAAACAAGCCACTGCCCTAAAGCGTCCAAAGATGCTGGCAGTCAGGGTAGACCAGGAACTCCCGGGTTAAGGGTTTTCCTAATGTGGCTGAGGTCTTCGGATCTCTCACGGCGCGCGGTGCTGAAGCTTGGACCCGTTGGGGAATCCGTCAGCGATCGTTCTGCGATAGTTGGCCATTTCTCTGCGCCGGGGGAAATGGCTTTTTCATTTCCCGCCAGCTTCTCTCGCCTCCAGAAAGGTATATGGAACCTAAAGACGATCGCCCTCCTAGTACGGACGGGCAAATCGTGGAAGAGACGGTTGTGATCCGGTAGCGGTACCCTCCTCTATCGCCTCGCCCGCGCTTCTTCCACACGCTTGATTCGGTGGTGAACGCGGGGGTGGAGGCGGCAGTTTCCTTCTCCCTCAAAACCAATTGACTTGGCAACTCGCCGCGGTATTTTGCGTTCCGGTTTTGCCGGTGCGCAGGATGTCGGCGGGCGTCTGCCGAGCCGCGCACGTCAGTAAGCGAGTAAGCGGTGTCCGCTTCTGCGGCACATACAAAAGAAAGGAGGGAAGGCGATGACGAACAAGACACTGAGCATGTCCGCGGCCGGCGTGGAAGACGAAGTGATGCCGGTGCGCGGACGCGTGGTGAAATCCAAAGGGATGCGCGATCTGCTGACGTTCCTGATGGTAGTCGGACCAGGCCTGATCGTCATGGTCGCGGNNTCGTTCTGCTCTTATTGCCGGTCTGTTACTTCATACAGGAAATGGTAGTGCGCCTGGGCATCGCGACGGGCAAAGGGCACGCCGCGATGATCTACCAACGGTTTGGCAAGTGGTGGGGCCTGTTCTCGCTGGTCGATTTGCAGTTGGTCAACTTTCTGACCCTAGTCACGGAGTTTGCGGCCATCAACCTGGCACTGAGTAAGATGGGTGTGGACCCCCGGTACGGCGTGCCGCTGTCTGCCGCCGGCCTGATCTTGCTGGTGCTGACGGGCAGCTATCGCCGGTGGGAGCGCNNATTTCGCCTGGTTCGCGATCGCATTCCGGCTGGGTCCGCCGATCGGGCAGATCGTGAAGCACGCGCTGGTGCCGTCCATGCCCGCGGGCGGGATCACGCCGGATCTCATGTTCCTGGTGATTGCGATTGTGGGCACTACCATTGCGCCCTGGCAGCTCTTCTTTCAGCAAAGCTGCATCGCCGACA
>PKYZ01000496.1 GCA_003132865.1 Bryobacterales bacterium
AGCGCGCCGCCATCCTGCTGCGTGTCGCCGACCGCATGCAGGAAAACCTTGAAGTGCTGGCCCTCGCCGAGACCATCGACAACGGTAAGCCGATCCGCGAAACCCGCAACGCCGATGTCCCTCTGGCCATCGACCATTTCCGCTATTTCGCCGCTTGCATCCGCGCCGAGGAAAGCGCGGTCAGCGAGTTGGACGAAGACACCATCGCCTATCACTTCAAGGAGCCCATGGGCGTTGTAGGTCAAATTATTCCCTGGAACTTCCCGTTGCTGATGGCCGCCTGGAAACTGGCGCCGGCCATCGGCGCGGGCAATTGCGTCGTGATCAAGCCGGCTTCCAACACGCCGCTGAGCCTGGCCGTGTTCGCCGAACTGACTCATGACATCCTGCCCCCCGGCGTTCTCAACGTCGTGACCGGCCCCGGCGCCGAGATCGGCAAGGCGCTGGCCTCCAACAAGCGCATCGCCAAAATCGCCTTCACGGGCGAAACCGTCACCGGCCGGCTGATCATGCAGTACGCGTCCGATCCCATCATTCCGCAGACCCTGGAATTGGGCGGCAAATCGCCAAACATCTTCTTCGCCGATGTCATGGACCACGATGACGAGTTTCTCGACAAGGCGCTGGAAGGATTCGCCCTGTACTGCTTCAATAAGGGCGAAGTCTGCACCTGCCCGTCGCGCGCCCTCGTTCAGGAATCCATCTTCGACAAGTTCATGGAGATGGCCGTGGCTCGCGTGCGGAAGATCAAGGTCGGCAACCCGCTCGACCCGGCCACCATGATGGGGCCGCAGGTCTCGCAGGACCAGATGGATAAGATCCTCAACTACGTGCGGATCGGCAACGAAGAAGGCGCCAAGTGCCTCATCGGCGGCGCGCGGGCGGAACTGGACGGAGATCTTGCCAAAGGCTACTTCCTCCAACCCACCGTGTTTACCGGCCACAACAAGATGCGCATCTTCCAGGAGGAGATCTTCGGTCCGGTGCTCTCGGTGACTACTTTCAAGACGCTCGACGAGGCTGTCGCCATCGGCAACGACACGGTCTACGGCCTGGGAGCCGGCGTGTGGTCCCGCAACATCAACAACTGCTACCGCGTGGGACGCGCCATCAAAGCCGGCCGCTGCTGGACCAACTGCTATCACGTGTATCCGGCGGGAGCCGCATTCGGCGGCTATAAGGAATCCGGCTTCGGCCGCGAAACCCACAAGCAGATGCTGGAACACTATCAGCAGACCAAGAACGTGCTGGTGAGCTACAGCACCAAGGCGATGGGCTTCTTCTAACGCCAAAGTGGGGCGGACGCCCCCCGTCCGCGCGCGACCCCCTGGTCGAGCTTCTGCAAGGCATGGTCAACGGCCAATCGGCCCCCACCCATGCCAGGGCGGGCGGCCGCGGCGTCCGTCTTGGCGCGGTCCGCATGCTATGCTGAGTAGAGACCCGACCGTTCCCAACGGAGAGATGGCCGAGTGGTTGAAGGCGCACGCTTGGAAAGCGTGTATAGGGGAAACTCTATCCAGGGTTCGAATCCCTGTCTCTCCGCCACTTTAGAATCAAATACTTACAGCGGAAGTAGGCAAATAGTGGGCAATCGTGGGCAATGAATGTTACAATAAGGCCCAGGTCTTAGGCCTGTCTTAGGCCCGTCAACCTCTATCGCAGGCACTTCCGCGCGCCCGGGAAATGCCTCGGCGGCTTCGACCCGGACTCCCGAAGTTAAACAATCTAGTGTGCACGCGCCGGGCCACCGATTCCGGAATACTGTACCGGGTCATTGCCTTACGTAGCCCCATCCGAATTTTCAGGACTCCAGGCTCGTTCTTCACAAGCAAGCGGACGGTCTCCCGCCCGAGCTTCCATTGCCGGGCCAGTTCGCCGATGCTGTAGTGCGGCTCGAAGGTTGTGTCAAGAATTGGAACCGACAGGGCACTTCGACCGGGGTATCCGCTCATAACAGGCATCCCGAACCCGCAGAGGGTCCGTCTGGATTCATTATGCCATCAATGCTGTGTCGATGCAATATATTTTGTACACATTCATAACATAATAGTTGTATATCGTACTTTAGTGTGGTAATATGCTGATTTAATGGAGCGCAAACCGCAGCAGCAGACTCTTTCCATCAGAATCTCCGATACCCTCCGCGAGTTCCTGGAGCGATCCAAAAACGTTCTTTCGAGCGGACGGGGAGAGCCAGTCTCCACATCGGACGTCGCCAAGATTCTCCTAGAATCGGCCAAAGACGACCGGCTGGACTATCGACTCGAAGTCGCCGACCTTCAGCAATCGGCGACCGAATCTTTGTGGGCCATTCGCAAGAAGTGGGAGTCCAAGCAAGCCCTATCACGGGCGGAGTGGATCTTCTTGGGCCAATACATCCAGATCGCCTGCGAAGCGCTCACCGAGAACCCCGCCACGCCAGGACCGCAATCGTTCATCGTGCTGCTCGAAGCGCTGCTCGCCATCCGAAGGCTCCGCGCGCATCGCGGCGATGGACTGGACCGCTACTATCTCGAAAATCTCGGAATGCCGGAGGGCGCGGGCTTCAACGAAGGTCCGCTTGATCCCGACGTTGTTCCCCAGGTAGTGGAACGTCTGATCGAGCGACTGCATGAGGCATCGAACACGCCGAAGCCGGTTTTCGCCGGACGGAACTTCTTCGTCGCACTTCGCGATGAGCATCTGCCCGACACCGTGGCCCTCAGCCGCGCTCTCGAACCCTACATGGCCGTATTGTTCCGGCTGGCCGCGCGCGGCCACTGGATTCGCGAGCACCGGCCAGTGCGCTTCCGACAGGGCAAAGAGTACGTGTCGGACTACTTTCCCCCGGTCCAGGCCGGTGGATTCCGCTTGACGTTTTCGGTGGGTTCGGAAGGCGAACTCAATATGCTGCTCACCATGGACGCGAAAGACGTCGCCTATCCACTGGGGCCGTATGCACAGATTCAAGAGTTTGCCACAATGCTCCGACACCTAGAAGCGGGCGGTGTCTGGAACGGCATCCACTTCTTCGGTACCGCGGAACCGGCTGTGGCAGATCGGCCCGCCCGTTTCCAATTTCGGCGCCACAGTGACGGCGTGGCGTTTGGGTTTTCTCTCGACGAATGGCAGAGCTTGATCGGCTTGTTTACAACAGCCCTGGCGTCGCCCAAGCTGCAGGCAATCCTGGCAGAGCTTGCGCTGGTGTACGGCGAGTTGTAGCGATGCCCGTACGAGTGTTTGGCTGGATAGGAATTGAATCTATGACTACGGCGAAACGAAGCGGCGTTGAACCAGCGGGCGACTCGCCCGCGGCGGTTGTGGCGGAGAAGCGCGTCATTCTGTCCATAGGTGGCAAGGGTGGCGTGGGGAAAACCAGTGTCATGGCGGGTCTCGCGGAATGGTTCGACGCGAACCAGATTCCGGTAAAACTGTGGACCTCGACACGGAGAACAAGGCGAGCGGATCGCTGACGCACTTCTTCGGCGGGAGCGTGCCGAAAGTGAACATCCATTCGCCGGCAGGGCTTGATTCGTTCGTCGATCAGCTTGCCGATGGCCCGCCGGTGATCCTGGCGGATATGGGCGCCGGTTCCGGGCAGGTCACCTACGACTGGTTCGACAAGATGTACCCCGACGTCGCCGATGCTGGAATTGTCTTCACGGCGATTGGCGTGGTGACGTCCGATCCGGCGAGCGTCGAGAGCGTGCTCGCCTGGGCCGCCCGCCTGCAATGCCGAACTGCGTACCTGATCGTCGAGAACTCCATTTCCGTGCACACCGATTTTACCTATTGGCGCGAGAGCGAACAGGCGCTCCAGTTCCAGAAGATGTTCGCGCCTGCTGTCATTTGCATGGACTATCGGTTGCCGGATCTCGAAAATGCCGTGCGCAACCATGGCGTGACGGAATTTGCCAAGAACTTTGAGACGCCAGCCGGCATATTTTATTGAACTGGTTATAATGGTCCCCAGAATTTGG
>PKYZ01000821.1 GCA_003132865.1 Bryobacterales bacterium
GCTCGGAATTTTCGCGGCGCGAGCCGGTGCCGATCCAGATGCCCACCGAGATGGAGCGCACGTGGGGCATGACCTCGGTGATCACGCGCACGCCATTCGGCAGTCTGGTCATTTCAATGTCGCGCACGGGGGTGGCGGTGGTGGCCATGGTGGATGGGGGTTGAGTGGTCGCTGCTCCTCCTTTTTAGGATACAACTTGGGGGATCGGCTTTGTGAGTGGCCGCTGCGGCACGGCCGCAGGCAAGCGAACGCGTGTCCTCTTTCGTCCGCTCCTTGCGTTTTAGCTATTGAAGGGCGATGCAGCCCGGTAGAAAGGCAATTCCAGTACAAAGAAGATCGAAATATAATGCCATGCACTCTCGCAGTCAGCACCACGGGCAACGAAGATTTCACGGGCGCCACGGGGGCGGCGTTCACCCTGGACATGATCGGGCCCGCGGGATCCGGCCTCGTGATCGTATCCATGTCGTATAACGGAACCAACGTCACCGCGGCGCGCCTTTCACTTTCAACGTTGCTGGTGGCACGAACTATTTTTTCATCCACTTTGAAGCGCTGGTGCCAGGCGCCAGGCTACAGGTGGTTGAGACCTGTGGTGGCGCGGCCAAGCAGGTACTCGAAAACATCGATTTCGCTGCCGCCAATCCCGGCACGGGTTACGAAATCACGGGCACTTATGCCGAAAAGGAGAAGAATCCATGAAAAAGTGAATAGCGGCCCTGTTCCTGTGTGCGTGGAGCATTTGGGGCCACAAACCGCGATTGAGCACTACCTAGCCGCGTATCCGGATTTCGCGAAGCTAAAAAGCATGCCAAAAAACACGCGCCCCGCGGATGTTGTCAGTGCAATTTCTCTAAGGAAGCTCTTGCCGACCGCGCGCAATTTTGCTTTTCCCGCCTATATCATGGACACCCGCTTCAGCCGTTCGGCGGCTCTCGCGGTGCTTGCCCAACAGCAAGTGGCGAACAGCCAAATGAACAAGATGCTCACGGGCAATTCGGGGAACTCCGGATCGACATCGCTCCTTTCGAACGCCGTCGCCGCCGACATTCTAAGTTTAGCCACGGAATACGGAGCCGTGACTCAGACAAACTCGGGAAACACGACGACGCTACGGGCAAACGCGCTGGGTATCACCGGGCTGCTCGCCGGCAACCCGTATCTGGGATGCACATCTCTGGCAGTGGGTGACTGCACTGAGGAATCCCGAATTTTGCGAGGGTTTTCCGCCTCGCTATCCGTGGATACGCCGGGTGGTTCCGGCACATCGGCGGTCAATGGCACGAATGCGCCACGGGAGCGCCGACCACAGCAAACATTCTCGCCAGCGGTTACCGAATGAGCGCCTGGGGCGTCCGTTACGACTGGTTGCACAAGTCGTTGTACGACCTTAAACGGTTGGTTCCGGGCTATGCCGACCAATGGGTGAAACAGATGGCCGCCGTGTCCACATCGAGCACTGAAAAGGAACTGGACGCCGCCATTCCGGCGCTGATGAAAGATCTTGGCAACGAATGGCAGAATTCATTTCTTGACGCCCTGAAGAATGCCCAAAGGGGGACGCTCGAAACCACGTTGGAGCAGCAACTCGACAGTTTGATCGACGCAATGGCCACCCGAGACCCGGACTTTATGACCAAGGTGCAGCGTGCGCAGAACGCGATTTTGGCCTCTTTCAAGCAGCGTGACGAGGTTCTTCAAATACTTCAATCGAACACCTTCAGCACGGAATTCAATTCGCGGCACCCCCGCTGGGCCAGCCGAACATGTCTAATGTCCGCCTGATCGTTTCGCACCAACCGAGCAAAGCGCCGTTGCTGTTTACCGCCAACTTTGCCGTGGAATGGTACGACACAGTCCCCACGGGCCTGAAGCAGGGCAGGCTGCGGGACGTGCAGGCGGCGGCCCAAGTGGATCGGCGATTGGGAAACATTCCTAATCTGGGCACTGCGACGCTCACGCTTGCGTACTACTACCAGTGGATGAAGGACAACGCGCTGATCACGATTCCCGCCGGCAATACCGCTCCCGGCACGGGCATTGTGCTGCCTGGGGCCGCCAGCACGCTCCTGGCAACGAAGGGGAATATCGATATTTTTCAGGCAAAAGTGACGGTGCCGATCAAAGGTGGGACGGGTAAAGGTGCCGATCTCATTCACCTGGTCGAACCGGACGGAGCTCATCAACGAAAGCGAAAAGCGCGGCCAGATCGGGCTGACGTTGGATCTCGATTCGATCTTCCAGAAGGTCGGAACCCCATCTGGCGGGAGCTAGCAGCTAGCGAGTCTCGCAGAATACGATGACAGGCCCCAATCGCAGGCCTGTTGAAGATATCCAGGCGGGACTGGGAGTCCCGCGCAGGCTGAGAGCCTGCCCCACAAGGTCTGCCCCACTGGATCACCATTACAATGAATAGGCATGCACCCCCAGGGGATCGCCGGCCGCCCGCTGAATGTCCTGATTGTCGAAGATTCCGTGGAAGACGCGGAACGCGCGGTGCTGGAACTCCGGCGCGCCGGTTATGCTCCCGACTACCGGCGAGTGGCCACCGCGCGGGAAATGTCGGCCGCGCTCGACGAGCGGCCCTGGGACCTGGTCCTGTGCGCGCATAGCCTCTCCGATTTCACCTACGAAGGCGCGCTGGCGCTAGTGCGGGAGAAGCGCATACCAGCGCCCGTGTTGCTGGTATCCGCCACGGTGGTGGACGAGGCAGCCGTATCCGCGGTGAAGGCCGGCGCGCGCGACATCATCATGAAGGACCGGCTGTCGCGCTTGGCGCACGCGGTGGAACGCGAACTGGAAGCGGCCCGGAACCGCATCCGGCAGCGCGCGCTTGAGGAGGGCCTCCAGAGGAGCGAAAAGCGCTTCCGGGCGCTGATCGAACACAGCTTCGACGCCATCTGCCTGCTGGATGCTCAAGCCGTCATGCTCTACGCCAGCCCCTCTGCCGAGCGCATCCTGGGTTACGCAGCCGGAGAACTGGTGGGCCGCAACGCATTGGACCTGGTGGCGCCGGAGGACCGTCCGCTGGCTCAGCAGCGCCTGGGCGAAGTGTTGGCGATGCCGGGGCAAACGCTCACCGTGCAGGTGCGCGTGATCCGCAAAGACGGCGACGTCATCTGGACGGAACATTTCGGCACCAATCTGCTCGACGAGGAGAGCGTCGCGGCGGTGGTCGTCAACTTTCGCGACATCACCGGCCAGAAGCGCTTCGAGCAGATCCTGCGCGAGAACGAAGAGCGGGCGCAGCGGGAGTTGGCGGAACTGGAGCACATCTACCACACGGCTCCGGTGGGCTTGTGCCTGATCGGCGCGGATTTACGGTACCTGCGGATCAACGAACGGCTGGCGGCGATGAACGGTCTGCCCGCCGACGATCATCTGGGCCGGACGGTATGGGAAGTCATTCTGGAAGCCGCGCGTTTCTTCGCGCCGCTCCTGCTGCGCATCATGGAGTCCGGGCGGCCGGTTCTCAACTGGCAGTTCCGGACTGAGACATCGGCTGCGGGCGGACCGCGCGATCTGCTGGCCAGCTACTATCCGGTGAAAGCCGCCTCCGGCAAGATCGTCGGGGTGGCTGGGGTGGTCCAGGAGATTACCGAACTGAAGCGGGTGGAGCGCGCGCTGCGCGAAAGCGAGCAACGTTTCCGGGCCCTGATCGAAAACAGCGCGGATGGATTCGTGCTGCTCGACGCCCACGGCAAACTGCTCTACAGCGGGCCCCCGATTTTAGGATACGAGAGCCAGGAGTTGCGCGGCCGCGGCGTGCTCGACTTGATCCACCCGGACGAGCGCCCAGGCTTGCCAGGGGCGTTTGCCGCGTTCCTCGAACGCCCTGGCGCAGTGGTCACCAGCGAGCATCGCGTGCGGCACAAGAATGGTTCGTGGCGCTGGATCGAGGCGGTCGGCAAGAATCTGTTGGAAGACCGGGTGATTGGCGGAATTGTGGTCAACTACCGGGACGTGACGGAACGTAAGCGACTGGATGAGCAGCTCCGCCAGACGCAGAAGCTGGAAAGCATCGGCGTGCTGGCCGGAGGCGTGGCGCACGATTTCAACAATCTACTGACCGGCGTACTGGGCAACGCCACGCTGGCTTTAGACCTGCTCGGGCCGGAACATGCCGGCAGATCGCATGTCGAAGAAGTCATCAAAGCCGCCGAGAGCGCGGCGCACCTCACGCGCCAACTGCTGGCTTATTCCGGAAAGGGCCGCTTCGTCATCCAGCCTGTGGACCTCTCGGAGTTGACGCGCGAGATGACCACTCTGGTGCGCACCTCGATTCCCAGGACGGTCGAGCTGCGCCTGGATCTGGCGCCCGATCTGCCAGCGGTCGAGGGGGACCGCGGCCAGTTGCAGCAGCTCATCATGAACCTGGCGATCAATGGCGCAGAGTCTATCCCCCAGGACAAACCCGGCTCGGTGGCGGTGGCGACCAGTGTTCAATCCATCGACCGCGAGTCCAGCCGCGGCACGTTCGCGGGTGCCGAGATTCAGCCGGGCGTGTACGTGGCGCTGGAGGTGCGGGACACCGGCCGCGGAATGGACCAGGAAACCCAATCGAAGATCTTCGATCCTTTCTTCACTACCAAGTTTTCCGGCCGCGGACTGGGTCTTTCCGCGGCGCTGGGCATCGTGCGGGGACACAAGGGGGCCATCAAAGTCCGCAGCACGCCCGGAGAGGGCACCACGTTTCAAGTGCTGCTGCCGGCCAGCCCGCGCGCGGCCGCCAAAGCCAGCGCACAGGCAGGCCGCACGGATCTCCGTGGCACTGGCACGATTCTGGTGGCGGACGATGAAGCCTTCGTGCGCCGCGCGGCGAAGAGCGCTCTGGAGCGGCAGGGCTATCAAGTGCTGCTGGCGGAGAATGGCCGGGAAGCCGTGGAGTCGCTTCGTGGCCGCGGCCCGGAAGTCAGCCTGGTGCTGCTGGACTTGACCATGCCCGTGCTGGGCGGAGAAGAAGCTCTGCGCGAATTGCGGCGGGTGCGGCCGGATGTGAAGATCGTGCTCTCCAGCGGCTTCAACGAGGCGGAGGCGATTCAACGCTTCGCCGGGCAGCGGCTGTCCGGTTTCATTCAGAAGCCCTATACCGCCGCGCAAGTGGCGGAAAAGATCAAGACGGTTCTGGAGGGCGCGTGAGCTTCACTTTGTTTCCGGCGGCGCTTTCGGCGGCGCCTCATTCAAGAGCAGCCAATACAATCCAAGTTGCCGGATGGCCTCCGCAAACCGCGTAAAGTCGACGGGCTTTTGGATATAGCTGTTGACGCCCAGGTCGTAGCTGGTGGCGACGTCGTGTTCCTCATTCGACGAGGTGAGGATTACAACGGGCGTGCGGCGGGTGCGCGGATCGGCCCGAATGGCCCGCAGAACTTCCAGGCCAGGCACTCTGGGCAGCTTCAGATCCAGGAGCGTCACACTCGGCAGATCGGATACCTCACGCCCGGCGTGCGCGCCCGTTCCGAAGAGATAATCCAGCGCCTCCTGGCCGTCCTGGACGACCACCAGTTCGTTGGCAACGTGGCTCCTTTCGAGGGCCCGCCGGGTCAACTCGATATCGCTGGGATTGTCTTCGATCAGGAGAATTGTTTTGGTTAGGCATCTTCACCCCAGTGTAAAATAAAATGTGGCGCCGCGGTCCACTTGCGCTTCGGCCCAAACGCGCCCGCCGTGGCGGTGAATGATGCGTTGCACGGTGGCCAGGCCGATGCCGGTGCCTGGAAACTCGGACGACCGGTGCAAGCGCTGAAAGGGCCCGAACAGCGAACGGGCGTAAGCCATATCGAAGCCGGCGCCGTTGTCGCGCACGTAAAACGCGGGCTGGCCTGCGTGCTCCGTCCGTCCGACTTCAACCCGCGCTTCGGCCTGTTTGCCCGTGAACTTGGCGGCGTTGTTCAGCAGGTTGGTCAAGGCGACTTCCAGCAGCCGGGCGTCGCCACAGGCCGTCAACCCCGGCTGAATGGTGAAGTCGATCCGGCGGTCCGCATGGATTTCCCGCAGATTGTCGGCGATCGACCGCGCCAGTGCGGTGAGATCCACCGAGTCGCGCTCGAGCGGCGCGCGCGTGACTCGGGAAAGCCGGAGGAGGTCGTCGATCAACTGTCCCATGCGCTGCGCCTCGGAGCGCACCCGGCCCAGGTAGTGCCGCGCTTCTTCGTCCAACTGGGAGGCAAAGTCTTCCACCAGCGCCAGGCTCCAGCCGTCGATGCCGCGCAGCGGCGCCCGCAGGTCATGCGAAACCGAATAGGCGAAGCTTTCCAGTTCCTGGTTGGCGGCTTCGAGCTGGGCGGTCCGGTCCCGGACACGCTGTTCCAGCTCGGCGTTCAGCCGTTGGACTTCCTCCTCCGCCTGCTTGCGCTTGGTGACGTCGGTAAAGAAGATCGAGAGGCCCTCGGGCGCTGGATAGCAGCGGACCTCGAACCAGGCGTTGAGCGGCGCGGGGTAAAACGCCTCGACCTGGACCGGGACGTTCTCGGCGGCGGCGCGGCGGTAGGCGGCCCCAAACGGCGAGTCCGCCAGGTACGGCCACAACTCCCAAACGTTTTTGCCCAGCAATTCTTCGCGCGACTTGTGCGCCATCCTGGTGCCTGCGGCGTTGACGTAAGTGTAGCGCCAGTCAGGGTCAAAGGTGTTGAAAGCGTCGGAGATACTTTCCAGGATGGCCGTGGTGCGGCGGTGGGCCTCCACCAGTTGCCCGCGCGCCTGCTTCCGTTCGGTGATGTCCGTGATGATGGCCATCGCCAACCGCGATCCACCTTGCTCGATCCAACTGAGACTGACCTCCACCGGAAATTCGATGCCATTCTTGGAACGGCCGCAAAGATCGATCCCAAGCCCCATCACCCTCGTATGGGGATGCGCGAAATACTGCTGCAAATGCTCGTCATGCGCTGTCCGGTAGCGCTCTGGCAGCAGGACCTCCAAGGGTTGGCCGAGCAGTTCGTCGCGGGTGTATCCGAACATCTCTTCGATCTTGACGTTCACGAGAACCATACGCCCGCTCTCGTCTATGGCCACAACGCCCTGCGATGCCGAGTTCAGCAAGGCGCGGAGCCTGCTTTCGCTGGCGGCCAGAGCCTCCTGTGCTTGCTTGCGCCCGGTGATATCGCTCGCCGCGCCGAGCCATTCGACGATTTCACCGTTCGCATCCTGCAGCGGGATCGCACGCGAGAACGTCCAGCCCAAAGTGCCGTCCACGCGCAGGACCCGGTGTTCCAGTTCGAAGATGCCCTTGGTCCGGATAGCTTTGTCGATGGCCGCCAGCACGCGCGGCTGATCATCCGGGGGAATGTATTCGTGAATCCAGGTGCGGCTTGGCGATTCCGTGTCGGCGATAAAATCCCGGCCACGAAGTTGACGCATCTCGCTCCAATCCGGATTCATGCGATACACCACATCCGAACTGGCCGTTACCTGCGCGCGGAAGCGCTCGTCGCTCTCGCGCAGCGCCTCTTCCGCCCGCTTGCGCTCGGTGATGTCGCGATTGATTTCCAGAATTCCGGCGGGATTTCCCGCGGGATCGCGCTGCAGAACCTGACGGCTGTCGACAGTCAGACGCGTCCCGTCGCGGTGGGAGTGTTCCAATTCCCCATCCCAGCGGCCGGTCCGGTTGAGGATCTCGTTGATCGTGCCGGTTGAAATCGTGGCGCTGGTCTGGAAGATCTCGTCCGTGACGTTGGCGACGGCTTCGGCTTCGGTCCAGCCGTACATCTCCTGGGCACCCGTGTTCCACCCGGTAATCACCCGGTTCTGATCCGCAGCAATAATCGCGTCATGCGACAGGTCGATCAACTGGGCTTGCCGCTGCAGCGCTTCGCGCTGTTCGCGCAGTTCCGCCTCCACCTGCTTGCGTTCGGTGATGTCTTGGGCGCAAATCAACGCGGCCTTGCCGGACCCGTTGAGTTGCATCGGGACGGTGGAAACCTGCAGGCATCGCTTTTGCTCGCGGCCATCCAAGAACACAGGCACCCAAGCCTCCACACCGCTGTGGTGTGTTCCGTTGCGCAGCGTATCAGATACTGCTTGGCGGATGACGCACTCGGTGCAGGCAGGCCCGTGGCCGCATCCGCCGGGATCGGCCAAAGCGTTCAGGCACCCAATCGCCCCGCCAGGCCCCAGACCCAGTATGTCCGACACGTTTTGTCCGGCAAACTGAACGGCCAGATCGTTGGCTTTCTGCACGTGGAGCGCGTCGTCCACTACCAGCAGCATTACAGGGGCGGAAGCCTGGACGGTGGCCAGTTCCTGGTAGGCGGCGCGCTGCCGCTCCCCGGATTGCTTCAGCCGTTCAATCAATAGGCTGGCGACCAGGCCGGTCAGCACCATTGCTCCAATGCCCAGCCAGTTCCGGGGATCGGCGACCCGCAGACTGCCGACGGGCTCCGTGGCGAAAAAAGTCGATTCGAAGGCGCACAAAAAGGTGCTCAGCAAACCTGGTTCAAGTCCGCCGAACGCTGCCGCCAGCAGGATGAACGGCACGTACGTGATAAACGGCATCAAGGTGGGCGGATGGAGGGGCAGCCGGGCCACCTGCGCCAGAGCGGCCAAAAGGATGGCGACGCCGTACCGGAGGGCCGGCGAGGGCCTTTTCAGCCACAACGGCAGGCGTGCCCCAATGCCGGGGATAGGAGTATCCGGAGTACTGGCCACTTCTAATTGGTGGGAAATGGCGGGGATAATCTCTTAGCAGGACAGGTCTATGTTACCGGGCGTGTCCGGCCGTCCCTTCCGGCCGGTGGCCGGCGGGTGCTTAACCGTTTTGGGGATTCCTGACGGAAACCGCTCCCTGACGGTCGCGGCTCGGTAACAGTCGCGTTGATTTCGCAAGGTTTAGTGAGCCGCGCGCGTAAGCGAGCGGGTGAGTTCCCCAAAACGTTTAAGCACCCCTCCTGGCCTGTCTACACCCGCCACGATTCCGGCTGTGGTAGAATGCGCCATTCCATGCGCTTCCTGGATCTGGCGGTCATCCTCGCCTATCTGATCGCCATCACCTGGTTCGGGGCGCGCTTCCGGAAAGGCCAGACCAGCCTTGGCGATTATTTCCTGGGAGGCCGCCATGCGCCCTGGTGGGCCATCGCTCTGTCGATTGTATCCGCGGAAACCAGCACCCTGACGATAGTGGGCACACCCGGACTTTCCTTCGCCGGAAATCTCGGTTTTCTGCAGCTCGTCTTCGGATATCTGCTCGGCCGCGTAGCCGTCTCGCTGCTGTTTCTGCCCCACTACTTTCGCGGCGAGATGTTCACCGCCTATGAATTGATGCGGCGCCGTTTTGGCCAGCGCATCCGCCGCCTGACCGCGGCAATTTTTCTGGTCACCCGTGCCTTGGCGGAAGGCGTGCGGGTGTTCGCCATTTCGCTGGTCGTCTCCATCGTGCTGCGGACCGGCGAAGCCGCCTCCATCGTCCTGATCGTCTGCCTGACGCTGTTTTACACATTCGAGGGCGGCATGACCGCCGTGATTTGGACCGACGTGGTGCAAATGGGTCTATACGTGATAGGCGCAGTCGTCAGCCTCTTCGTGATTCTGGCCAAGATCCCCGGCGGTTGGATGCACGTCGCCACGGTGGCCGGCGAGGCCGGCAAACTGCAGGTTTTCGATTTCAGATTCTCGCCCACGATGCAGTTCCTCTCCCAGAAGTATTCGTTCTGGGCTGGCCTGGTGGGTGGTTGCTTCCTCACCATGGCCAGCCATGGTACCGATCAGCTCATGGTGCAGCGCCTGCTGAGCGCCCGCAATGAGGCGCAAAGCCGCCGTGCGCTGCTCGCGAGCTGGCTGGTAATCTTTTTCCAATTCAGCCTGTTTATGGCCATTGGCGTGGCGCTGTTCGTTTACTATCGGGAGGCGCATCTGGTTGGGCCGCGCGAGTTGGATCGCATTTACCCGGAGTTCGTCTGGCGCCATCTGCCGGCGGGTGTGGCCGGCTTGGTGACAGCGGCGATCCTGGCCGCCGCGATGGCCAACCTGAGCGCCGCGCTGAATTCGCTGGCGTCCACCACGGTGATCGATTTCGCGCGCTGGAGGCCGGTGGGTGAACGCCGCACCGAGGCCGGGTCCCTCAAACTGGCGCGTACCATGACCGTAGTATGGGGCGTCGTCCTGGTCGCCATCGGGATGATTGCCCACCGCTGGGGATCGGTGCTCGAATCGGGCCTCTCCATCGCGTCGGTGACGCTGGGTCTGTTGCTAGGAGTGTTTCTACTGGGTGTGCTCACCCGGCGCGTCCGCGAATGGGCTGCCATGGCCGGCGTATTGGCCGGACTCGCCGCAGTCCTGTACGTACGTTTTGCCACACCCATCGCTTGGACTTGGTGGGTGCCGATCGGTTCGACAGTCACCTTCGCCGCCGGATATGGAGCGTCGTTTTTCCAGTCCAGTACTCCCGAGGTTTCCCGATGAATGAATCAAAGGTAATAGAACTCCGGCGGGACCTGGGACTCTGGGGCGCCATCTCCATCGTGGTCGGCACCGTGATTGGAAGCGGCATTTTCCTGGTGCCGCGCGCCATGGTGCTGCGGGTGGGCTCGCCGTCGATGGTCTTTGTAGTCTGGGTCTTTGGCGGGCTGTTGTCACTCTGCGGCGCGCTGAGTTACGCCGAACTGGCCGCCGCCATGCCCGAAGCGGGCGGAGAGTATGTCTACCTTAGGGAAGCCTATGGCCCGCTCTGGGGTTTTCTGTATGGTTGGACACAAATGTGGGTAGCTAAGAGCGGGTCTATCGCCACTCTGGCCACTGCCTTCTTCTACTATCTGACGAATTTCTTTCCCTTACTCGATGGCGTTTTCTACACCGTGCCGCTGCCGCTCGGAGCACACGGCGCGCCGCTCGATCTGCGCTACGGACAACTGCTGGCCATGGCGCTGATTCTCTTTCTGGCCGGTGTGAATTATTTCGGGGTGAAGTTAGGAGGCGAGGTACAGATTATAGTCACGATTGTTAAGGTACTGTTAATCGCCTTTATTGTCGTGGCCGGTCTGGGCTTCGGAAAGGCGCATGCGCCGGCGCCCGCGTCCGTCCCGCATCCGCTCACTATCGCCGGATTTTTCGCCGCGTTGGTGGCGGCTCTGTGGGCCTACGATGGCTGGAATAACGTCAGCATGGTGGCTTCCGAGATCCGCCAGCCGCAGCGCAGCCTGCCGCTGGCGCTCATTGGCGGCACGTTGGCGGTTATCGCCATCTATCTGACCGCCAATGCCGCCTATTTCCACGTGCTTTCCGCGCAGCAGGTCGGTTCGAGCGAGCGGGTGGCGGCGGACATGATGCGGCGGGTCGTGGGCGGTTGGGGAGCCCATGCGGTTTCCATTGCCGCCATGATCAGCATTTTCGCGGCGCTCAACGGCTCCATTCTCTCGGGCGCACGAGTGCCCTACGCCATGGCACGGGACCGGCTCTTTTTTGCATCGGTGGCCAAAGTCAATGCCGCATATCACACGCCGGGAGTTTCCATATTAGCGCTCAGTGCGTGGTCCGCTCTGCTGGTCCTGTCCGGACGTTACGAACAGCTCTTTACATATGTAATCTTCGCGAGTTGGATTCTATATGGCATGACTACAGCGGCGGTCATCGTACTACGGCTTAAGAAACCCGATCTACCCCGACCTTACAAAACCCTAGCCTATCCCGTACTTCCGGTACTCTTTGTGCTCGTTGCCATGTCCCTAGTACTATCGACTCTATTTGATTCTCCGCGGGAATCCCTGCTTGGATTAGGCTTAATTTTCCTTGGATTGCCCTTCTATTTTTATTGGAAACGCCGGCTCGCTTGAGGCATCCATTGGTCCTATTGGTTCTAAAACTGCTTTGCGACTCTTTTAGTCCATAAATAGTCAATTGACTACTTGATATTCTTCGCACATTACGTTAAAAAAGATGTGAAGCCGGTGTTGTGGGCGTACTTTGCAAATCACGCAACGGCGAGCTAAACTACACAAGTCACGGACTTCGGAGAGAACAGAATGGACGTCGCCAAGATTCTCGTGGAATTACGTCAAGAACGAGAGCAAATCGAAGAAGCAATTTTAAGCCTGGAACGCCTGGCCAGGGGCCGCGGCCGCAGACGCGGGCGGCCACCATCCTGGATGGCCGAGATTACGGCCAAACGGCGCGGCCGCCCGCCGGGCAGCAAGAATAAAACCGCTGTGAAGTCCGCCGGCGCCACCACCATCGGGTGATGGATGTGGGGCACGCTATCCAGCCTGCGGGTGCCCTTTTGGGCCCGCTTTCCAGCGGGCAGGCCCTTGGGACCCGCAATTCGCGCTAGGGTGATGCCTGCTGGAAGCCGATCGCTGAAAGTTGACCGCTGAAAGCTGCCTAAAGCGTCTGGGGGGCCTCTCCCACCTTCACGCGTACACGTTGCGTGCGACCGTTGCGGTAAACCGTGAGATCCAGCGTATCCCCCACCCGCTTCCGGTTCAGGGCACGCTGTAGCGCATCTTTGCTTTCCACCGGATTGCCGTCCACCGCGATAATAAAATCGCCGCCGATACCGATCTGGTAGACCCCAGCTATGGCTCTTCGTGTCGGACCGCGCAAACCAACTTCCGAAGCCGGCGATCCCGCTTCGACTTGCTGGATCAGCAGACCGCCCTCGTTCGGCAAGCCCAGGTCGTCCGCCGCATCGCCCGAGATGTACATAGTCTGAATCCCCAGATACGGCCGGGTTACACGTCCCTTCGCCTGAAATTCGTCCAGCATCGCCTTGGCGCGGTTGATGGGCAGCGCGAATCCGATCCCGATGTTTCCCTGCGGCCCGTAAATTGCCGTGTTGATGCCGATTACGGAGCCGTGCGAATCCAGCAATGGTCCGCCGCTGTTGCCCGGATTGATGGCCGCATCGGTCTGGATCATGTCCTCCAGGCGGTGCCCTTCTTGCGGTTGCAGGGTCCGCCCCAGGGAACTGACAATTCCGGTGGTCAACGTGCCTCCGAATCCAAATGGATTGCCGATGGCCAGCACCTTCTGTCCCACTTGCAGACTGTCGGAATCGCCCAACTTCAGAAACGGCAATTGGTGGTCGGCTTGTATTTTCACCAGCGCCAGGTCGTTGCGCGGGTCCGTCCCGAGCACCCTGGCTTTGTATTGCTTCTTGTCGCCGGCCAGTGTCACGGTCAACTGCTGGGTGCCCGAGACCACATGGTTGTTGGTCAGAATCAACCCGTCCGGCTTGACCACAAAGCCCGAACCAGTGCCTTCCTGCGGATAGACCTGGAAGAAGAAATCCTCGCGGTATACGATGCTGGTAATATTGGCCGTGGCCGGCCGGGCCAGCTTGTAGATTTCGATATTGTTGTTCTCGTCCGCGCTGAAGCCCGCCGAATGCGCCGCGTTCGGCGCCATCCACAGCCGCTCCGCTTGCCGGATCGGCTGCCACAACCGGCCGGGATTCCAGTTTGCCACCGAAGTCGCATACCAGAAGCCGCCCACCAGCGCGGCGGCCCAAATGAAAGGTCGCATTCTCATTGTTGTTCTATTCTCCGCAACGATTCATAGACCGCGCGCGTCTGGCGCACGGTCTCCTCTTTTGTGCCTGAAGCATCTATGACGAAATCCGCGAACTTGAGTTTTCCGGCGAGCGGCATTTGGCGCCTGAGGCGCGCCAGCACCTCCTCGCGCGCCGCGCCGTCGCGCTTCATGGACCGTTGCACTTGCTGTTCCACATCGCAGGTCACCACGACCAGCTTATCGAACCGCTGGTAGCTGCCGGTCTCAATCAGGATGGCCGCCTCCACCACGGCGATCCCGTGCGGATCCTCGGCGGCCACCCACGCCAGCCATTCCTCTTCCCGACGCAGGACTGGCGGATGCACCAAGCTGTTGAGCAACGCCAGCCGCTCGGGCTTTCCGAAGACCTGCGCCGCCAAAGCGCGCCGGTCGATGGCCCCAGCCTCGCCCAGCACGCCGGAGCCGAATTCACGCATTACTGGCGCGTAGGCCTCACCCCCCGGCAGCAGGACTTCGTGCCCCAATCGATCGGCCTGCAGCATGTGGCAGCCCAACTGCGCCAGCGTCTCGCCCACAAAACTCTTGCCGCATGCCAGTCCGCCCGTGAGCCCTACTCTCAACACAATCCAATGATAGCGGCTTCGTGGTGGGGCAGGCGCTTCCGCCGGCCTGGAACAACGTCAGAACGTGCGCTTCCCGATAACACTGCCGGTGCGCTACAGCCTCGCAAAAAGCTGTGGTTGGGACCGGATCGTGAACATCGGCAGCGGCGGCGCCCTCTTCACCGTCGGCCAACCCGTCAGGCAAGGACAACGGGTCGAATTGTGTATCGGCTGGCCCGTCCTGCTGCACGAAAAGGTGCACTTTTGAATTTGGTCGCGGCGGGAGTCGTCGTGCGCGCCGAGGAGGGCCGCGCCGCGGTGAGGTTCGACCACTGCAGCTTCCGGACTGCCAGTTCCGCCTTTCGCCCGGCAGGCGCTGTTGCCGGAACTCCGCGGCGGCGCGGAGTCTCACGGGTGAGATGCCGCCACGAACCGGTATCCCACCCCGCGCACCGTCAGCAGGTGCCGCGGATGCGTGGGATCGTCTTCGATATAACGCCGCAGCCGCACGATGAAATTATCGATGGCCCGCGTATCGGTGTCTTCGTGCAGGCCCCACACCTCTTCCAGCATGGCCCTCCGCGATACCGGTTTGCCCTCGTGCCGGATCAGGTACCGCAAAACGTTGGCCTCCATCAAGGTCAGCGGAAATACCTGGTCGCGCACGTGCAGCTCCAGCCGGTCGAAGTACATCGACTTGTCGCCGAAGGTGAATGTCTCGTCCGGCACGGCATGCGGCTCGGTCACGTGATTCATCGACGCGCGCAACCACTCGCGGCGCCGCAGCAGGCCGCTGATGCGGGCGATCAGAATCGCCAGTTCGAAAGGCTTGGTCAGGTAGTCGTCGGCGCCCGCCGCGAAGCCCCGCAGCACATCGTCCGGGTGGCCGCGCGCCGTCAACATCAGCGTGGGAACGAACTGCCCCCTATGCCGCATCTCGGACATTACGTCGAAGCCGTCTATGCCGGGCAACATCACGTCCAGAATCACCACATCGAACGGCGGCGATTCGGGCCGCAACACCCCCAGCGCGGCTTCGCCGGTGTCCACCACCTGCACCTGATAGCCTTCCGCCTCCAGGTTGAATCGCAGCCCTTCGGCCAGGTGCTGCTCGTCTTCCACTACCAGAATCCGGCTCATTTCACAATGGGAAGCTGCAGAACGAAAGTGGCCCCGTGCCCCGGACCCTCGCTCTCGGCCCAGGCGCGGCCGCCGTGCCGTTTGGCCACGGACCGCACGATAAACAGGCCCAGTCCCGTCCCCTTCACGCGCGTCGCCAGCGCGCCCGGCACCCGGTAAAAGCGCTTGAAGATCCGCTTCAGCTCGGTCTTCTCGATGCCTGGTCCGTGGTCGGTCACCCGCAACGCCACATAATTCCCTTCGACCCTGGCCGTCTCCACCGTAACCCGGACATCGTTGCCCGAATACTTCACCGCGTTGTCGATGAGGTTCGAAACCGCCGCCTGCACTTCGTCCGCATCGCCCACGATTGTGACCGGCGCACCGGGACGATACTGCAGCTCTTCCGGCGAAACCTTATGCAGCGCGCGCACCCGCTCGACGCACTGCTCGATCACTCGGCCCAGATCGATGCGTGACACGTTCAGCCGCCGGCTGGATGCGCCGATCCGCCCCGTGCGCAGCACCTGTTCGATGGTTCCCAGCAGCCGTTCGCTGTCGTCCACCATGATGCGATAGAACTCCAGGCGCTTGGCGTCGTCCACCGAGCGCGTCTGCAGCGTTTCCAGATACAGCCGGATGGAAGCGATGGGGGTCTTCAGTTCGTGCGTGACCGCGTTGATAAAGGCGTCGTGCTGGGCGTTGCGCCGGATCTCGCGCACCAGGAATATCGTGTTGAGCACTATGCCGCTGATGATAGCCGTCATCAGCAGGGCGCCTAAGAGCAGCAGGATACCGTGACGCCAGTTCAACAGGACCCAGCCGACATACAGCAGGATGATGACACAGATCAGGCCGGCGCCCAGCGCGATGAAGAAAGCGATCGACTTCTGGCGTCCGGCGACTACCACAACTCTAGCTTAATATGTTGCGCACGTCCCCAGACCTGCCGTGTCCACACTCTTGTGGACGATTGCGTGCGGCACGCAAGGGTTTCCATGGGCCTGCGGCCCATCCAAAGTGATGAAAACCTCTGCACAATAGTGAACAGCCCCCGCGAATGGGGGAGGGTTTTCGACGGTGCGTGCGCCACNNACGCCGCGCCCGTCTAGCCGCCCCGCGCTCCCGTGTTTTCATTCGCATACACCCAAGGTCCCTCACGTGCCTTCCCCTTGGCGGAGGCAAATCGTGTCCCTCTTGAATTGGAGCGATCCGGAAACCACCTGGCTCAACATCACTAATATCATCCTCGGCGGCGTCGTCGTCCTCTGTGTTGTCATCATGCTGGGCGGCATCGCGCACGAGTTCATATCGCGCGCGCGCAAACACCGCCGCATCGACGCGGAGCTCGACCGCGACATGCGCCTGTTCAACGACGATCGCGCGTTCGAATCCCCCAGTCTCGGCCTCACCATGGCCGACGGCGGCGAGAAACGCAAACTATGAATTGCCCATTTCTCAAGGAAGCGCGCGTCAAGTACTGCGACAAATCCGCGTTCCGGAAGATGATCCGTATCGCCGGCAATGTCGCGCAAGAAACCTGCTCGTCGCCGCGCTATAAGCAGTGCGCGGTGTATGGGCGCTATGCGGAAGATTCCCAAGACCCGCAATGCCCCTATCTGCGCGAATCGCTCGCGCAGTATTGCGCCGCCTCCGCCGTCTCGCGATTCATTCCGTATAGCGAGCCGCTGCTGAGCCGTTGCGGCAGCGACTCCTACCGCTATTGCGATGTCTACCTGGGCACGGGCAATCCGCCACTCCAGGCCGCCGGCGGGAAGCGGGATGCTTCGGTGGGCGGCATCCGCGTGCCTACCTGGCTGCACTATTCCGCCAACCACATTTGGCTGGACGCGGCCAAAGGCGGATCGTGTCACCTGGGATTGGACGCGTTTCTCACCCGCGTCCTGGGCACCGTGGAGCGGATCACTTTCCTGAAGCAGACCGGCGTCCACCGCCCCAGCGCGGTGCTCACGGTGCGCGGCGTCGATCTGGAAGTTGTCTTTCCGAATCCGATCCTGCTGACCGCATCCAATTTGTATCTGCGCGCGAATCCCGCCAAGCTCACCGCCGACCCTTACGGCATGGGCTGGCTTTTTCAAGGCGTGCAGTTGCCCGGCCAGCCGCCCGTGACTTCCGGCCTGATTCGCGGCGACGCCATTCTGCCATGGATCGAGCGCGAAATCGGCCGCATGTCGGCTTTTCTCGCGGAATGCTGGATTTCCCGCCACGGCGCGAGCCTGATGAACGATGGCGGGGTGTTCAGCCCGGATGTACTGCAGCAGCTCCACCGTGAGGAAACGCTGCGACTGTTCCACGAATTCTTCTGGGGCTTAAGGGAGGCAGGCAATGTCAGTTAGCTTTCCCAATATTGGAAATGCTCCAGAGGCTTGTGGGGCAGACCCCTGGTCNNCGCGGGTCCCCCTGGACCCGCCCTCCGCACAACGAAAACTGGCCTTAATGGTGTAACTATGTTTCAAAAGCATCGCGGAAAAATCCTCTTTCTGGCGGGAGTGCTGGCGGCCCTGGCAGTGGGCTGGCGCGGCTTTCCGGTAGTGCTGTTTGAGCGCGTGCCGCAGCCAGTCGAATTCAGTCACAAGATCCACGCCGATAAGGCCGGCGCCAAATGCGACGATTGCCACTCTCTCCGCGAGGACGGCACTTTCGCGGGCGTGCCCGCGCTCGACAAATGCTCCGGCTGCCACGCGCAGCCCATGGGCACATCCGCGCAAGAGAAGCGCTTCATCGACGGTTATGTGACGCCCAACCGCGAGATTCCCTGGCAGGTCTATGCGCGCCAGCCCGAGAATGTCTATTTCTCGCACGCCGCCCACATCAAACTTGCGCATCTGGATTGCCGGCAATGCCATGGCGCGCAGGGCGAGAGCGATACGCTGGGCCCCGCCCGTGTGAACCGCATCAGCGGCTACAGCGGATCGCCCGATTTTCAGAATATGGATGTCTGCGAGGACTGCCATCGCCAGAGCGGCGCGGCCAACAGTTGCCTGGCCTGCCACAAGTGAGGGATCTTATGGGGTTCACGCGACGCGATCTTCTGACATTCACGGGCGGATCGGCCGCCGGACTGATGCTTACGCCGGTGCCCTGGAGCCTGCTGCGCGACACGGCGGTCTTGTCGGAAAACTGGCCCGGAATTCCGCAGCCGCCACACGGCGAAATCCGCACCCGCTACACCACGTGCACGCTCTGCCCGGCGGGATGCGGCGTGCGCGCCCGCTGCGTCGGCGATCGGCCGGTCAGCCTCGCCGGTGTACCAGGACATCCGGCCAGCCGCGGCGTCCTGTGCCCGGCCGGCCTGGTGGGACATCATCTCGCATTCTGCCGCGACCGCGCAACCGAGCCTTTGGCAAACGGCAAACCTGTCGCCATCGAGCGCGCCGTGGCGGCTGTCTCCTCTGCCATTGCCGCGTGCGGGCCGCGCGAATCCGTAGCCATCCTCGATCCCCGGCCCGGCCGCGCAGCCTCGCTGGTCTATCGCCGCTTTCTGGCCGGGCTGCCTAACGCAGTCCACTGCGCACCGCCAGATGCGCAGCCGTTCGGCCCCTTCGGTATCGATCTCGAAAACACCCGCGCCATCCTCAGCTTCGGCGCGCCGGTTCTGGACGGCTGGCTCAGCCCAGGCCGTGTGCTCGCCAATCGCAGCCACTTCCAGTTGATTCAAGTCGAGCCGGCCTACTCGCGCACCGCATCGCTGGCCGATCTGTGGGTGCCGGTCCAGCCCGGTAGCGAAGAAGCCTTCGCCGAGGCCGTGGCTCGCGCGCTACGGGGGGAAACTGCCGACGCCCGCGCCGCCGAAGTCGCCCGGCTACTGCTCCGGAACAAGCCCGCCATCGCGATCGGCGGCGGTGCGGCTGTCGCCAAGCTCAATGCGATCCTCGCCAGCGTCGGCCGGCCCGGCGGATTTCTCCCTCGCCGCGACTTTACCCCCGCCACCGATATCGCCGCCGTGCCCGATGGTTCCATCCGCGTCCTGCTGATCGAAGAAGCCGCCGGCGCCGAGCCTCTTCCGTGGGATCTCTTGCAGCGCAAACTCGTCCCGCACAATTCCGTACTGGTGGCGCTCACGCCCTGGCTGGATGGCTACGCGCAGCACGCCGATTATTTGATCCCGGCGCCCATGTACCTTGAGTCGCTGGATGAAGCGCCCACCCCCGCGGGCTCCACTGTAGCGGGCTTCAGCCTGTCGCCCGCCCTGCTCGCCGCCCCGCCCAAGCTCACCGCGCCCGCCGAAGTCGTTCTCCGCCTGGCGCACGATTCCGCTACTTACTCCGATGTCCTGAAGCAGCGCGTCGCGGCCCTCAAGAAAGATGGCCGCGGCACCGTCTTCACCTACCCGGACGCGAAATCCACGCGCGTCTCCGATATCGCTTCCGCCGGCGATCTGTGGAAAGCGATGCTGAGCGGCGCCGTGTGGCTCGACGATAGTGGGGCAGGCCCTCGGCCTGCGGCGGCCTCCCAGACTGCCCGGCTGCCTCCAGTACCAGCCCCCACGCCCGAATATCCCCTGATTCTCATTGCCGCTGATAGCCCGCCGCCGCACGGTTCTCCGCTGATGAGCAAGCTCTATAGGGAATCCGGCCTGCGCCGCTCCACCAACGCCGCCACCGTACATCCGGAAACGGGCCGCGATCACGGCCTTGCGGACGGCTGCCGCGGCATCGTGAAGAGTCCAGCCGGCGCATTCACGGTGCAGGTGATCTTCGATCCGGCTGTGATGCCCGGAGTGATCGAGATGGTGGGGCAGGCGGTTTCG
>PKYZ01000212.1 GCA_003132865.1 Bryobacterales bacterium
GCAATCAATGCCACGTGCATCTCGTTCTGCACGGAAACCGGCGGAATGAGCCCGAATACTGCGTGTTCTGCCACAATCCGTCGAACACCGATGCCAGCACGCGCGCCACCGCTACGGTCAAGTCGTACCAGACCCAGCCGCCGCAGGGCATCAACTTCAGTTTGTTGGTTCACCGCCTTCACGATGGCGTGAATGCCGCGACCAACCCAGGCGGGCCGCCCAAGAACCCCTACATCGTCGTGGGCCATGGCGGAAGCATTGACAACTTCTCCGGCATCCTCTTCCCGGTCATGAGCCCGGCGGGAGATGCTACCTATATGCAGAACTGCCAGGTGTGCCACACCCAGGTCAATGGTACGAACACTGAGGAGATCCTGCCGATCGGCCTGAATCCGGTGCAAGATCCCCAGGGCTGGATTCAGGGCGCGACCAATAATCCCGTGCAGCCCGCTTCGGCGGCTTGCAGCGGGTGTCACGTTTCGAAGGGCGAATCGGCCCACTTCCTGGCTAATACCGATGCGTTGGGAGAGAGCTGTAACGTATGCCATGCCGCTGGCGCGCAGTNNAGACCCCCGCCCCCGCCGCGCCAGCGCCTGTTCCGGCCACAGCGCCGGCCCCGTCGGGCTATGTGGGCTCAGACACCTGCCAGCCTTGCCACGAAGACATCTACAACGCCTTTCAAAAGAGTTCGCACAAGCTGGTCGATACCCAAAAAAGGCGCGGCTGGGAAGGCAAAGCCTGCGAATCCTGCCACGGCCCCGGCGGTGCGCATGCCGCATCGGCCGAAAAGGCAACGATCGTCAACCCGGCCCACTTGCCCGCCGCCGAAGCTGATCGCGACTGCTTGAAGTGTCACCTCAATCAGCCCACCCACATCGGCCGCATCCAAAGCAGCCACGCGAAGAACGAGGTCAGTTGCACCGCCTGCCACTCCATCCACCGCAACGGCCCCAACGGGCTCGTCCCCCGAAGAATGGCGACGATCAACGAGCAGTGCGCAAGCTGCCACACGGCGGTTTGGGCCGAGTTCCAGCGGCCCTACAAACACCGCCTGCCTGAAGGCGCCATGTCGTGCGTGGATTGCCACAACCCGCATGGCAGCATCCTCCATGCCTCCGCGCAGTCTTACGCCGCCAACGAACCTGGCTGTTTCCGCTGCCACGGCAACCTGCGCGGTCCGTTCACCTTTGAGCACGCGCCTGTGCGCCTGGAAGGCTGCGGCGCCTGCCATGAGCCGCACGGCTCCGCCAACCCGCGCATGCTGGCCCGCGCGGAAGTCCGCTACCTGTGCCTGGAGTGCCATGCCAACCTGCCCACTGCGCCCGGACCCATCAAGAATCCTCCCGCGCTGGGCGGAGTCCCTCCGGCGTTTCACGACCTGTTCAGCCCGCAGTTCCAAAATTGCACCGTCTGCCACCTGAAGGTCCACGGGTCTTACGTGAACCAGGAGTTGCTCAGATGAGGCTCCCATTGGCTTTGTTCGTCACAATTCCCTTGCTTGCACAACAGGCTGCACAACAGCCGGCCCCACAACCGGCCCCCGACGCGGCCGTCTCCCCCACCCCCTCCACCGAACCCTGGATTACCGGCACCCTCGACTTCGGCTACCGCTTTACCAGCATCGGCGGCGACAACGACGTCTATCGCAGCGTGGTCAATCTGGGCCAGGGTCCCCGCCTGCTGGGGCTGGACTTCACCATCGTCGATCCCAAGAAGCGCCTCTTCGATCGCCTGGACGTGCGCGCCAACAACTGGGGCGGCGATCCCTACAACACCCTGCACGTGAACGCCTCCAAGCGCGGCATCTACGATTTCAACTTCGACTATCGCGATATCGCCTACTTCAGCCTGCTGCCATCGTTCGCCGATCCCTTGCTGGGCACCGGCATCGTGCTGGACGAGGACTCCTACTTCGCCCGCCGCCGCATGAGCGATTTCCAGTTGGACCTGCTTCCTGGCCATCGCATTATGCCTTACATCGCCTATGGCCGCGATTCCGGCCAGGGAACCGGCATCACCACGTTCGAATCGGACGTGAACACATACCCCGTCGCCGACCGCATGTTCGATAAGACGGATAACTACCGCGGCGGCGTCCGCCTGGAGTTCAATCGCTTTCACGCCACTCTGGAACAGGGCGGCACCACGCTGCGCGACGATCAGCAGGCCTACGATTCCACTCTCAACTACGGCAACAACTATCAGCCGTACTTTGGCCAGACGCTCGACTTGACCAACCTGGCGCAGGCTTACGGCATCCGCGGCGATAGCATTTATAGCAAGGTCCTGTTCACCGCCAACCCGTTCTCCTGGATCGATGTGTCGGGCCAGTTCCTCTACAGCCGACCTGAAACCAACGTCAGCTATTCTCAGTTCGATACTGGCAATCTCGTGCTGCAGCAGGCCATCCTGTTTTATACCGGAGAACAGGCCTTGGGCTTCGCCGAAGGCAAGCAGCCCCATACCACTGGCAGCTTGGGTTTCGAGCTGCGCCCGCTGAAGCGCGTGCGCATCCTCGAATCCTGGATGACGGACCGCATGCACACCGCCGCCGCGGGCCTAGTCACCGATATGATCCTGCAGCCCTTTCTCTCCGGTCCGACCACGTCAACGACCCTGGCCAGTCTGCTGGTGATGAACTACAACCAGGAGCAAACCGACGTGTTGCTGGACGTGACCCACAGGCTTACGCTGCGCGGCGGCTATCGTTATGTGTGGGGCAATGCCGAAACCGGCAACCTCCTCATTGCGGGGCCCGGCCAGGAATCGAGTGAGCTGCGCCAGCAAGTTGGCCTCGCCGGGGCCAACTTTCGCGCCAGCCAGAAGCTCTCGCTTAACGTGGATTTCGAGGGCGCCTCCACCGATCACGCCTACTTCCGCACCAGCCTTTATAACTATCAGAAGATGCGCGCCCGCGCGCGATACCAGCTCGCCTCCACGCTATCCCTTCAGGCCAGTTTCTCGCTGCTGAACAATCAGAATCCCACGCCGGGCATCAACTACGATTTTCTGAGCCGCCAGAATTCCCTATCGGCCGCCTGGACCCCCTCCAAGCGCGTCACCATCCTGGGCGAATACACGCGCTCCACACTGCGCTCCAACATCGGCTACCTGGATCCCGAATTCTTCAGCCCCGCGTTGTCGCTCTATCGCGACAATGCCCACAGCGCCAGCGCGCTCATCGACCTGGCCCTGCCCAGCTATGCGAAACTCGCGCCGCGGCTGGCCTTCGGCGGATCGCTGTTAATCTCCTCGGGCAGCCGCCCGACTACCTGCTATCAACCGCTCGCGCGCCTCTCGCTGCCGTTGCACAAGGGCCTGGTCTGGAAGTCCGAATACCGCTACTACGGCTACGGCGAGGCGTTCTACCAATACGAAGGCTTCCGCGCGCACCTCCTGCAAACCGGCCTCACCATTTTCCGCTGACCTTCTTTATATTCCACACCTTGGGCTTTGGTGGGGCAGGCCCCCGGCCTGCGCCCCGGTCTGCGCGGGTCCCCCGGA
>PKYZ01000291.1 GCA_003132865.1 Bryobacterales bacterium
TGCGGCTCTTGGAGAACGACTGATTCACGTCGTAAGTCCACTGTAGATCCGTACTGAAGATGGTCACGTCGGCGGGCGCGCCCACGCGCAAGGTGCCGCGATCGAGATGCAGCACGCCGGCGGGTCCGGTGGTGAACAGGGCCACCAGGCGCGTGAGCGAAATCTTGCCGGGGTGTACCAGGTGCTCCAGCGCCAGGCCCAGCGCGGTTTCGAGGCNNCGTGATCGGTGGCGATGGCGTCCACCGCGCCGGCCACGATGCCGTCCACTACCGCGCCCGCATCGCAAGCGGTGCGCAGCGGCGGCTTCATTTTGAAATTGCTGTCGTAGGGCAGCATCTGGGCGTCGGTCAGGGCGAAGTGGTGCGGAGTGGCTTCGCAGGTGACCGGCAGTCCTTGCTGCTTGGCATAGGCCACCATCGCCATGGCGTTGCGCGTGGAGATGTGCGCCACGTGGAAGCGCGCGCCGGTGAGCTGCGCCAGCAGGATATCGCGCGCCACCATCACGTCTTCGGAACAGGACGGAATGCCGCGCAGGCCCAGCCGCACGGACTCAAAACCTTCGTGCATGTCGCCGCCCGCGCTCAGGTTCAGATCTTCGCAATGATCGATGACCGGCAGGGCGAAGGAGCGCGCGAATTCCATGGCGCGGCGCATCACGCGGGCGTTCATCACGGGGCGTCCATCGTCGGAGATGGCCACTACGCCGGCGGCTTTCATGGAGCCGATGGCCGACAACTCTTCGCCCGCGCTGTTTCTGGTGATGGCGCCGATGGGGAAGACGTTCGTCACGGCGAACTTGCGCGCGCGCTCGATGATGTAGCTGGTCACGGTGGCATTGTCGTTCACCGGCAGCGTGTTGGGCATCGAGCAGATGGACGTGAATCCGCCGGCGGCCGCGGCGCGCGCGCCCGTCTCGATGGTTTCGGCGTGCTCGAAGCCGGGCTCGCGCAGATGCACGTGCATGTCGATGAAGCCGGGCGCCACGATCAAGCCGGAGGCGTCCAAGATCTCCGCTCCCGGCGCTTCGAGACCCGCGCCGGCGGCGGCGATGACGCCGTCGCGAATCAGAATGTCGGCCAGCATGTCGGTGGCCGAAGCCGGGTCGATGACGCGCCCGTTCTTGATGAGGAGTTGAGACATCTAACCAATCACCCGCTCTAGCACCGCCATGCGCACGGCGACGCCGTTTTCGACCTGGTTGAGGATCACGGAGCGCTGGGAGTCGGCCACTTCCGAGGACAACTCGCGCCCGCGGTTGATGGGGCCGGGGTGCATGACGATGACTTCCGGTTTGGCCAGCGCCAGGTGCTCCAGCCGCAAGCCGTAGAATTGGAAATACTCGGCGGCCGGAAACGCCGCTTCGTGCTGCCGCTCGAGCTGCACGCGCAGCATCATGATGACGTCGGCGTTGCGAATCGCTTCGCGAATATCGTTGGTGAGAGTGACGCCGGGCGCGATGTGGGCCAGTTCGCGCGGCAGCAGCGAGGCCGGGCCGCACAGCACGATCTCCGCGCCGAATTTCGAAAGCAGGTAGACGTTGGAACGGGCCACGCGGCTGTGGGCGATGTCGCCGATGATGGCCACGCGCAGGCCCTCCAGGCTGGGGCGGCGGTCGAGGATGGTGCGCGCGTCGAGCAGCGCCTGGGTGGGGTGCTCGTGCGTGCCGTCGCCGGCGTTGATGATGGGCATGGCCAGGTGGCGTGCCAGAAAGTGCGGCGCGCCGGAGGCCGAATGCCGCATGACAATGGCGTTGGGGCGCATGGCCGCCAACGTGTTGAGCGTATCCACCAGCGACTCGCCCTTCGACACGCTGGAACCGGAGGCCGCGATGGAAACGGCGTCGGCGCCCAGGCGTTTGGCGGCGATTTCGAAGCTGGTGCGGGTGCGAGTGGACGCTTCGAAGAAGAGATTGACAATCATCTTCCCGCGGAGCGTGTCCAGTTTCTTCTGCGATTGGTCCTGGACAGGTTGAAACTGCTTGGCGCGCGCCAGGATGGCTTCGATCTCGGCGCGATCCAGTTCTTCAATTCCCAGCAATCCTGCCGGCATGGTTTAAACGGCTTCGCTTTCGGCGACTTTTTCGACCATGAGCACTTTTTCCAGTTGGTCGATCTCCTGAAATTTGACTTCGATGATTTCGTCGTCGGTGGTTTGCACGGTGCGGCCGACGAACTGGGCTTCAATGGGCAACTCGCGGTGGCCGCGGTCGATCAAGACCAGCAGGTGTACGCGCGCCGGGCGGCCGTGGTCGAACAGGGCGTCCAACGCGGCGCGGATGGTGCGGCCGGTGTAGAGCACATCGTCCATCAGGATGATGTCTTTGCCTTGTACGGAAAACGGAATCTCGGTGGCGCTGACCACAGGCTTGATATCCACGGTGGTGAGGTCGTCGCGGTAGAGATTGATATCCAGAATGCCGACCGGCACGGCGCGCTGTTCGAGCGATTCGATTTTGCGGGCCAGGCGCTGGGCAAGCGGCACGCCACGGCGGCGAATGCCGATGAATGCCAGCCGGTCGAGATCGGAATTCTTCTCCAGGATTTCGTGCGCCAGCCGCACCAGCGTGCGGTCGATTTCCGAGGCGCTCATGAGTTGGCCTTTGGTGCGGGTGAGGGGCATGGGCGTAGTAAGGAACAGCGTAGCATGGCGGACCGCGCGCCAGAACGCAATCGAAGAGCAGGCGAAAGGCGTTCGCGAAATGCTCGGGAAGGATGACTTCGCGGTTCATGAGTGTAAATAATCGCAACGGGAAGAACCGGCCTGGGCCAATTGGGTGTACACTAACGCTAACGAACGCTACACGACTCTCACGGCTGTGAGGGTAAGTGTGATGGTTTGCACATACCGTTGAACGACGAGGAGGGCAAGTACAATCATGCATACGCAAGATTCTAGAAGATGGGCAACGCTGGCAGGATGCGCCCTGTGTGTGGCTGCATTTTCAGGCTCACTATGGGCTGCGAACGCGTACGTAGTTCGCAATCTGACATCGGATATCCCCGATTTGGCCGACTATACCGATCCGAACCTGAAAGGCGCGTGGGGCATCTCGGAATCGAGCACCAGCCCGTTCTGGATCTCGGACGCGGGCGCGGGGCTGTCCACGCTCTATACCAGCACCGGCAGCGTGATTTCGCTGGTGGTGACCATACCGCCCTCCAAGGCAGGTGGCACTACAGGCGTTCCGACCGGGACGGTCAACAACAGCACGACGGGTTTTGCGATCGCCACCGGAGATGCGGCGTCGTTCATTTTCGACACGTTGGACGGCACCATATCCGGCTGGAACCACACCGTGAACGCGACCGAAGCGCAGATAATGGTAGACAACTCGGCATCAGGGGCGGTCTATACGGGTCTCGCGATTGGTACAAGCGGTTCCAATACCTACCTTTACGCCGCGAATCTTCACAGCGGGACTATCGACGTCTTTGACTCCAACTATAAACCGGTTACTTTGCCAAATGCCTTCCAGGACGGCAACCTTCCGGCGGGCTACGCGCCTTTCAATATTCAGAATCTCGCGGGCAATTTGTACGTCGCCTACGCGCTACAGAACACCGGCAAGAACTTCGCGATGCCTGGCGCGGGTAACGGATACGTGGACGTTTACAGCACGGCGGGAACGCTAATGGACCGGCTGATCGCGGGCGGACACCTGAATGCGCCCTGGGGATTGGCGATCGCTCCCAGCAACTTCGGCGATTACGCAAGCGATCTGCTGGTGGGGAATTTCGGCGACGGCACCGTCAACGTGTTCAACCCCACCACCGGCGCGTATATAGCTACACTCGACGACCTTTATGGCACTACCATCGTGGTCCCAAATCTCTGGGCGCTGCTGGCCGGCAACGGTGGCAGCGGCGGAGACGCGAACGCCGTCTATTTCACGGCTGGGATTCCGGGTCCGGACAACGGAAACCATGGCTTGCTTGGCCGGCTCCAGGCGGCGCCTATCGTCACCGCCACTAACGTCGTCAATGGCGCGAGCTTCCAGCCCGCTATCGCTCCGAACACATGGGTCACCATAACGGGAGGAAACCTCTCGGGGACCACGCGAGTGTGGGACACCAACGACTTCGTGAATTCGGCGCTCCCGACCGACATTGATAGTGTGAGCGTGAAGGTGAACGGGACATACGCGTATGTGGAATATGTCAGCCCCACCCAGCTTAACATTTTGTTGCCGGTGGGTCTGGCGTCGGGGCAGGCAACTTTCGAAACCTACAACTTCGGCCTCGCCAGCACAGCCGTAACTGTCCAAGTACAAGACGTGGCGCCGGCTTTCTTCCTGCAAAGCGATGGGAAGCACATTGTGGCGACGCACGCGGATGGCTCGCTGATAGGACCAACGACGACAACCGGGGCCACGCCGGCGGCGCCCGGCGAAACCATCGTTCTTTATGGCACCGGGTTCGGCGTTACGAATCCCGCGGCGCCGGAAGGAAAGCTGATTACAACCGCGCTGCCCCTGGCTACGCCGCCGACCATAACTGTCGGCGCAACCGCCGGCCAAGTCACATTCGCAGGTCTGACTTATGCCGGTTTGTACCAGATCAACGTGACCATACCGGCTTCCACGGCCAGCGGAGATGTGGCGGTGGTGGCGCTGGTGGGCTCTATAGCCTCGCCGGGTACCGCGGTGATCGCAGTGCAGTAAGTGGGGCAGACCTCCAGGTCTGTCAGGATGGGCTTGCAGCCCACCAACCGTTATGAAAACCGCGCGGTGGGGCAGGCCCTCGGCCTGCGGCGGCCTCTCAGGCCGACGCGGGCGTCGGCCGCAAGGACTGGAGGAGTCCTGCCCCACGAAGCTTCATCCATTGCCTAAGATCGCCAGAGTTTCTCGTAGTAGCGCGGCGTTGCGCCCAAGCGCCTCGGCCAAAATGCGCGCCTGCCGCTGAGCTTCCTTCCAGTCGCGTTTCTCGATTGCTTCAGTGAGGCCGGGAAGCTCCAGATGGCCGTAAGTGAAGCGCGCCGCGTAGAGCGTGTGCTTGAACCACGGGCGGCCGGGGATGCCGTCCGGGTTCGCCCAATTGGATTCCACGCGCATGATGCCGCCGTTCACCCGTGCGGCGAGTTTGGCGTCGAGCGGGCCGTTGGCAAGGGCTTGCGCCAGTGCGGCGCTCAGATCGCCGCCGGCCTGCCGGAACTCTGCGATGCGCAGTTCGAGCGTCCGGAAATCCACTTGCCGGCGAGCCTGCCGGTTGGCCGCCAGCACCGACGCAAACGTCGCGATATCGCGCCCGTACGCGGCAAAATCGAAAGGCAGAATTTCAGCGCCGGCCAGACGCAGCGCCAGCGCGCCCCAATACTGCGTCATCAGGGTGTGATAGCGGTAGCCGGGATCGCCGAAATGATTCATCCAGAAGAAGTCGTCGTAAGCCGAGTGATAGACGCCGTAAGGGCCGTCGAACTGGAGCTCCACCGTGGGACGGCATAGATGGTTCAGAAAGACGGTGAAGTCCGAGCCGCTGCCGATGCGGGTTTCGACCAGGTTTTCGTCGGTCACCGGGCGCCTGTCTTTCTCCGCCGCGCGCGCGCCAGCCGCGGAGGCGCGCCACTCCTGGTACAAAGTCGAGCCTGAGGGAGCGGGCATGTCGCGGCTCAGTTCCACCAGCAGTGGCGCCAGCGAGCCGATGGCGCTGGGATGGAAGTTAGGGCCCGAGGTGGATGAATCCACGTTGAGATAGGCGACCAGCTTCTGCTTCAGCTCGTCGCCGAACTGCTCCCCCCACTCGGTGGAACCGGTGAGTCCCACTTCTTCGCCATCCCAACTCGCCACGATAAGGGTGCGCTTGGGCCGGAATCCTGGCGCTTTCAGTTGGCCCAGGGCGCGGGTCAGTTCCATCAAGGATGCTGTGCCGCTGGATGGATCGACCCCGCCGAATTCCCAGGCGTCCCGGTGATTGCCAAGCACGATCCACTCGTCGGGAAACTGGCTGCCCCGGATGCGCGCTTCTACCACGTAGTTGGGCTTGGGGCTGGTGTCCATATCCACCTTCATGTGTACGCGCACGGCGCCGCCGCCGAGATGGTATGGAAAGGGCAGGCCGCCCTGCCACGTCTTGGGCGCCAGCGGACCATCCATGCGCGCGAGTAGCGGCTTGGCATCCCGCCAGGACATGGCGACGGCCATGATTTTCGGCAGCGAGACGGCTTCCTCCATCGGGATGCGTTTGGCGCCTTCCACCGAAGCCCAACCAGGCGTGAGCGGATCGCCGGGAACCAGGAAATCGTAAGTGATCGAGCCGCGCTGGATGTGGCTCTCGGGTCCCCATGGCCCATCGGGGAACACCTTGCCGCGCTCGAAGCCGTCTTCGGCCGGATCGGAATAGATGAGCAGGCCGGCGGCGCCCGCATTCTGCGCGGTGAGAGCTTTGAAGCCGCGGTAACTGTAGGGGTTCGAGTAGCGCACCAACACGATCTTCCCTTTTACGCTTATGTGGTGGCGGCGCAGCACGTCGTAGTCTTCGGGATTGCCGCTGTGCGCGTAGACCAGCGGCGCGGTCGCTTCGCCGGAAGCCGACATGGAGAGATAGCCGCCGCGAATGGCGGAGTTCTTCGTGTCCGGATCGGCGTCGTAGGGGTCTTCGCGGAGAGATGCGCGATACGCGGTGGGCGCGACCATTTCCACGGCGATGGAGCGGGGCAGGGAAGTCAGGACGTCGTAGCGAAGGATGCGGACATCTTCGAGACCCTGCTCGTTCCAAAGGCGCGCGACATAGAGCGCCAGCTCGTGATTGCGTTCGGAGCCGGCGGGATGCGGTTCGGCGGTGAAGTAGCGATGCTGTTTCTTCTCCTCTTCGGGCGAAGGGATGGCGCGGAATTGCCGTTCGATGGCTTGCTCTTCGCGGGCGCGGGTCGCGGAGTAGCCGGTCATGTGCGGGTCGGCGTCTTGGGCGTGGAGCGCGGTAAGAAGGAGTGCCGAGAAGATGAGGCGAGAGCGCATGGTTCAGTATTCAAGCTTCGCAGATATTTGGAGGGCCGGGGCAAATCGCTTCCATTCTTGCGCGCCACGGCCAGTGGCTGGGATTGGCTTTGTAAGGAAAAATCTGCCGAACAAAGCCAATCGCCAGAAATACACTTGGATTCGGTTTTGTTTGTGATAGTTACGGAGTTTAGTTGAAGTGTTGGTTATGGAATGTGCAGGCCGGGTTGTTGGAGCCGGCGCGATGCGTTCCGGCTGCGGTTGAAATTGTCAAAGAGCCAGCGGGTTCCCGATAGAACACCTCGCGGCGAGTGCGGGGAACCGTTTCGCACAGGGTGGATATCTCCCTGCCCGACATCAGTGTAGCACGACGTTTTCCTGGATCGGCGAGATTGATCGTGCTTAGCGATTATTTTCAGTCAGTTAGGCAGGACTGAATGGCGTGAATGGTGGGTGGTTGGATATGCCGCCTAGTCTGGTGGCCAAACTTCAGGCTGCCTTTTTGACGGCAGTTAGTGATAGAATCGCCTGCCATGCGTTGGTTCCTCATAATCGCGCTTTCCACATCTGCCTGGGCACAGACCGCGCCGTTCGCGCCGCCCGAAGACATCTCGTTCCGCCGCGCCAACATCATCAGCGAAGGCACCCGGATGTCGGCCGAGGTCTTCGCGCCGAAGGCTTCGGCAGACAAAAAGCTGTCTACCATTTTGATGGCGCACGGCTGGGGCGGAACGGCCGCGCTGCTGCGGCCGGATGCCATCGCCTTCGCGCGCGCCGGCTATCTGGCGGTCACCTTCGATTACCGGGGCTGGGGCGACAGCGATTCGCGCGTGATCCTGACAGCGCCGGAACCGCGCCAGCACCCCAATGGACGGTTCACCGCCGAAGTCCAGGAGGTGCGCGAGGTGGTGGATCCGATGGACGAGGTCACCGACTGGTTTAACGCCATCGCCTGGCTGCAGGCCGAGCCGCAGTTCGATCCCGCCCGCCTGGGGCTTTGGGGCAGCAGTTTTTCGGGCGGACTGGTGGTGTACGTGGCGGAACACGATTCGCGGGTGAAGGCCATCCACAGCCAGGTAGGCGCGATGGATGGGCGCGCCATGATCGCCAACGAGACGGAGCGCCGCAAGACTTATGAAGAAGCTACTAAGATGGCGCGCGGCGAGCTGGGCTATCCGGCGCCGGGAGTGAAGGCCATCGGTAATTTGCGGGGCGCACCCGTGCGGTCGAAGTTTGTGCCGTACGATCCTGTGGAGGATGTGAACAAGGCGCCGCAATGCGCTATGCAGTTCGTGATCGCCGAAAAGGAAGAGTTATTCGACAACCGGGATCATGCGCTCAAGGCGTACCAGCGGTTCACCGGCGCGAAGAATCTAGTGGTGATTCCGAATATCACCCACTATGGGATTTACCTCGAAGCGCATCGGCAGGCGCAGAAGCTGGCCATCGAGTGGTTCGATAAGTATCTAAAGCCGTGACACAAAAGTGGGACAGCCAATGCTGGCTAATGCCATTTAGTTCTCCAACATCGGGAATGTTGCAGAATTTGTGGGGCAGACCCCAGGCCTGGGATAGCGTCGGGATAAACCGGCGTGGAGTAGCGAATGCAAGAGGCGTACAGGGAAGGAATAGCGAGCCGCCCTGGCCCCGAGCCATGCGAGGGCAGTCGTGAGGCTGCACTGGTAGCGTTGGACAGGGGTATCTGTAGGCTGGGTATTGGGCTCCGAAAACGGTAATCCAGGATGCCCATGGTGTCAGACCGTCAGAAGGCCACACGGCAGTGCACAAAAAACGCGA
>PKYZ01000563.1 GCA_003132865.1 Bryobacterales bacterium
GGCGAAATCCGGCGAGATCACGCCGACCACGACGGCGCGGACCACGGCGAAATCCGGTGATGTCACGCCGACCACCAGCAAGATGGGCTCCGGGAGCCACAAGAAATGGATCATTCTGGCGGCCATAGTCGCCGCGGGCGCCGGCGCGGCGTTTGTGGGTGTAAGCCGCGCCTCGGCGGCGTCGAAGTCGACAGTCTCCAGTAGCGTGGTCTCGATCGGCACGCCAACCGTTACGATAGGGAACCCATGAGCCGGCCGGCTGGATTGTTCGTGCTGTTGGCGGCGGCGGCGTGNNCTCTCGACGGTACAGGGCGGCGTGGCAACTCCCGTCGGCTCACTCTACGACTTCAAGTCGGTGGCGCTGGGGAGTGTGGCGGACGTCGAATTCCGCTTGACGAACACGGGACCAAATCCCGCGTCCCTTTCCAGCCTAGCCCTGGCCGGAACTAACTCCCTCACGCCCCCGTACACGCCGTATTTCTCAGTGGTGTGCCCACTGTCGCCCGACTTGTGCGGCGGCGCATCCGTTCAGCAATTGCCGATCACGATCAACCCCACCGGCACTCTAGACTTCACCGTGCAATTCGAGCCGTTCCAACTGGGATCTCCCAGCGCCACCATGACGATCTGCACCTTGAGCAGCGCGAATTGCACCGATGCCGGCAATACGATTACGGTCTTCCTGCGGGGCACGGGTGTAGCGGGACTGTCGGTGCTCTGGAAGAGCCAGCCGCTAGGCGCCGGGGAAACCGTAACCTTCGGCAACGTCCAGGTCGGATCGAGCCAGACCATCGCGCTGACGCTGTCCAATCAGACCAATCCGCCGGTGCCGCTCACCGTTCCCGCGATTCCTCCCTTGACTGGCGGTACCTTCAGCCTGGCAGGCAGCGCGCTCTCGGGGCCGACCGTCGCACCGGGTTCGTCCGCCGAGTTGGATGTGATATTCACACCCACCGCCGCAGGTGCGCAACAGGCGACCCTGACCATCGGCCTGCTCACGTATCCGCTCGCGGGCATGGGAGTGGCGCCGCCTCCGCCTGTTTTCCCTGCCCCGTCGATCCAACTGAATCTGGCCACGCCCGCCAGCGCGCAACAAGGGAGTCTTTCGGTCAGCCTGGCGTCGGGGTCGGTGTCGAGTGGCAGTGGAACGGTGACGCTCGCCTTCCAGTCCGCAGTCAGCGGCGTCAGCGACGACCCAACCGTCACCTTCGCGGATGGAACGCGCTCCGCCAGCTTCACCGTGGCGGAGGGAGCGTCCGCCGGGCAATTCGCGGGAGGGCCGTCCGTTACATTCGGGACGGGCACCACGGCGGGCGCCCTGGCGTTCACCGTGACTCTAGGCAGCAACACCGCGCAAGCCAATGTCACGATTCCCGTGGCGGTCGTCGGCATCGATGCGGCAGTTGCAGCGCGCAACGTGGCCTGCGCTCCGACCCTGCTTTACTGCACGACTACCAACGTGCAACTGCAAATCAACGGTTGGGATAACACCCGGAGCACATCTCAGCTTGTATTCAGCTTCTTCGATTCCTCCGGCAACGCCATCGCGCCCGGCAACATCACCGTGGCCGCCGCTTCCACATTCCAGCAGTACTTTGCAGGCTCGACCCTGGCCGGCGTCTTTGGACTGCACGCTCTGTTTCCGGTGAACGGCGATTCCAACCAAGTCGTCGCGGCGCTGGTACAGATCATCAACTCGGTGGGCACCGTCGAAAGCGAAAAGATTACATTCTGATTTCCGAGTGCCTCCCGCGTGGAATGAGCACGCGGGTGCCAGCGTGCCGTGGCGCAAACTCCTGCGTCACCATAAGTAGGGAAGATTGGGGACGCGGCTTGCAGAGTCGTTCAATGGAACGCCGAAGACGCAAAGAACTCGGCCCAAGGCGAGTAAGCGTCGGCGCCAGGCGGCAAACGGCGCCAGGAGTAATTGCAAGTGAGTTCGTGAAGCTGAAGTCCCGCCACTGCTGGAAAGCCGTATCCCCGGCCGGCGCAGTTCACGAGCCGGCGCACAGCGTCTTGCTTTTCTCCCGCAAGCGCGAACGCATCCCGAGCGCCAACAGGACCATCACGGTAGTCAGCGCCATGAGGCTCGCCACACGCCCGATCTGGTTCTCCCGCGGAGTCTCGAAATCAAGCTGGATCTCCTGCTCGCCCGGCGGCGCGTCAATCCGCATGAAATGCATGACATCCTCGCGCACCGGGAGGCTCCGCCCACTGGAGTAGGCGTGCCAGGCCGGATCGTAAGTGACCTGGACGGCTATGCTTTCGCCCTCACGAATCCGCGCCCGTATCCGCATGCTCCGCGGACTCACCCATTGGCTGGACGCCGGAGAATCGGGACCTTGCTCGAGCGCTTCGGCATAGGCGCGTAGTTGGGGTTCGTTGTCGTCGTTCCACTCGATTTCGGGAAGCGCCTGCATCCTGCGGCGATCGACCACCCGCGCCAATCCTGGAAAACGCCGCGGCACGCGATATACGATGTCGTCCTCTCCGCTGTCAAACAGGACCGCCAGGCGGCCGCTGAACTTCTGTTTATCCCGTATGGCGTGCCAGATCTCCTGAGAGCGCCCTCCGTGCACCACGATCGCATCGGCGCCCAGGGCCTGCAGCCAGTAGATGTCCCGTACCGGCTTGTCGCCGGCCAGGATCTGCCAGTCGGCCAGCGCGATCAGTTGGTTTTGCATTCCCTGGTCCGAGATACCGCCAACCTGGGGCACGTCGTGCCAGGCACAAGACCAGAAGCCCAATGAACTGGCGGTGTGCACGCGCGCCCCGGGCAGATTCCTGGCCAGCCACTCCGAGAGCCGGTACTCGATGCGCTTTTGCGGATGATCGTCGCGCACATAGACCGCCCACGGATGCCGCAAATACGGTAATGCCACCAGAAACGCCAAGGCGAGCACAGAACCACCGCAGATGCGCAGGGCGAGCGGGCCGCGCCTCAAACACTCCAGTGCTGCGAGGATCAGCAGGAGGTCGAGTTCCGGCACGAAACGCGCGGAATCCCCGATGGCGTGAAACCCGAAATAGTAAGCTCCCAGCGCGCTCAGGCCGAAGAGTGCCAATGCGCCTGAGAGGAAAATGGGGAAGGCGCGCTCCGGCTTGTGGCGCCCAACCCGAAAAGAAATAGCGGCGAACAAGGCAATCAGGGCGATCGCCAGCGCCCGCGAACCGGTATTGCCTGGCTGAGCCACAAGTTTCAAATTCGCGGCCGTAAGAGCCAGGTACGAAGGCGTCAACCAGCACGCCGTAAGGGCATAGCTCAAACCGGCAATTGCCGCCGCCCGCCACCAAATGCCCGCTCCCCCGTGAGCCACCCACAATGTCCAGACCATCAGCGCGAAAAAGATGGCCAGGGCGGTGGCGCCGTAGAAGTTGGTCGAAACGCACAGGGCGCAGAGTATCGCGGCTGTGGCAAGCATCCCGGGACGATGCCCCCGCAGCGCCAGCCAGCCTGCCGACAGCGCGAACAGCAGGATTCCCATTGCGGACATGTGCGGCACTTCGCCCCACTTGACGATCACATTCAAATGCTGGGGCATGTGCAGTGCCGAGTCGTCGCGGATAGGCTTGAAGATCAACAGCACGGGAGAAAGAATGAGTGACGCGAGAGCCGCCGACGCCGCAAAAACTCGAGAGCGCCTTACGCTTCGCATGAGAGCGTAGACGCCCGCAATAGAGAGGCAATACAGAAGCGCGGAGTAAACGTGATAGCCCCGCGCCACGCTGACGCGGCCATAGCGCGAGATCAACGCCGCGCCGTATCGCATGGCAGGCGGGTAGAGATAGTCGAACCGGTTACCGCAGTAGAAAAACGGCGCCCATCCGGGGCTGGGCAAGTGCTCGCGCAGAAAACGCGCGTCGCCGATGAAACCGCCGTCGATCGACATCCAGTTGTCGAAGTACTCCACCTGGAACAGCGGCCAGATTAGGACGGCTGCAAGCAGTATCAGGAGCATGCCGTCGAGTGCCGCGGTCTTCATTTGGTGGGGCAGGCATTCAGCCTGCCGGGACTTCCGCACCTCCCGATCACGCATGACACCTAACATATTTTCTTTTTCCCTTCAATACCTTGGACCAAATCACCCACCCTTCCCCTTCCGCCCGCCCCCTACCCTGGAATCGAGGAACCATATGTCGACCGAATCGCAGACAAATTCCAATCGTAATGCCAGGCCTTCTAAGCTGCGGCACATAAGCGCGGACTGATACTGATTGGACCTACCCGATTTTTTCCGTTCAGGAGGACGCCACACCACGGCTACGCCCCTCTTTGCAAGCCGGGGTGGACATCAACACATCCGCGCCTGGCTCGGTCACGTCTCCCTCGATACTACGCATATCTACGCGGAAATCGACTTGGCGGCCAAAGCCAAAGCTCTCGCCCGGTGCGAGGTGGCGCCTGCTTTGGACATTACGCCCTGGCGCGAAAATGTCGGCCTTGTGTCGCTCCTGCGTTCACTATGGCGGCTCAGTCATGTGGCGCTGATCTCGGCACGGCGCCCAGCAGAATCAATCGATGCCGATTCAGCGCCACATAACCAAATGCGGCACATAATCTGCGCATTCCGGCGGTTGGCGTTGATCTGGGCCTCTGTGGCCGTGTGGGGGTTATCCGCTTTTTTTCATATTGGTGTTGGCGGGCGCGGGGCCCGGTCTCACTTGATGTTACGGAAACAGGGCAAAGTCTGTTTGGCGTGGGCTATGAACGGCGGGGGCCCGGTCACTTCGGACCGAACATGCGGAACAGGAAATCGACGATTTCCGGCCGGTCGTCCGGCGTGACCGCGGCGCCCCAGCGCGTCATCTTGTCCACTTCGCGCTCCCATTGCGTGCGGGTGAGATGTTGCCCCGCGATCATGTCCTGGCCATGGCAGCCCAGGCACGTCTGCTTCACCTTGTCCGGGAACGGCGGGATATCGGCGGCGGCCGGTTGTGGCGGCAATCCGGGCGGGCCGCCTCCCACCTCCACGCGCACGGCGGGAACCACGTTCCATAGATAGCCGGATGGATTCCAGTCCTCCAGGAACGGCTGGGTCTTGCCTTTTTCATCGGTCGTCTTTGCCATCAGGACATAGGAGCCTTCGCCGGACGGCGTCCAAGTGGCTTCCCAAAGCCGCCAGGCGTAGTGCGCGCGATCTGCGCCCAGCTTGGCGGGACGCCACGTGCGGCCGCTATCGGTGGAGACATCCACGCGCGCGACTGGCGATTCGCCGGCCCACGCCGCGCCCCGGATGGTGACCGGCTCGGCCGCCAGGCGCTCGCCCGCCAGCGGACTGGCGATGACGGATTTCGGCTTGATGGCAGTGACCGGGACCATGGCTGAAGGGTCGACGGCCGTGCCCGGGGCCACCGTGTGCACGGGGCGGCGATAGGCCGTTTTCATGAAGAAGCCGTCGTATTCCTTATCGAGCAGGCTGATGTTGGTGACCCATTTGACCCAGGAATCGCCGGCCCAGCCGGGCGCCACCAGGCGCAATGGAAACCCGTGCGAGGAGGGCAACGGCGCGCCATTCATGTGGAAGGCCAGCAGGGTATCGGGATGCAGGGCCTTTTCGAGCGGCACGGTGCGCACGAAGTCCGGCACCTTGCCCATGGGCACGTCGGCGCCGTTGAACAGGACGTGGGTGGCGCCCGATTTCACGCCCGCGCGCTTCAGGACGTCCGCCAGGCGCACACCGGTCCAGCGGGCATTGCCCACCGCGCCATAGCGCCACTGCATGCCCGTGACGCCCGGCTCGTAGAAGCTGCGGCCATTGCCGGCGCATTCCAGCACGGCCACCTGTTCCACGCGCGGGAGCTTTTCGATCTGCGCCATATCGAGCGCGAGTTCGCGCTCGATCAGGCCGTCCACGCGCAGGCGCCACTCGGCCAGTTCGACCTTGGGCTTGTAGATGTGAGTGCGCACGAAGAAATGTTCGGCGGGGGTGAGCCAGGTATCGAACCCGGAGAGCGGCATTTCGAAATCTTCCGGGTTGGCGGAGCGGACCATCAGGTTTTGGCCGGGCTGCTGGTCGCCCCGGAGTGCCAGCCCCGGTGCGAGGGAAAGCAGGTACAGCAGCCGTCTGCGCGAAAGCGTCATATTCACACCAGCCCGTCCTTTCAATCGTAATATTATAAGCGCACCGGGGAAGTTGTTGGGATTGCTGGCGATGCCGAGGCGCCGAGTGGCGGCCCAGAAGAGACATACATGGTAGGCGCGGCCCTCTGCTTAGAGGGCGGTGTACGCAACGCCTCGAAAATGCCGTATTTTTAGGTACTTAGACTTCAATAGGATACGGGCGGCACACTTTGGTTTCCAAGCATTTATGTTTCAACGGTATACGCCGGCATGTGGGGGCCTGGTGAACGCTGTTGAACCAGAAGGCTTTGAGCAGCTACAAAATTATCTACAGTCGTTACCGAAGCTTGGCTTCCGGTCACACCTCTCATCTTGGCCGTGTGGCCGCTGTAACGATGACGCGTGTAATTTCACTATCAGTATGTAAGGCGCAAACGCAACGATGACAGCCCTGCTAACGACCGCTCAAGTCGCCGGGCTCTTGGCCGTGTCCCGAAGGAGCGTCCGTCTTTGGGCGGCGTGCGGCGAGTTGCGGGGCTTTAAAGTCGGGCGGCAGTGGCGCTTCCATGGCGAAGCTATCCAGCAATGGGTCATGGAGCGTGAGGCGGACCGGAAAATATATCTCCTTTCCTATCAAATTGGTACGGAGAAACACGGCAATTAAGGGAATCTGCGGCAAACACATTCCACGATCCTAGTGTATTCTTCATCTATGAGGATACACACTTCGGTTTGCGCTGTCGTCTTACTTAATGTGGCGGCAGTCGGCATTTTTATCCCGGCCGGCCCTGCGATGGGCGGAACAAGCAAGCGGCTAGTCGCCTCCTCTCCAAGAACGGCGGCTGTGGTGACCACTCGTGGGGCCCGGGTTGCGGGCTTCTTCGACGGGATGAAGCCGGACCCCAGGTTCACGGTCAGCAGCATGCTGGCTCACCGGCATCCGCCCTCCGCATGTCGGCAGCAGAGCGGGACGCGGAGCCTTAGCTGGATTGATCGCCTGCTGGGCGTGAAGGTAGTTCACGCCCAGTCTTACTGTATGGGCGGGGGCGAGTGCACTGGAGATTATTGGTATTCAGCACCTTACACGTGCCCTACAAACATACCCGCTGGTTGCGTCGGAGCCGACCTCTATACCAGTGCGTACGGCGGCAGCTGCTATTACTGCGGTTTCTGCAGTTGCTGTATGTATTGCCCGAAGCCAGGTAATGGCTGCGGTCAGGTCTACCCGATTTGCAACAATGGAGCAACATAGACCCGCGCCGGTGGGCGTCTGATTTTGGAGGCAAACGAAAATGAGAGCACGAGACGGTCTGTTTGTTGAAGCGCGCCGGTTTTGGATGGCCGCCGCGCTTCTGGTAACGGTGCAGACGGTCGCGCTATGTGCGCAGCCCGTCTGGGAGCGTGTTCCGCTCTCCCCTCCGCCGAATAGCGGCGAGCCCGTGGGCGTTTGGAGCGGCGGGGCTTATCTGGCGATTGAGAATCACTCCTCGGCGGCGCCAATGCTACTGGTCTACAACCAGTCCGGCGAGCTGTTACAGCGCGTGACCATCGGGATACCCGGTGCCGGGCACCTTTTGGTCCTTACTTACTGGTTTGCACACAGGGCCGACGGCTACCTGGCCGTGGTGGGAACAGCCTCCGACGAACGGCTGGGCGCCGGCTTTCTAGACATTATTTCCCCGAGCGCAGAGAGCCAGACAGTCGTACGCCTGTTCCCTTATGGGGCGGAGGCCGTGACATTCGCGCCGGACGGAACCATCTGGACCGCCGGTATCGAGAACCATGACGATCCGGGGAGTAGCCAGGATTACCTCATTCTTCGGCGCTTCGACATAACCGGCAAGCAGATTGGCGGGGCTGTGCCCCGTTCGGAATTCCCGGTCAGGTCGATCCCGGTGGCCGGTTCGATCCTGGTTTCCTCTAAAGATCGCGTGGGCTGGTTCTCCCCTTTCGGCCACCGCTATATGGAGTTCACCGCGGACGGGAAAGAATTGGCTAATTACCCACTCTCCGTGTCCCTGGTGGACTTCCACGGGCTCGCGTTGTGCGATGACAGCCGCGTCTGGATGGGAGTCTCTGGCTCAAGTGAAGAAAGCCAGGGGCTGAAAGAGCCGCATACCGCATTAACCCTGCTGGACCGGGCTCAGGGAACATGGACGAAGGGCGAACAGCAGGCGTACGTCCACATCCACGGCTGCAGCGGAACTACTCTGATCGGCAAGGGCTATGGCGAGGGCTATCTCGAAGAACTGAAGTCGATGGCCACGCGCTGAGGACTGTGGGGTGCGCGCGCGAGCGGGCGGTGTGGGCTATTTGGTTTCGTTGCAAATGTCAACTCCGGTTGAAAATTCCACGCCCCAGGTCGCCACCTCCGCATGGACCAATATGGCGAAGCGAAACTTAGGTTTTTGTGCCGGCGGAACTTTGTGCGGAATTTTTGTTGACACCACTCCGAGGTGAGTGCATAGTAAACGGATACCTTCCCGCTAGCGAGCGGGCCAGACACGACCACAGCGACGCGGCCGTTCGCGCGCGGTGGATTGTGGTCGGCCGCCGAGGTTATTACCTGCACCCGGGCTCCGGCTGGCGCTTCGACAACTTTTACGATCCCTTCCAACCACGATTTCCGGATCTCTTCAATCCGGCGCTCCAGAAACCACCGCAGGTCATCTGAATTGCCAGGCTCACCCTTTGCGCCGTGTTTGAAAGTATACGGTGCCTGCTGAAAATGCAGTCTTCTGCTTGCCACCACCAATATCATAGGTTCCAGGTTTGGAAAAGACGATGGGATTGGCCGTGCCGTTAACCAACAGGGCGACCAGTTCTTTGGTTCCTTTTGTGGCCTTGAGAATCTCGAAAGCATAAAGCTGCTGGCCGGTGTATTTGTAGAGCTTGTTTGTTAGGTCAGCTGGGTCCAATCCAGCGAGTGGTCGACTGTCGAATCCGCCCACCGTGCCGTCATCGGCAATACCGAAGATAATCACGCCACCGCCGGAGTTGGCTAACTAACGCGACGATGTCTTTAATAATTTCAGCCCAGTCGGCTGGCGAATTGGAGTCAAGCGCGGCCTTGTATTCGACGGACTCCGATTCGGAGCCGTGATCGATGGCGGCCTGAACATCTTCTCGGAGCATATTGAAGCGCCGGTTTGCTGGGCGCGGTTTACCTGTTCGGCCCAATTGCGCGGCTGCACTAAGCGTAAATCGTTGTCTTATTTTGTGTCAAATAGCACGAATGCGCCGGCGGAGGTATTCGGCTTCGGGCCCAACTTTGGGTTCCAACTTCAGGCCGATCTGTTTGTTCTATGGGGAAATGAACAGCTACAAAATCATCTACAGCGGAATTCAGGTCGTGGACTAAAATCTTCCATCTCGCGCTCGACTAGGCCATCCACGCGCAAGCGCCACTCCGCCAGTTCCACCTTCGGCTTGTAGATGTGGGTGCGCACGTAGAAATTCTCAGCGGGGGTGAGCCAGGTACCAAACCCGGAAAGCGGCATCTCGAAATCTTCCGGGTTGGCGGNNCCGGTGCGAGGGAAAGCAGGTAGAGCAGGCGGCGGCGGGAGAGCGTCATATTCAACGATGCGTCCTTTCCATCGTTATATTGTACGCGGCCAGTTGTCGCCTATGTCCTCCGCTCCGGAGGGGACCTGCCTGCGTTTTGTTGCGACCGACACGTCTAGAGATTCTTCGTATAACACGCTACCGTAAATCCCCGCAGAGTTGCGGCTGGCGGGCCAGCTAGTTCACC